>JBCDFO010000255.1:0-7278 GCA_039177895.1 Bacteroidota bacterium
GCCCCTCAGCGTCCGGCGCGACGAGCGCGGAGGTCCACGGCTGCGCCGCCGCAGGCGTCAGCGCGAGGATGCACAGCAGGCTGATGAGCGAAATCAGGAGGTGCGCTAAGCGAAGTAGACGCATGGGCATACGAGACAGGTCGGCAAGGGAGGGCTCGGTGCCGAGGGGCAAAACATACGCCGGTCTCATTTTGCGCTTGCGCTGGCTGTCAGATCTCATTACTTTGATTTACAAAGTTCTTGTATCCCTTCTATTCGTATGACTCGTCCCGACCGCAAGCCGCTCCGCCGTGGGGCCGCGCCTGGTCCGCCCCCGCACGAGGCCGCGACGGCCCAGCTCCGCTTCATTCGCGCCACGATGGAGCGCTCGGCGCGCTTCACCGCCGTACCCGGCTGGGGCGGCGTCGCGATGGGCGTGACCGCGCTCGCGGCCGCCTGGCTTGCTGCTTCGCAGCCGACCGTCGCCGGGTGGCTCCGCGTGTGGGCCGCCGAGGCCGTCGTGGGGGTGCTCCTCGGCGTGGCCTTCCTCGCGCACAAGGTGCGGGGCGAGGGGCTCGACCTGCTCGCCGGGCAGGCGCGCAAGTTTATGCTTGGCCTCGCTCCTGCGGTGGGGGTCGGCGTGCTGCTCACGCTCGCGCTCTACGCGTTCGACACCGGCGGACTGTTCGCGCGCGCTGCAGAGGCAGGCGTCTACTACGATGCCGACGGTCTGGGCGCGGACGGAACGGCGATGCTCGCGACGCGGCGCCTGCTGCCGGGCGTCTGGCTGCTGTGCTACGGCGTCGGCGTGGCGTCGGCGGGCATGTTCTCGGTGCGGCTCGTCCCGCTGATGGGAGCCTGCTTCCTCGCGCTCGGCGCACTGGCGCTGCTCAGCCCCGCCGCCTGGGGCGACGCCTACCTCGCGGCGGGATTCGGCGGCCTCCACATCGTCTTCGGCCTCCTCGTCGCCCGCAAGTACGGCGGCTGACGCTCCCCTCACCTCATGTCCACACTCGCTCCTCGTATCGCTTATCGCGCGGGCCTCGGCCTGGCTGGGGCGTCCACGCTGTTCCTGTTCGTGGTAAGCCTGGGCGTTGGACTCATCGGGGCTGATGGGGACCCGGCGAACCTGCTCTACCTCGGCGTGATCGCGCTCGGCGTAGTCGGGGCGCTCGTCGCGCGCTTCCGGGCGAGCGGGATGGTCGTCGTGCTCGCCGCGATGGCGCTCGTGCAGGCGGGCATCGGCCTCTATGCCATGGTCGCGGGGCTAGGGCGCCCGTACAGCAGCGCGCTCGAACTGCTCGGCCTGACGGGCCTCTTCGTCGCGCTCTTCCTCACGGCCGCCTGGCTCTTCCACCACGCCGCCCACTCAACCACCGCCACGCATGCCTAAATCAAAAAACAAGCTCCGCCGCGCGCCGCGCTTGGAAGCCGCAGCCCCATTCGCGCCCGACCTCGACACGACCATCCATCAGCGCATCCGCCTCGGTATCGTCTCGGCGCTGGCCGCGGGCGGGACGATGAGCTTCACCGACCTCAAGACCGCGCTCGACCTCACCGACGGCAACCTGTCCGTCCACGCGCGCAAGCTCGAAGACGCAGGCTACGTCGCCTGCCGCAAGTTCTTCGACGACCGCACGCCGCGTACCGAGTACGACCTCACCGACGCGGGCCGCACCGCCCTCACGCGCTACCTCGACCAGATGGAAGCCATCATCCGCGCCACACGCATCAAGTAGGAAGTCAGAAGTACGACGTGAGAAGTGCATCCATCAAAGACCGAGCGGTAGGGGCCGCACTGTTTGGCGCGGCAGCGGTCATGCTGTGGTCCGCGTCGTGGGTAGTGGCGCGTGCGTTGGGATGGAGCGATCTGTGGTACTTCGCCGAAATCGGAGCCACGGCATCGATCCCGTCTGCACTCCTCCTTGGTGCCCTCGCTGCTCCGCGTGTCGTGTCGGATGCGTTGGCAACAGGGAGTACGAAACGAGGATGGGTGGCCGGTTTAGTGACCACCGGCAAGATCTACGAACTCAGCGCGCTGCTGGTGGCGGTGGCGTTTGCCTTTGCAGGGGTAGGCGATTTCGTGACAGACATACAAACGGATCCCCTCGGTAGCCTCGCTCAAGCTCCCTCCTTCCTTCTTTCACTCCTCCTGTTTTTCCTCTTCGCCACCCTCTTTGGAATCCCCTTTCTCTTGCCCTCGCTTGCGCTCGGCGCGGCTGCTGGCTGGCTGTGCTACCTCTACGCCTTGAGGACTCGACTATGACCATCAACGAACGCATCATAGGGGCTGCGCTCCTAGGTAGCTGCGACGAAGGCATCCGTGACTGGATGCCGGAGCGACTACTGCGGGCGTACGACGAACAAATCATCGCTCGCGACAAGCATGTGAGGTGAAGTAGGCCTGAGAGCCGAAAAGATCCATGGAGATCGTCTTCGTACTTCTCATTGGTGTGTTTGTCGTGGGTCTGCTCACGATCAGGCTGCTTCAGGCAGGCGGCGATGAGTCCGCTTACAAAGTGGGTTTCCCAGTCGAGCAGTTTTCCTGCGAGAGCGACCACGAGCTCTCCTTAGCGCAGGCACCTCAACACCTACGAGTCCGGAGAAGCAGCGACCATGTCCTAGTTACGGAGCAGCCTTACGGCATACCTGGATCGTCACGAACCTTCTGGACCTCCGGATGGCCTGATAAGCTGACAGGAGTAATTGAGCAGAAAGGAGACCGCTTGGTGTTCTCGGTGAGGGCAAATCTCAGCACTTCGCTCACGTGGGCATTCCTAGCCCTTTTCTCTTTCGCGCTCGCGTGGATCGTTGCCTTCCGAACGCCTGAGCTTCACTTCGTAGATAAAGCTGTCCTCCTCGGACTCGTTGCTTCCGCTTTCAGCGTCTTAGCCTCCTTCGTTTGGAGAGCTAAAAAAAGAGCAGCGCTGCTAGCAACAGATCTGGGCTTCCCACTAGACTGAACACTCCTGTACTCTCAAACCCTCACACGCCGCCAATACGGCTTTTCTTTCCTCTCAATACTTTAAAATGCAAAGCTATTTGACCCAGCCGAAACCCTTCCACCTCGCCTGCATCATGGACGGCAACGGGCGCTGGGCGATGCGACGCGGGCGGCCTCGCACCGACGGCCACCGTGCGGGCGTCGAGGCCGTGCGGCGCGTGGTGGAGGCGGCGCCGGGGCTGGGCGTCTCGACGCTCACGCTCTACGCCTTCTCAGCCGATAACTGGAAGCGGCCCGAGGCCGAGGTGTCGGCGCTGATGGCGCTCTTCCGTTGGGCGCTGCGCCGCGAGATCGTGCGGCTCAAGCGTGCGGGCGTGCGTCTGAGCGTGATCGGGCGGCGCGACCGGTTGCCCGAGGCGCTCCGCAATGCCATCGCGCGGGGCGAGTGGGAGACGCGGCGCGGCACCCGGCTGCACCTCCGCATCGCCGTGGACTACAGCGCCCGCGACGCGCTCGTGGAGGCCGCCCGCCGCTGCCAGGCCTCGGGCGAAGCCCTCTCCTGCGACGCCAGCGCCCGCGACGCCTTCGCGCGGCACCTCGCCGCCGCGATGCATCCAGCGACGCTACCCGGCACCCCCATGTTTGAAGCGGGGGCACCCGACGTGGACCTCGTCGTGCGCACGGCGGGGGAGCAGCGGCTCTCCGACTTCCTGCTCTGGGAGTGCGCCTACGCCGAGTTCGCCTTCCTGGACCGCTGCTGGCCCGAGATGGACGCCAACGCCCTCGCCGCGGTCCTCGCTGACTTCCGCAGCCGCACCCGAAAGTTCGGCGCGCTCCCCGGCGGCCCTGCTGGCACCCTCGCTGAGGCCGCCTGACTCGCCCTGCTTGACCTGCTTCGCCCCCGTTCATTCGCCCCAGTTCACCTGCCCTGCTGCTCGATGCCCTGCTCCCGCTTTCGCCCGACGACCGACTGGCACGCCTACTTCACCCGCAACGCCATCGCGCCGCGCTCGATTCCGTGGCAGGAGGGTGTCCGCTGGAGCGTCGACGACCGCCGCGCCGTGGTGCGCTCCGTGCAGGAGTTCCAACTCGGCGAGCAGTCGGAGGGCCGCTACCTCCAGCGCTGCGCCGATGCGTATGCCGCCGCGCACGACGACCCGGCCTACAGCGCGACGATGGCACTCTTCATCCGCGAGGAGCAGCGCCATGCGCGTGAACTGGCGCAGTTGCTCACCGCTGCTGTGGTACCGCTCAAGACCCGCACGGGCGTCGACCTCGTCTTCCGAGGCCTGCGCAAGCTGCGGGTGCGGCGGTCGCCGAGCCTGGAGAACTGCTTGCGCGTGCTCGTCACCGCCGAGACCGTCGCAACGCAGTACTACGCCGCACTCCGCGACGCGACGGCGTGCCCGGTGACACAGGCGCTCTGCCGCCAGATCCTCCGCGACGAGGCCGCGCACCTCCGCTTCCACGCCGAGCGGCTGGCGCGCTTCCAACGCGAACGCTCCGCTCGCTATGCCGCGTGGGTGGACCGCCTCCATGGCGCGCTCCTCGCTGCGACGTGCCTCGCGGTGTGGCCGGGGCACCGGCGGGTCTTCCGCCGCGCAGGCGTGTCGTACCGCGCCTTCGCTGCTGGCTGCCAGCGCACCCTCGACCGCCGTGTGCTGCGGGTCGGCTGGCCGTGCCGCGCCCAGGCTCACTCGGTCTCTCCGCTACACGCCGTCTCCACGTCCTCCGACACCCTCGCTCGGGCGGCCTGAGCCACACCGTCTCTCCAGCGCCCGGCCCCATTGGGCGGTCTGCAAGCCGCCCCTACGAGCGGGGTCCTCCGACCGCCACCGAACCACGGCAACACTGCCTCACCGAATCACCGAACTACTCCCAACCCCATGCTTCGACGCCTCTTCGCCATCGCCTTCATCTTTGTCTGCACCGCATTCGCCTGGATGTTCCTCGGCGGGACGGTCATGACCCGCACCCACCAGCAGGAAGCCAGCCTCCACAGCTCCGTCGGCGAGATGTGGGGCGCACCGCTCACCCAGCTTGCGCCGTCGCTTGAACGCCGCCGCCTCGTCGAGCGCGAGCAGACGCGGCTGGAGGCGGGCCAGGTCGTGCAGGAGACCATCGAGGAGGAGGTCTTCGAGACGGCTGCGCTTGCCGGGACCGGCATCACCGTGGACCTCGACCTCGACCAGCGCCGCAAGGGGCTCCTGTGGTACCCGACCTACCGCGTCCGTTTCGACGGGCGGTATCGGCTCACGAACCCGAGCGACGAGGACGCGACGTACCGCTTCCGCTTCCCGCTGCCGCAGGGCGCGGCCGTGTTCGACAACGTCGCGCTAGCCGTAGACGGCACGACCGTGGAGGACGCGGCGATGGAGGCGAGCGGGCTCGTCCACGCCATTGAAGTCGCGGCTGGCGAAACGGTCGAGGTGGCCGTCGGCTACGGCTCGCAGGGGATGGAGACGTGGCGCTACAGCTTCGGCCGCGGCGTGGCGCAGGTGCGCGACTTCTCCCTCGCGATGACGACCGACTTCGGCGCTATCGACTTCCCTGCGCAGTCGCTCGCGCCGACGCGGAAGCAGGAGACGGACGGCGGCTGGGCGCTGGCGTGGGACTACGGCTCGCTCGTCGCCGAGGCGGGCGTGGGGATGGTGCTACCGCAGAAGCTCAACCCCGGCCCGTGGGTGAGCCGCGTGACCTTCTTCGCGCCGGTGAGCCTGTTCCTGTTCTTCTTCGTGCTGCTGGTGCTCGGCGTGCTGCGCGGCGTGCGCCTCCACCCGATGCATTACTTCTTCCTCGCGTCGTCCTTCTTCGCGTTCCACCTGCTCTTGGCCTACCTCGTGGACCACGTCCACGTCGTGTTCGCGCTCGTGATCTGCTCGGCCGTCTCAGTCGGGCTCGTGGTGAGCTACATGCGGCTCGTGACCGGGCTGCGGTTTGCGCTCGTGGAGGTCGGCGTGGCGCAGGTCATCTACCTCGTCGTGTTCGCCTTCACGTTCTTCCTGGAGGGCTTCACGGGACTCGCCGTGACCGGCCTCAGTATCGCGACGCTCTTCGTGGCCATGCAAGCGACCGGCCGCCTCGATTGGGAGGCCGTCTTCGCCCGGCCCGCGCTCCCCGCCGCACCGCCGAAGACGGTCGAGCGCCTCGGCGGCACGACGCCAGGAGCGAGCTAGACACCGTTGCTCGAACCTCTGTACCCCAACGTCCACGTGCGGCCTCTCGCGCGTGGACGTTTCGGTTGATTCATTGACTATAGCCTTGCTATCGCTTCCGTTGGATCGTTCTTTAGCGCTTTCGTCTGTTCCTACCCCCCACCCACAGTTCTCATGGTCACTCGTTTGCTATTGCTCGCGGCTCTGCTGGTCGCACCCATAGCCGCATCGGCCCAGGACGCTGCCCCGAGCCGGGCCGTCGAAACCGCGGTCGATCACTTTCGCACACAGCACGAGGCCTACGGGGTGACCGAGGCCGACCTCGGTGCCTACGCCGTCACCGACGAGTATCACACGGCCCACCTCGGCGTCACGCACGTCTACCTCCGGCAGATGCACGCCGGGCTGGAGATCCTTGAGGCGACGGCCAACGCCAACGTCACCGACGAGGGCGAGGTGTCGAGCCTCCGGAGCCGCTTCCTCCCGAACCTCGCGACCATGCGCACGGCAGAGCCACGTCCGTCGCTCAGCGCCGAGGACGCCATCGCGTCGGCCGCGGCGGCCCTCGACATGCCGGGCTCGGCCGCGGGCTTTGCCGTCCGCGAGCGCGTCGACGGTGTAGCCCAGAAGCAGGTGCTCGACGGCGGGCAGCTCTCGCTGGAGCCGATCCCCGCCGAACTTGCCTGGTGGCAGGACGACCTGGGCTCGCTGCGGCTCGTCTGGAACCTCGCCATCGCGACGATGGACGGGCACCACTGGTGGGAGCTCGCCGTGGACGCGCACACCGGGCAGGTGCTCTGGCAGCACGACTGGGTCGTCCACGAGACCTGGACCGAGCGTGACGCCGCGCTCATCACGGGCTCCCGGGGCAGCCACGCGCATGACCATGCCCACGCGCACGGCCACGCACACGCCGCGCCGAGCTTCGCACCGGTGGCCCCGGCGCTCTCGAGCAGCGCCTCGGGGACGTACCGCGTGGTCGCGTTCCCGGCGGAGAGCCCCAACCACGGCCCCATCGCGCTCGTGACGAACCCGGCCGACCCGGTCGCCTCGCCGAACGGCTGGCACGATGACGGGGAGAACACCTACACGATCACCCGAGGCAACAACGTCTACGCCTACGAGGACCGCAGCGACCGCAACCTGCCGGGCTACAGCCCTGACGGCGGGGCCGGCCTCGTGTTCGACTTCTCCTTCGCC
>JBCDFO010000256.1:0-7264 GCA_039177895.1 Bacteroidota bacterium
CGACCGGGCGGCTGTAGAGCCGCGGCGCGACAGCCTCCGCGTGGGCGGCCTCGTCCCAGCCGTCGCCGTCCGGTGGGACCACACTACCGAGCAGCGCGCGCTGTTGCTGACGATACGCGTTGTCTTCGCGCTGCACGAGCGCGTCGAGCGGTTCGGTGAGGCGGTGCGGTTGCGGTGTTGGGAAGCGCGCGGCCTCCGCGCGGACGCATGCCGCGATATGGTCGTCCGCCTCGGTGCGCGTCGTGGTGAGCGCCTGTGCGATGCCATCCGCCCAGGTGTCCCAGCGGAGATCATCGGTGCCGCGCAGCGGACGGACGCGCGACCAGCGGTCCGCCGTGTCGAAGCGCCCGCGCACGTCGAGCGTCCGGTCGCAGCCGCAGTCGGGGTCGCGGACGAGGTCGAGGCGGTCGACGAGTGGCTCGTCGAGCATCCGCTCCACGTCGCGCCGCACGCGGTCGAGGCGCTGCTGGTAGGCCCCGACGAGCGCGGCCAGGCGGCCGTCGTCCAGGTCCACAGTGGCCACGTAGGGCTGGCCCGGCTTCAGGAGCGTGGGGCGGTCGGCGACCTCCGCCAGCGCGGCCACAGCGTAGGTGAGGCGGAGGAGGCTTTGCTGCTGCGCACGCACGGGCAGGCGGTCGAGGCGCAGGCGGAGGAGGACGGTCTGCTGCGCCAGGGCGTCGAGGCTGAGCGTCTGGCGCACGGCCCGCCGCAGCGTCGCCGCCGGGTCGAACCGCTGCCAGGCCGCGACCGTCGTGAGCGCGTCGAGGTCCTCCTCGAACCGTGCCCGGGTCGTCGCACACGCCTCCGTGCGCCCAAACCGGCTCCGAACCGGCTCTATGGGGAGGGGCGCGTCGTCCAGGCCCAGGGCTGTCTCCAGCGCGTCGAGGACGGCAGCCCGGCTCGCGTCCAGCGTCGCGCGTTGCTCCGGGGCCAGGGTGGTGATCCGCTGGTCAAGTCGGACCCCCTCTGGGCGGTCGAGGACGGACCAGGCAGCCGCGACCGCCGCTAGGTCATCCTCGGCGAGCAGCCGTGGCTGCGCCTCGATGAGCGCGCTCAGCGCGGCCTTCTGCGAGGCGTCGAGGAGGAGGTCGATCTCGGGCGCAACGCGGGCCATGCCGTAGGTGTCGAGCTTCCACCGCAGCCGTGCGGCCGGGTCGGTCGGCGCACCCCGGTGGTCCCGCTCCAGCGCATCGAGCGCTAGGAGGGTCACGCGCGACGGCCGCCGTCCAGCCTCGACGAGCGGGGGCAGCAGGTGCCGCTGCGCGCGGTCGAGCTGGTCCACGAGCGCTGTGCCGTCCAGCGGATGCCCGCCCGCCGGGAGGTCCACCAGCACCACCAACTGCCACGCGCCGATCTGCCGCCGCGCCAGGTGCGTCCGCACCGCGTCGGCGGTGGTGTGCAAGGTCGCTGCGGACGCGTGCGCGAGGGCAGGGCCCGTGTGCCAGGAGAGCCGCCCCTCCGCGCGGAGCCGATACAACAGCACCTCCGCCGCTCCGAGGCCGGGCAGCCCGCCGTGCAGGTCGAGGACGAGGGTGTGCATGGTGGAGTGAGGCAGTGTTACGGTGAAGCCATGCGGCGGTGGGCATTGCAGCTGGGGTCGTTCTGGAACAACCGCGACACGGCCTCACCGCAACACGGCTGCACTCACGAAAGGGACGGGACCATCAGGGGCCAGTACATCAGGACGAGGACCGAGAGCCAGATCAGGTGCCCGATGCCAGCACCCATCGCCACACGCTTGGCGGCTCCCGCATCGCCCCGCGCCACCTTGAGCCAGGCGGGCCGCGTGATGGCGTAGTGCGCGCCGAGCGCGATGAGCAGCAGCGTCACGCTCGTGTGGTAGGGCCACTTGGCGATGTTGTAGTTGATCGCCGTCCCTGGCCACATCTCCGCGATCACCAGGTTGGCTGTCCCGAAGACGAACGTGAGCAGGATGAAGAGCCCGACCTGGCTCACCGATTTCCCGATGTCCTCGGCTAGCGCGGTGCGGGCGTCACCAGAGGCCGCCGCGACCTTCCGCGCCTGCCCGGCCAGCCGCAGCGCTAGCCCGAACCACGCCGCCGCCGTAGCGATGTGCGCGATGACGACGAGGTACTTGACGATGTGCATGGGGAAGAAGGAGGTTCGAATTGAGAAGTGCGAAGTGTGCGAGATGTCCCGAACGTGTCATCCTGGGCGAGCAGCGCGAGCCGAAGAGCTCGCCTTCACGGAGGCGGGGGATCTATGTCTATCCGGACGGCACGTCCTTGACTTGGAAGCTGAACCGTAGATCCTTCGACTTCAGCCTACGGCTTCCGCTCAGGATGACAAGACTCAAAGTTCGCTCTTCATCCAGCCGATGAAGTCCTCAACGAGGTCGAGAGGAAGCAGTACGGGTTCGTCTACGGCAAGGGCTAGGTGAGCGAGAGAAAGGAAGCGACATAGCTGTATTCAGTGGCGTTGAGAGGCCACCTAAGAAGTTCTCCCCCTGGTCAGGGGGAGTCAGAGGGGGTTGCCGACCGAAGCTCGATGATCGACCACCCCCAGCCCCTCCTGTCCAGAGCTTGCCCTCGCGCAGGCGGGGGAGGGGAGCGATCAAAGCCTCTGCGTTTCGCTGTAAGCACCATCGTCTGTTTTCTCTCCAAAGAGGACGTTGATCGGTTTGTGCGGATTTGTCACGTCATCTAGCTCTAGGTAGACAGTGTCATTGACCACATCGCTTCCGAAGATTAAGCGATAGCGCCGCCCTTCTCGCTCGAACGAATTTTCTGGCCACACGCTCACCCTCGCAGCGCCTCCAGCTTCGCGTTGAGGACGCTGTCCCAGCGGGAGCGGGCGGCGGCGCGCTCGTCGGCGTTCTGGTAGGTCGGGGCCTCGTCGCGCAGCTTCTCGATGAGGTTGGCCGCGCTCTGGCCCGCCGTGTTCGACTTCGTCGGGCCGTAGGCGTAGAGGAAGTAGGCGTCGATCTCGTCGAGGAGGTCGCGGAGGAGGTCGGCGCTCTGCTCGGGGAGGCGCTCGTCGGCGGGGTTGGCCTGTGGATACGAGAGCACAGCCTCCAGCAGGTTCGGCGTGCCGTCGAGGCCGGGGACGGCCTTCGCGCCGTCGTAGAACGCGTGCCGGGCGATGGCCGTCGGCTGCGTCAGCGGGGCCTGCTGGCGGTCGCGGGCGCGCACGGCGTCGGCCTTCTCCAGCGCCTGGTCCACGATGGCCGGGTTGAAGAGGAGCGCCCCGTGCAGCGCGGGCAGCAGGCCCTTGACCGGGTCGCCGTGGATGCGGACGAGCTGCGGCCCGGCGGTGCCCGAGAACTCCCACACCTCACGCCCGTCCTCGCGGACGACCTTGAACAGCCCGTGCGCAAGCCCCCGCAGCAGCGCCGCGTCGATGCGCTGCATGTCCTGCGCGTGGAACGCCTCGTTGAGGTCGGGGAGATACGCAGGCAGGTGCCAGCGCTTGTCGAGGTGCGGCGTCACGGAGCGCACGTCGGCTTGGCCGGTGAGCTTGCGGATGCGCTCCTGGTAGGCGCGGAAGTAGGCTCCGGCGGCGCGGCCCTCGTCGCGGTTGCCTGCGGAGAGCTTCGGGAAGTCCTGCGCGGTGAGTCCGTAGAGCGACTGGTAGCGCACGACCTCGCGGCGCGAGAACGCGGGGTCTTCCACGCGGCCCTCGCCGAGCCAGTCGGCGCGCTGGTTCTCGTGGAGCGATTCGAGCGACTCGGGGTGGAGGCCCCAGAACTTGATGCGCGCCGTGCCGGGGGCCTCGGGCACGAACGGCCGCGCGAGGTTGTCGAGCCGCTTGAGCGCGTCGCCCATGTAGGCGTCCTCTGTGGCCGTCTCGCCCGCATCTTTCATCGATTGCGCCTCCCGACGCAGCGCCTCCATCACGTTGAGGTCAAGCCGGTCCACCTTGCCGAGTTGTGCGCGGCACCACGCGACGACGTCCTGCCGGAACTGCGCCTCGGTCGTGGCCGCGACCTGCGCCTCGATGCGCTCGCCCAGCCGGGCGGCGACGAAGCGGCGATACTGTCCGAGGTAGATCTCTCGGCCGATTTCGGTTGGGAGCATCGTGCCGACGAACTGCAGCCGGATGTCCTCCCACAGCGCCTCTTTGGCGGCTTGCGTTGCCAACACAAAACGCTTCGTCGGGTCGGCGACGCGCTCGTGCTCGGCGGCGCGCTGGTTGCGCTCGCGCAGGAGCGCATTGCGCGTCTCGCGGAGGTTCTGGAAGTAGCGCTCCCACTCGGCGAGCATCGCCTGAAGGGCGCGCAGCGTCTCGCGCAGCACGAGTTCGGTGAGCCGGTCCTTGTAGTAGCGCCGCAGCGAGCGTTGCTGACGGCTCGCCTTGTCGCGGTACTCCTCCACGAAGTCCTTGAAGCGGTTGTCCAGGAGCCGCCGCAGCATGCCCTGGTCGAGCGCTGAGCGCACGCGGTCCTCCGGCGTCTCGATCAGGTCCTCCGTCTCGGGGTCGTCGTAGGATTCGCGGTAGCGGTCGAGGCCGGCCTTGCGCTGCTCGTTCTCGGGGCCGAGCGTGCGGAGGCGGTCTTCGAGGAGGAGCGTCGTCTCGTAGAGGACCGTCCGCACCGAGACGGGGTGCAGCGCCTCCGGGCTCCGCAGCATCCACGTGTTGAGGCGGTACGCCTGCCCGCCCGCGCCGCTCGGCTCGTCGTAGTCGCGCAGGAGAATCTGGTTGGTGAGGAAGACCTTGTTCTCGTCGATGGCCTTCTTGACGCGCTCGCCGAGCGCCCACAGCGCCTCCTCGACGTCCTGCACGTGGTCCGCCGCCAGCGCGCGCTCCGTCAACTCCTCGTCGATGAGTTCAGCCTGCGCGGCAAGCTGCGCGACCTCGGCGTCCTCGCTGATGCGCTTCTCGATCTCGTCGTCAATGGCCTGCAGGAACGACTGCGCGAGGGGCGTCGTCGGGCGGCCCTGCTTGTCCTGCAGGCGCGTCTGCGCAAACGCCTGCCGGAAGAACGGCTGCGGATTTTCGTCGGAGGCGTACGACGAGAGCAGTTGCGGATAGCGCTCCTCGATCTTCGGCCGCGTGCGCGCCACGCCCGCCTGCAGGTCGCGCTCGTACTGCCGCAGCTCCTGCTCGAAGTCGTCGTCGAGCTTGAGCCAGGCGTCGGAGAGGTTGTCCGTGCTCCAGCGGAGGGCGCAGTACTGCACGAGGTCGTCGTACGGGTACGTCAGCGTCGCCACGCCAGCCCCGCCGTAGCGCGCCCGGCCTTCGGATTCGATCAGGCTCAGGATGCGGTTGTCCTCCACCGAGAAGGCGTCCGCCGCGATAGGCGTGAAGAGCTGCACGTAGAGCGTCTTGATGACCTGGTCGATGTAGTTGCCGAAGCCGCCGAGGTTTTCGCCCGCCGTGTTCTCGTAGTCGTAGAGGAAGCTGAAGCGGTAGGGGAGGTGCTCGTCGGTGAGCGCGAGGCTCGGGCGGCCCATCAGGTCGGTCTGCCCGGGGCGGTACTCTAGCTCAATCGTGACGCCCTCGTTCTTGATGATGGCGTCGAGCTCCTTCATCGACGCGTAGGTGTTCGCGCGGACGTTCTCCCACTCGGTCGCGTCGAGCGTGTTGGAGAGGACGAGCGTGTCGGGTAGGATGAAGGCGCCGCGCACGAGGACGTTTTTCTTGCCGAAGCGCCGGTCGAGGAGTTCGCGCAGATAGAGCGCGGTCTGGAGGAAGATGCCGGCGCCGGTGCCGCCCGCGAGCGTGCAGCAGATCATCACGCGCACGGCCGAGATGGAGTCGTCGCCCGTGGCGCGGAAGACCTCGCCGATCTGGCTCTGGAGCGCCGTCAGCTTGCCGTTCTCCATCGCGGCGCGGTAGGCGAGGCGCGACACCTGGCGCACCTGGCCCGCACCGTCGGTGAGGAGCTTGCGGCGGAGCTCGCGGTCCTCGTCCTGGAACCAGTCGCGGACGTGCTCCTCAGCGTGGTAGAGGTACTGCCCGACCGTCCAGTTCGTGCTCGTCTGCGTCACGCGGCCTTTGAGGTGGCGCAGCTGCTTGATGTCGTTGACGTTGGTGTCGAACGCGTGGACGGCGATGCGCGACCGGCGCTCGGGCGGGATCATCCCGTAGACGCGGTCAACGATGCTCGATCCGACGCCGCCGAGGCCGATGAGGAGCGTGGGGACTTCGTGCATGGCCGGCAGAGAGGTTCAGCAGAGGAGACGGGAAGGTGTACCGCAACCTACGAGAAACCGTGCACTCCATGGTCACGGAGGCTGGAACCATTGGGTGTAATTCTAATTTGCAAAAGTATTATTTCCTTCCTTGTGCGATGCCTTCTTCCACGCTTACATCCAAAGGTCAGGCGACCATCCCGAAAGCCATCCGTGATCGCCTCGGCCTCAGCGCAGGCGACCGGGTGGACTTTGCGGTAGATCCTGACGGCCGAGTCGTGCTCCGGGCTGCCTTACCCATCCAGGCGCTCGACGGGGCCCTTGACCGTAGCGGCCAACTGCCCGTATCACTCGATGCGATGCAGGCTGCCATCGAGGCGGAAGCTGCGAAGTCGGGACGCTGAGGCATGGTCGCGCTAGATACCAACGTGCTCGTCCGCTACCTCACACGGGACGACGCCGAGCAGTACGTTCAGGCAAAGGCCACGATCGAAGGGCGGTGCACGCCAGAAATGCCCGGGTTCATCTCAACCGTGGTGCTCTGCGAGGTCGTGTGGGTGCTGAAGCGCGCCTACGGAGCCAACCGTAGCGAGATTTCGGAGATCGTGGAGCGGCTCACACTGGTCGATGCGCTTGCGCTCGAATCTGCCGAGGCTGTGCGGTTGGCGTTGGCAGACTATCGAGCCTCGACTGCAGACTTCGCAGATTGCCTGATCGGAAGGCTTGCTGAAGCGCATGGGTACGATACGGTCCTCACGTTTGACCGCAAAGCTGCAAAGCTCGACACCTTCAACCAGCTATAGTCCTGAACCATGCTCACCAAGGAGGACTTCAACGTACCAAAGCGTTCGCATCGAATCATGATGGTCGCCGGCGCCGTAGCCTGCTTCGCTTCTGGATTTCTTCCTGAGCAATGGTTTGCTCTGAACGAAATAGGATTTGGTGCAGCCTTGATCTGCGTTGTGCTGATCTTCATCAGCTACATCCTAGACGGAGAGAAATAGCGGCCTCTCAATCGACATACCTCACCGCCCACGCCTTGGCATCGTCCACTTCGTCGAAGACGCGGACGGGGAAGGGGAGGCGGGCCTGCCGCATCGCGAAGTCGAGCGCCTGCGCGACGAAGCTGGCCCCGGTCACGTAGGCGAGCGCCGCAATCCGGTCCTCGA
>JBCDFO010000257.1:0-7256 GCA_039177895.1 Bacteroidota bacterium
CCAGCGCGGCAGAGAGGGGCGCGGCGGCAGCAGGGGACGCAGACGCGTCAGAAACGAGCAGCGACGTGGTGCGCATGGAAAAACTGCCCCGCCAAGGCGTCGAAAGTGAACGAGGTGCGCGGACCGGCCTCAACGGCAGAGCCAATCCCCGCGGCGTCCTCGTGCTTCCGCAGAGCCGGACGCCCGTGCTTCACCGACTTAGCAACAAGCGTACCACCGCGGACCGATCCACCTCCGCTTCCTAACCTGCGTCTGCCTCCTCCGCTCCCGGCTCCCCTCCGATGCGCAGTTCGTCGGGCACATCGTTGCGCTGCACCTCGGGGTTGACCAGCCCGCCCGTGAGCGGGAGCACCAGCGCCGTGAAGAACGGTCCCAGCGTACCGAGCAGGAAGTCCTGCTGGAACTCGAAGAAGTCGGGGTTGAAGCCCTTAGCCTCCCCCTCGTGCCCGTGGACGTCGAGGTAGTAGACGCGCGGCCAGTCGGGGAACCGGTCCTGGGCCGTGCGCAGCAGCGCGAACGCTTCCTGCGCCGCTGCCCCGAAGGTGTCGTCCTCCGCCACCACCTGGTAGAGCGCGACCGTGTTGTCAAAGCTCAGGTGGACGCCCGGCGCGTCGGGCTTGTTGTAGGTCGGGACGAACGGAGGTGGCTGCATCGAGGGAGCGGCGTCAGGACCGGTTGGGTATGCCCTAGCGAACGACGACGAGGCGCCGCGTGGTGGTCTCCGCACCTGCCTGGAGCTGGGCGAAGTAGAGCCCGGCAGGCAGCCCGTTCGCGCTGAAACGCACGTCGGTAGGCTGGCCCGGCACGAGCGCACCCGCGAACGGTGTGGCGACGAGACGGCCGAGGCGGTCGAATACACGCAGCGTTGCCCTCCCCGTCGAAGCCGCCTCGGCACGCAGCGTCACGCTGCCCTGGAACGGGTTCGGGCCTACCACGTCGAGCAGCAGCGCGCGGCCCACAAGGTTATCGTCGTCCGTGTTCACCGACGCCACGAAGCGGTAGATGCGCCCCAGGGCACTGAGCGCGTACACCTCACCCGAGGCATCCGTCCCGAACGAGGTCGGGTTGAGCACCGTGCCGATGCGCGTGTTGACGAAGCTGTCCGGGTTGCTCGTGTCGAGCGCCCAGATGTTGCTGCTGACGAAGTCGCCGTAGATGTACTGCCCCGTGAGACCCGCGAGGGTCGGCCCGCGGTAGACGTAGCCGCCCGTGATCGAGCGGCCCGTGGCCGCGCCGTGCGCGTAGGCGTAGATGGGATCGGTCAGCCCCGTGCGGTCGCAGTTAACGGCCGGCTCGTAGCAGGCGAAGGCCTCCGCGATGTCCCAGCCGTAGTGCCCGCCGTTCTCGATCAGGTTGATCTCCTCGAACGCGTTCTGGCCGACGTCCGCCGCCCACAGGGTACCCGTCACCGGGTCGAACGAGAAACGCCACGGGTTGCGCAGGCCGTAGGCGTAGATCTCGGGCTGCTCGGGGCCCGCGAGATCCGCGAAGGGGTTATCGTCCGGGATGCCATAGGTCGCGCCCACAGGCACGTTGTCCACGTCGATGCGGAGGATGGAGCCGAGCAGCGTGGTGGGGTCCTCGCCGTTCTCCTCGGGATCGCCGCCCGAGCCACCGTCGCCGAGCGCAATGTAGAGGCGACCGTCGGGCCCGAAGGCGATCTGCCCCGCGTTGTGGTTGGGGAACGGCTGGTCCACCTCCAGCAGGATGCGCTCGCTGGCCGGGTCTGCCTCCAGCGGGTTGGACGTCGAGCGCGCATACTCCGCGACGATGCTACGCGTGGGGCTGGAAGCGGTGTAGTAGACGAAGAAGCGCCCGTTGGTGGCGTGATCCGGGTGGAACGCGAGGCCGAGCAGGCCAAGCTCGCCGCTGTTGAAGACGCGGTCGCGGATGTCGAGGAAGGGGGCCGCGTCGCCGCCGTTGGCCGCCTTCGTGAACGTGACGACCTGCCCGTTCTGCTCCACGACGTAGAGGCGGTCCGCGTTCGTGTTGTCGTGCTGGAGGTCAACGATGACGCCGAAGGAGGCATCGGTGAACACCTCTTGCGTGCTGTACGTCGTCTGGGCGAGGAGGGTCGCCGGGACGAGGGCGAGAGCGAAGAGGGCGACGGTGAGCGTCCGCAGTGCGCAGCGCGACATCAAGCGAGACCACATGGGGAAGGTCGTGTTTGTTGTGGAGGATGGGCACGTCTCGAGGAAACGCGCAGGCGGGCTGAACGTCCTGACCGGGCGTGGGTTCTAGGCACGTGTGCAAAAGTGCTGCGGTGTTTCGGTGTGGCCGTGAAGCGGTTAGTCCTCGCCGCCGTGTGGCCGTGTTGCCCCGCTTGACGCTTCTTAGGCAGCCGCACCTCCGAAGACCCGAAACCGTCACTTCTGCCTTCGAACTTCTGCCTTCCTGCTTATCCGCCGTGCTCGGTCGTTCTGGACCGCCGCTGAAACCTTCGTGAACCTGCCCGTCGCAGCGTCCCCGTGCCTGCTCCGCTCTCCTTCACCCGCCTCTCCGCTGCCGTCTTCGCGGTGCTAGCCGCCGTGCTCGCCGCTGGCTGCGCGGACCGCGCGCCCGCCGAGCCGCTGCCGTTCGCCCAGCTCCGCGCCGAGTGGGAGACCGCCGTCGCGCGCAAGGACAGCCTCTTCCGCTCCGCCGGGACGCCGCTCCTGCCCGCCGACACTGCCGCCTTCGACGGGCTGCCGCACTTCCCCTACGACACCACGTTCGTCTTCGCGCCGCGCCTCACGCCGACCTTCACCACGGACACGCTCCTCCTGACGACCTCCACGGGCACGGCGCGGCCCTTCACGCACGCGGGCTTGCTCTCGTTCACCTACGACGACCGGCCCTTCCAGCTCACGGCCTTCCGCCCCGCCCTCCTCGGTCCGCCGACGCTCTTCATCCCCTTCCGCGACGCGTCGAGCGGGCGCGCCACCTACGGGGCCGGGCGCTACCTCGAACTTCAGGAGCAGCCCGACGGCCGCTACCTCCTCGACTTCAACTTCGCCACGACGCCCTACTGCGCCTTCAACCCGCAGTACGTCTGCCCCCTGCCGCCTGCGGAGAACCTGCTCCCGTTCGAGGTGCTCGCGGGCGAGCGCGTCACCGGCAGCCTCGACATCGCAGGGTAGCACTTGGAGGAGTGCTGCGAACCCTACGGCGCGAGCGTTTCGAGGAGGCCCGTCTCGATGTTGGCGCGGAAGACCTGGTCGCCGAAGAGTAGCCGCAGTGCCCGCAGCCCGTTCCCGTCCTCCAGGTTGACCTCGACGGTGCGCTCGATGGGCGTCTCGGTAAGGTTGCCGCCGACTTCGCGGGAGTAGACCGCTGTGTAGGTGCCGGTCAGGCGACCCGTGGCCTCGCTCGCCCAGCCGCTGCGGCCGTCGGCCGGGCCGCGCACGTTGTCGAACGTGAGTGCGAGCGTGTAGGAGAGCGCCACGAACACGTCGCCGGCCCGCGCGATGCGGTCGAGGCCGCTCAGGGTCACGGTGCCGTTGACGGTGAGCGAGGGCGTGTCGAGGTCGGTGACGGTGAGGGCCCCGCTCATGCCCGTGAGGCGGCTGTTGCTGTCGGGCACCTCGCGGTCGCTGGTGCCGCTCGTGATTGCGGTCTCGATGCGGGCCGCCTGGTCGTTGGGCGCGTTGAACGACGAGATCGGCCGGCCATCGGCGGCGAGAAACGTCACGTTGTAGCCGCGGCGGATGCGCGCGAAGAAGTCGGTACCGCGTTCGCCGCGCGTTCCCTCCGCGCTGATGCGCCAGAGGGTGTTGCTCCCGTCGTAGCGGTAGGTGCGCGTCACGTCGGAGGCGTACGTGAGCGGCGAGGTACTCGGCGGGAACGCCTCGTCGAGCGCGAGCGCGAGGTCGGCGGCGAGGTCGAGCGCACCGTTGGTCTGGAGCGCGAGCGCGTTGGCAACGGAGAACGCGATGTCCTCGGCCAGCGTCTCATGCGCAGGCGGGTCGTCGCTGGAGTCGCATCCCGTGCTGAGCCCGAGGGCGAGCAGCACGGCGAGCAGGGCCGGGCGGCAGCGGAGTAGGTCGAACATGGCGGAGGCGGAGGGGCCCGGTCGAACGAGAACAGCGGTCGAACGAGCGCAGCGGGTCGAACGAGAACAGCGGCAGGGGCGAGAACAAACCTGGGGGAGCCCATGCGTCGTGGCCGGGTCGAGGCCCGATCAGCCTGCGCCGCACACACGCCGATCTACCGCAAGTATACAATAACCTCAGCCCTATCCCCCAGCAGGGCTCGCGAAAGACCCCGCTCGTGAAAATCAGGGCAGCGCGTCAATGGAGCGCGGACGCCCCCTATATTGCTCGTGTCGCCTCGGCGACATCCGTTCTCTCACATACGCGCTCGGGTGTCCGGGAGACCTGATCAGGTCTTCAGGATGAAAAGGGAATCCGGTGCGAACGCGCCCGCCGCCACGATGGCGGCCCGCGTTCCAGGCCGGAGCTGTGCCCGCAACTGTAAGCGATCTGCGCTGAGCCGAGGAGGCGGCGTCCACTGTCCAGACCGGAGCACTCCGGGCGACGGGAAGGGCGACGCTGAGGCGAGGCGCGCGAGGATCGTGAGCCAGGAGACCTGCCCGTGCGCCCACGCCCCCAGCATCCTCCGGGACCAGAGGCCCTCGGCGTCACGGCTCTTCCGAAGCCCCCGTGCAGCACGCGCCTCTGGCGTGGTGTACTTGTGGGACTTGGAGTGCGCGCCCTGCCCAGGCGCGCGGCCCGTTCGACCCGACCTCTCCTCTGAGGCCGGGTTTTTTCATGCGCCGCGCCGCCGTTCTCCTGCTCCTTGCCCTCGCGCTCCCCGTCACGGGAGCCGCGCAGGAGGCCGGACGCGCCCCTGTTGAGCAGGACACCCCCGCCGAGCGGGACACGCTCGCCGAGGTCACGGTCACGGCGACGCGCACGCCGACGTCTCCGGCCGAGGCCCCGGCCCGCGTGACGGTCTTCGACCGCGCCGACGTGGCGGCCACGGGCAGCGTGAGCGTGGCCGACCTCCTCGACGCACGGAGCGGGGCCTTCCTCCGGCGCTATGGGCCCGGCGGCCTCGCGAGCCTCTCGCTGCGCGGCACCGGCGCCTCGCAGACGCTCGTCCTCCTCGACGGCCACCGCATCGCCGACCCGCAGCTCGGGCAACTCGACCTCTCGCTGCTCCCGGCCGTCCTCTTCGAGCAGGTCGAGATCGCGCACGGGCCGGGCAGCGCGCTCCACGGCACCGACGGGCTCGGCGGCGTGGTGAACCTCCGCACGGGCGGGACGGGTCGCCAGGTTCGACTCTACGGTGAGACGGGCGCGTGGGGCGCGCGAACGGCCGGCCTCCTCGTCCGCGACGCAGCCACGCTACCGAATGGGGCCCGCTTCGGCGTGCTGGCCGTCGCCGACGGCACCGTGAGCGAAGGCGACTACGAATACTTCGACCCCACCCGCTTCGACAACGCCACCGGCACGACGGGGCTCTGGCTCCACCGCGAGGACACCGACGAGGAACGCCGCAGCCTCCTCGCGCGCCTCCACTTGGACACCGAGCGGACGCGCTCGAGCCTCGGCGTCTGGCACAACACCGCCGAGCGCGGCCTCTTCGCCTTCGGGGGGACGCGTGGCGAGCGGCAGTGGGACGAGCACCTCCGCGTCTGGGCGGACCACAGCCACCGCCTCGGCGCGATGCAGATGCGGGCCGGGGCCCTCGTGCAGGAGGGCCGCCTGCGCTTCCTCGGCGGCGGCGTGGATGACACCGGCGCGACGCGCACGCTCTCGGCGCAGGCGAGCCTCCAGCGCCCGTTCGCGGTCCGCCTGCCCGTCCAGGGCGTGTGGACCGTGACCGCAGGCGGGCAGGGCACGTTCGGGCAGGCTTCGCACCCGCAGCTCCGCGAGGAGGCCAGCGACGGCAGCCTCGCCGCCTTCCTAAGCGCTATCGGCGACTACGGCCGGGTGCGCCTCTTCCCCGCGCTGCGCTATGACGCCGTCCAGGCGAGCGACCGCGATTCGAGCGCGACGCTCACGGCGCTCAGCCCGGCGCTCGGCCTCAACGTGCAGCCGCTCGGGCGTGTGCCTCTCTTCGTCAAGGCCAGCGCGCGCCGCGCCTTCCGGGCCCCGACCTTCAACGACCGCTTCTGGGGCTCCGTCGGCGACCCCGCGCTCAACCCCGAGCGCGGCGTGAGCTATGACGCCGGGGCCGCGTTCGTCCTCCGCCGCGCGCTCGACGCAGGGACAACGGGGGCAGGCGAATTCCGCCTCGATGCGGAGGCGACGTGGTTCGCGAGCACGATCCGCGACCAGATCGTGTGGCGGCCCGGCAGCGACTTCGTGTGGCGACCGGGTAACGTCGGCCGCGTCGAGACGCGGGGCTGGGAGTTGTCGAGCGCCGTGCGGTATGCCCGCGCCGGGCGCTTCGTGGAGGCACGTGGCCTCGTCACGCTCACCGACGCCCGCGACCGCTCCGACCCCGAGTCGTCGAGCTTCGACCAGCCGCTGCTCTACGTCCCCGACACGCAGATCAAGGCCGGGCTCGCGGGTGGATCGAGCGCGCTACGGGTCGACCTCGACGTTCGGCATACGGGTCGCCGCTACTACACCTCCGACGGCTCGCAGTCGCTCCCGCCCCTCACCGTGCTCGACGTGCAGGCACGCAGCCGCGTCGCCGTCACGCAGCACGTCGCCGTCACCCTCGCCGCACGCGTCGAGAACCTGGCCGACCTCCGCTACGCCGTCGTCCGCCGCTACCCGATGCCGCCGCGCCACCTCACACTGCGCCTTGTCTTCGATGTGCGCTAGCGCGCCTCGAGGGCTCGCGTCCCGCTCTCACCTCGCTCACCGCTCCGCCGGAATCCAATCCGCTCGGAGCCAACCGCACCACCTATGCGCTTCCTTTCGCTACTCACGCTTCTCCTCTTCGCCCTCCCCGCGCTCGCCCAGACGGCCGAGACACGCGGAGTCTACATCCCAAGCCAGGGGGCCTTTGGCGCCGACAACGCCTCGCTCACCTTCGTAGACCCCATCGCCGGTACGTCCGCTGAGATCCTCACCGAACGCGTCTACACGCAGGGGGCCCAGATCATCGGCGACCGTCTCTACCTCACCGCAGGCAACGACGGGGCCAGCCGCATCGACGTGATCGACCTCACGACAAACGCGCAGGTAGCCCAGGTCACAGGCAGCCTCACCGAGCTTCGCAACCCGCGCTACCTCGCGGAGGTCACGCCGGGCAAGGCGTACGTCACCAACCAGACGTACGCGTTCTCGACGACAGACCCGGCGTTCGTGAGCATCCTC
>JBCDFO010000258.1:0-7250 GCA_039177895.1 Bacteroidota bacterium
CGGGGCCGAAGACCTCCTCCTGCGCGAGCCGCGAGTCGGGATCGACGTTGGTGAAGATGGTCGGCTGGAAGAAGTAGCCATCGTCTAGGCCTTCGCCCGTGGCAGCGGCACCGCCCGTCACGAGCGTCGCGCCGCCGTCCTGGGCGATGTCCATGTAGCGCGTCACCTTGTCGAGCGCGTCCTGGTTGATGAGCGGGCCCATCTCCGTGTCGTCGTCGTTGCCGTAGCCGAGCACGAGCGCCTCGGCGCGGTCCTTCAGCATGCCGACCAGCTTGTCCTGCACGTCGCGGTGGACGATCAGGCGGCTCGTGGCGGTGCAGCGCTGGCCCGTCGTGCCGAACGCGCCCCAGAGGATGCCTTCGAGCGCGAGGTCGAGGTCGGCGTCCTCCATCACGACAGCGGGGTTCTTGCCGCCCATCTCGAACGAGAAGCGCTTGTGCATGCGCCCGCACACCTCGCCGATCTTGCGGCCGGTCGCGGTCGAGCCCGTGAACGTGATGACGGGCACGTCGGGGTGCTCCACGAGCGCGCGCCCGGCGGTGCCGTCGCCCTGGACGAGCTGCACGACGCCCTCGGGGAAGCCCGCGTCGATCATCGCCTCCACGAGCAGCATGCCTGAGTGCGGCGCGTCCTCGCTCGGCTTGAAGATCACGCAGTTGCCCGCGAGCAGCGCCGGAAACATCTTCCACGTCGGGACGGCCACGGGGAAGTTCCACGCCGTGATCACGCCCACGACGCCGATGGGGCGGCGGACGGACATGTTGAACTTGTTGTCCATCTCGCTCGGGACGGTGTGCCCGAAGAGGCGGCGGCCCTCGGTGGCGGCGTAGTAGGCCGTGTCGATGGCTTCCTGCACGTCGCCCTTCGTCTCGAAGTGCGGCTTGCCCATCTCGCGCGTCATGGCGCGGGCGAGGTCGTCCTTCCGCTCGGTGAGGATGTCGCCGAGGTTGCGGAGGATGTCGCCGCGCTTGGGAGGCGGCATCAGCCGCCACGCATCGAACGCCGCGTTCGCGACCTCGACCGCCTTGGCGACATCCCGCTCCGAAGAACGAGGAAAGCGCCCGATGAGATCGGAGCGCTTCGCCGGGTTGCGGCTCTCGAAGGTGGCGTTGTCTTCAGCGGGCACCCACGCGCCGCCGATGTAGTTGTGATAGGTGTCGGCCATCGGAAAGGGGACTTGGGGGAGAAAGGGATAGCCTCGAAAGATAGGGAGGGGGAGGAGGGTGTTGGGTGTAGGGGGTGTGAGAGTTCGGTGGCGCTGCAGCGTTGCGTCGTACCTTTTCTGCATTCATCCTTCATCCTTTTGCCTTCCCGCCCCGCCATGCAGGCTCCCCCCGTCTCCTCCGCCGAGCGCCTCGCCGGGCGCATGTCCGAGCGCCTCCGCAGTGTCCCGCCGTCGGGCATCCGGCGCTTCTTCGAGATCGCCGCCACGATGGAGAACATCATCTCGCTCGGCATTGGCGAGCCCGACTTCGTCTCCCCGCAGCCGATCATTGATGCGGCGAAGGCGTCGCTCGACGCGGGCAAGACGGGCTACACCGCCAACTCAGGGCTGATGGAGCTCCGTGAGGCGATCACGGACGACCTCGCGCGGCTCTATGGCGTCCAGTATGACCCCGCGAAAGAAGTTCTCGTCACCGTCGGCTGCTCGGAGGCGATGCTCCTCGCGATGCTCGCCGTCCTCGACCCCGGCGACGAGGTGCTCATCCCCGAGCCCTGCTTCGTGTCGTACGGTCCGACGGCCAAGTTTGCGGGCGCGAAGGTGGTCTACGTCCCCACGCGCGTCGAGGACGAGTTCCAGGTGACCGCCGAGACGCTGGAGCGCTACATCACGCCGAAGACAAAGCTGCTCTTCCTCGGCTACCCCAACAACCCGACGGGCGCCGTCCTCCGCCGCGACACGCTCGAAGAGATCGCCGACCTCGTCGTGCGCAACGACCTCTTCGTGCTCTCGGACGAGATCTACGACCGCCTCGTCTACGGTTCCGCGCACGAGGCCGGGCACACCTGCCTGCCATCCATCGAGGCGCTGCGGGAACGAACCATTCTCCTGGGCGGCTTCTCGAAGAACTACGCCATGACGGGCTGGCGCATCGGCTACGCGTGCGCGCCTCCCGGGCTGCTCGTGCAGATGTACAAGGCCCACCAGTACGCCGTCATGAGCGCCCCGACGATGGGTCAGATCGGGGCCGTCGCGGCCATCCGCGAGTGCCAGCCGCAGGTCGAGACGATGCGGCAGGCCTACGACGCCCGCCGCCGCGCCATCGTGGACGGCCTCAACGCCGCCGGGCTCCCCACCTTCGAGCCGGAGGGCGCGTTCTACTGCTTCCCCGACATCACGTCCACGGGGCTTTCGTCGGAGGACTTCGCACAGCGGCTCCTGCACGAGGAGCGCGTCGCTTGCGTCCCCGGCGATGCCTTCGGGCCGAGTGGAGCGGGGTACCTCCGCTGCTCCTATGCCAACTCGCTGGAGAACGTGCAGGAGGCTGTCGTGCGCATCGGACGCTTCGCGGAGCGCGTACGAAAGGCTGGCTGAGGCTTCACGCGTAGGGCTGCAGGAAGACGGTACTTTGCGCGCCGTTGTCCAACCCTGCATGTGCGTGTAATGCTGCATACTCTTCGCTGGATCGGTCTGTGGGCGCTCTGCGCCGTGCCCAGTGTGTCAGCCCAGGTGACCTTCTTTCAGGAGACGCCCCGCGTCATCAGCGGGAGCGGACTCTTCGCCAGCGAAGGCGACATAGACCTGCGCGGCGTCTCCGTGCAGGTCCTGCCCGTACGAACAGTAGGCGTTCTGCTTTCCGTGAGCTACGCCGCGCTCCCGTCCATCTTTGATGACGTCATCGATCCGACGGCGGTGACGGTTTCCGGCGGCCCAGTGCTCTATGTAGCCCGGCAGGGGCACGGACATCCCGTCACCGCATCGGCTGCGGTGACGCTGGGGCGGACTTGGTTCAGCTACGACGACCTGACGGCCACGACGATGGCGCTCGGCATCGACATCACGCGAGCCGTCTGGCAAACGCGCTCGGTGGGAATCGCGCCGTTTGCATCGGTGGGTATGGCAAGGACAACCAGCGACGTCATCCGGTTCACGTCAAATGGAGACGTTGACGACACAGAGTCCAGTGTGTCGCAGTCTGCCGTGCTCGGCTGCTCGTTCGCCTTCGGCACGATGAACGCGTTCACGTTTGTCCTCGAACCGTTCTACGAGATTACCACGTCCGACGAAGGCCGCAGCGTCGGCGTGCAAGGGGGCTTCGCGATCGGGTTTTAGCCGCACGGGTCGATGGCTTCGTCTCGCTGGTGCCCCACCTTTCCTTCGTGCGCGTAAAAAAGCTTCCCTGCGCTGATGCCTTCTCCCTGCTCCGCTGTCCGTTGTGCCGTCGCAGGCGTCGTACTGGCCCTCGTTGGTTCACCGCCCCAGGTCTGCGCGCAGCCAGTCTTCGAGCCCGTTGGCACGGGGAGCTTCGCCGTAGCGAGCACGCTCAGCTTCATCCCCAATGCCTCGCTGTTCGGGCTCGACGCGACGTACATGATTGACGTACATGATTAGCGAGCAGTTCGGGCTGGGTGGTGGCTTCGCCTCCATCCTCGACGCTGAGGGCAGAAACGAGCCCGGTACAAGCATGGCGTTTGGACCGACGTTCTACTCACGGAGACCCACCGCTGCAGACCCTACAGCAGGAGCGCTGTCGCTGCGCGTCGGCTTTGTACCGGACGCGACCTTCTCATCGAGCCGCGATCAGATTGATGTGCTTAGCGTGGCTGTTGGAGTCTTAGCTGCCCGTAATCTGATACCCTCCGAGGCTCCTATTGAAGTAGCGCCGGTGCTCACCGGAAACGCAGCGCTCTTGCTCGCACGAGAAGCCTCCGCGAATGAAAATCGGCCTCTGCAGACGAATACGGCGTACGGCGGGGCTCTAGGGATCGCGATTGGCGCGCGGCTCGGTACAGCGGTAGTGGTCGTCTTTCAGCCTTCGTTTGGTGCTACCTGGGTCGAGACGCAGCGTGCCGACCAGATCGGTTTCACGCTCCAGTTGGAGTTCAGCCAGGCGAAAGCAGCGCGTCTATGACACGCTGATGACATAGAGGGGCACGAGATTGCGAGCACGATCTCTTTCACCAGTTGCGCCCTGTCATGTCGCTCTCCATCAATCCGCTCAGCCGCCGCCCGCAGCGCCGCCGCCTCGTGATGGCCGTGCGCGGAGCTGCGGGAGCCGGGAAATCCGTCTTCGCCGCGAGCCTCGCCGACGCCGGCCTCGGCCGCCTGTGCCTCTTCGACACCGAGCGCAAAGCCCGCCTGCTGCCCGGCTCCGACGGCACCACCTTCGACGCGCTCGAGATCGAGCACCCGGACGAACTCCCGGCGTTCATCGACTGGGCGCTAGGGCCCGAAGGCCAGGCGCAGGGCTACGGCTGCTACGCGCTCGACTCGTGGGCGATGTACTTCGGGCGCAAACATCGCGCGCTGCTCGAAGCCGTCCGGCAGCGCACGGACGACCCCACCGCACAGCCGACGGCCGACGAACTGCAAGCCGACCAGGTCGTGCTCCAGGAGGTCCTGCGGCGGCTCTGCGTCGACTCGGGCGCCTGCGTCGTCATTACCGACCAGATTGCGGCTAAAGGGCGTGAGGAGCGCGAGGAAAACGAACTCGGCCGCGTGCTCCCGATGACCGCCTCGGGGCTCGAGTACTTCGTGGACGTGATGGTCGAGCTCTTCGTGCGCGTGGACGGCTTCGACCAGGTCCGCGTGGCGCGCGTCGTGAAGTCGAACGTGCCCGAGTTGCCCGTCGGGACGGAGATCGAGCAGCCAACGTTCGCGGCGTTCCTCGCCCGGATGGGGCAGGGACCGAAGCCGGTCGCCCTCGCCGAGGTGACGACGGCCTCGCCGGACACGCCCGCTGTGGTTCTACCGACGCACACCCTCGACGACCTGCGCGAGACGGCGACGCGCTACGGCCTCGACGACGCGCAGCTCCGCGTCGCCGCCCGGCACTACTGCGGCACGTCCGACCTCGACCGGCTCTCGCTGACGCAGATCGAGAACCTGCTCGACCGGATGCACGCCCGCTACGCCCCCTCGACGGGTGACGGGGCCACCGACGCGCCCGACGATGTCGCGGCCGAGGTCGTCCCCCCGAAAAAACGCAAACGCGCCGCTTAGGCGCCCCAACCCAGCACTTCCATGGCCCACATCAACGGCATCGGCGGGGCGTTCGTGTTCTCGCCGGACCCCAAACGGCTCGCGGACTGGTACGCCGAGCATCTCGGCATCGCGTTCGAAGGCAGCGCTGAGGCGGGCGCGTTCTACCAGCGCTTCGTGGCCGTAGACCCGGACGAGCCGTCGCGCCTGCGCGACAGCACCTTCGCGATCATGCAAGCGAAGACCACGTTCCCGCCGCCCATCGTGGAGGGAGAGGGCGAGACGTACGGCGACCAGCCGTTCATGGTCAACCTCCGCACCGACGACCTCGATGCCCTCGTCGCGAATCTCGAAGCGAAGGGCGTCGCGCTCCTCGACCGTCAGGACGAGTCCTACGGCAAGTTCGCGTGGGTGCGCGACCCCGATGGTCGGCGTGTCGAACTCTATCAGCCGGTCTTGCCCAGCGACGACGCGGCCTGAGACTACGCAGCCTGAGACCACGCCGAGGGCAGGGGCGGCGCGGCGTAGCTTGGTTCCGCACCACGCTTGGCTCTGCACCAACTCTCCTCCCGATGCCCCGTCCGTTGCTGTTGCTCCTGCTCGCGCTCGTCGTGGGCTGTGCTGAGCCTGTCCCCGCGCAGCCCGACGACGGTCCCCGGGTCGCGCGCAGTCCCAGCGACACGCTGCGCGTTGCGCCCGGGTGGACGCCCGTCCCTGATACGGTGTTGTTTGCGGACGGCGGAGCGATCCGGTTGGGCGAGCCCCTCAAGAGCCGCCTCCTCGCCGAGGACACGCTGTGGCAGCGCGCCCTGGCGCTGCACTACGACGCGCTCGTCCTCGACGGCCATATCGACACGCCGACACAGGTGCTGGACGATGGCTACGACTTCACGCGGCGGCACCAATTCCGGCGCGGCAGCCGCCACGTCGATCTCCCGCGCATGATCGAGGGCGGGCTCGACGGGGCCTTCTTCGCGGCCTACGTCTCGTCGCGCTACGGCGAGGGCGAGGCGGCCACGGAGCGGGCTCGCGCGATGCACCGCACGTTCGTGGAGCGGGTCGCGCAGGACGAGCGCGCCGAGGTCGCCCGCACCGCCGAAGACGTGCGCCGCATCACGGCTGCGGGCAAACGCGCGATCCTGTGGGGCCTCGAAGGCGGGCACGCGCTTCAGGGCGACATCGAGGTGCTGCGCGAGTTCGCCGATCTAGGCATCCGCTACGTCACGCTCACCCACGTCAACACGAACGCCTGGGCCGACGCCTCCCAGAGCCGGCCGCGTTGGGGCGGGCTCAACGACCTCGGGCGGTCGCTCGTCCGCGAGATGAACCGGCTCGGCGTCCTCGTAGACGTGTCCCACACCTCTGACTCGACGTTCTACGACGCGCTCGCCGTGAGCCAGGCCCCCATCATCGCGAGCCATTCGTCGGCGCGGGCCAAGGTCGATGCCGTGCGCAACCTCGACGATGCGATGCTGCGTGCCATCGCTGAGAATGGCGGCGTGGTGATGATCAACTTCTTCGACTACGTCGTCAACGAGAACCTGACGCAGGACGTGATGGACGCGGCGCTGCGGCGCGTCCGCACGGATTACGGCGGCAACCTGCGGCAGTACTGGACCGCCGTTGCCGTGGAGAAGCGCGCGCGCGGCCTGCCGGGCGGGACGTGGGATGACATCGTGGACCACATCGACCACGTCGCGCAGGTCGCGGGCGTCGATCACGTCGGCCTCGGGTCCGACTTCGACGGCGTCTTCGCGCTGCCCGAGGGCATGGAGGACGTGACGCGACTTCCCCGCATCACCTATGGTCTGCTCCAGCGGGGCTACTCGGAAACGGACGTGCGCAAGATCCTAGGCCTCAACACACTGCGGGTGCTGGAGGAGGCGGAACGGGTTGCTGATGCGATGCAGGGAATAGGAAATAGGAAATAGGGAATAGGCGTTAGTAAAAAAGTTACAAGTTGGCTTGACGTAGGGTAAATAGGACAGCACCTTCAATGACCAATGACCAATGACCAATGACCAATGACCAATGACCAATGACCAATGACCAATGACCAATGACCAATGACCAATGACCAATGACCAATGACCAATGACCAATGACC
>JBCDFO010000259.1:0-7226 GCA_039177895.1 Bacteroidota bacterium
CCGCTTGCGACTGCGTCCTTTTCTCGCTGAAAGGGGCGCAGTCTTTGTTTATCGTGCGGCCTGGCTCGCCTCCTCCCGTATGTCTCGCCCCGACTGGCTCACCAACGCGCTCATCAACACGCTGGGCGTGCGCGTGCCGCGAGCCGGGGCGCGGTGGTTTCCCGACCTCGTCTTCCGGCAACCTGTCCAGCACGACGCACCGCCGACGCTCTACCTCACCTTCGACGACGGTCCCGACCCGGCCGACGAGGCCTGGGGCGGCACCAGCACCTTGCTCGACCTGCTTGCCCGCTATGGCGTGCCAGCTACGTTCTTCCTGGTCGGCGAGAACGCGCAGCGCGACCCAGCGCTCGTGCGGGCGTATGCCGACGCTGGGCATGCCATCGGCAACCACTCGTGGACGCATCCCAACTTCTGGCAGACCTCGCCGGAGGACACGCGGCGCGAGTTGGACGACACGACGGCGCTCCTCGAAGACTTGACGGGCGCGCCGATATCGCTGATGCGCCCGCCGTATGGGCGGTTCACGCCGACCGCGCGCGCCTGGGCCCAGGAAACCGACCACCGGATCATCATGTGGGATGTGATGCCGGGCGATTTCTTACCTTCTGCCACCCCTGACGGCGTTCGCGCGCACCTCGCGCGCTTCGCCCGGCCTGGCTCCATCATCGTGCTGCACGAGGGCGGCCAGGCCCGCTCCCTCACCCCCCGCGTGCTCGGCGACGTGCTCGCCCGCTACCGCGACGAAGGCTGGCGCTTTGCTCGGCTCTAACGCCTTGCTCGGCTCCGTCCTCCGCGCTGCCCGCACCCGGGCTTGCTTTCCACCGGCCGGCCTCATGGCGTTCGACCTCCTGCTCGTGCTCGCGACTGGCGGCTACGCCCTGATGATCGGCGCGCTCGCGCTGGTGGCTGCGTGGGCGTCGCGCCGACCGGGACCGCCTCGGCTCTCGGAGGACGCTCTGCCGCGCGCGGCCGTCCTCGTCGCGGCCCGTAACGAAGAGCACACGCTCGCCCGCTGCCTCGATGCATTGCTGGCGCAAGACTATCCCGCTGACCGGCTCACGATCTACGTTGCCAACGACCACTCGACGGATCGGACGGCCGAGGTGATCGAGCGCTACCGCCAGCGTACGAAGCGACGCGCGCTCGCGCTGGCTGGCGATGACGCGACCGAGGCGGAAGCGGAGAGGCCCACGCTCCCGGAGGTCGTGGCCGTGACGGTGGCCCCGCCGCAGGGGCACGTGCAGGGCAAGGCGAACGCGCTCCACAGCGCTATCGGGCGGAGCGACGAGGCCCTGCTGCTGGTCACCGACGCCGACTGCGCGCCGCCGCCGGGATGGGCCCGCCGGATGGTCGAATACCTCGTCGAGGACCCGCGCCGGGGTGCCGTGGCGGGCCAGTCGCTCGTGGAAGGTCAGGGGCTCGTCGCTGCCGTGCAGGCGCTCGACTGGGCCTACCTGCTCACGTCGGCTTCGGCGCTCGCTGCCATCGGGCGCGACGCGACCGCTATGGGCAACAACATGGCGATGCGGCGGTCGGCCTACGAGGCCGTCGGCGGCTACCCCGCGCTGCCCTTCTCGGTCACGGAGGACTACGAGCTCTGGCGCTTCATCCGCCTCCACCCAGACTACGACACGCACTTCCCCGTGGACGGAGCTACCTCGAACCGGACGCTGCCGCTCCACCAGCTTGGGGACATCTACATGCAGCGGCGGCGCTGGGCGCGCGGCGGCATGCGTGCGAAGCCATGGCTCTATGCCGTGTACGGGCTGACGCACCTCGCGCACCTGCTTCCGTTCATTGGGCTGTTCGTCGCTCCTCTGCTGACGCTCGCCGTCCTGGGCGTGAAGTGGGCCGCCGAACTAGCGCTCCTGTGGGTCGGCCTCGCGCAGGACGACCGGCGGCATCGGCTCTGGGCGTTTCCGGCGTTCGAGGCCATATTGCACGTCTACATGTCCACTTTACCATACGTTTTGCTCTTCTTTCCACGCATCGAGTGGAAAGACCGCAAGCTTTAGGATGGCGTGAAGAGGGCGGCGAAACGAGCCGTCCGGGGCAGAAACGGGCCTGAGGAACACCGTTCGGCCTCCGTTGGGTATGAGTGCCGCCGGTCGGTACATGGTTTGTCTCCGCTGGGATGTACCGCCACCGACCGCGCGCACGTCTCACCCCGCGCTGGCGCTCGATGCGCCCGCTGGCCCTTCTCTTCAACTCTTCTCTCGTCCTCATGACGTTCCGCCAACTCGGAGCGGCCGCCCTCGGCCTGCTCCTCCTTACTACCCCCGCGCTCGCCCAGGAAGGCGACGGTCCGACCATCGTCCAGCTGGCCGTCGACACCGACGCGCTCTCCACCCTCGAAACCGCCGTCATCGCCGCCGACCTGGTTGATGCGCTCAGCGCTGCCGGCCCGATCACCGTCTTCGCACCGACCAACGGGGCCTTCGGTGACCTTCCTGAAGGCACCGTCGCTAGCCTCGTCGAGCCCGAAAACAAGGCACAGCTGCGAAGCATCCTCAAGTACCACGTGGTCGCAGGCAAGCTCACGGCTGCCGACCTCTCCGATGGCCAGATGCTCGAAACGCTCACCGGCGACATGCTCACGGTGAGCATCACCGACGCGGGCGTGATGATCAACGGCGCGAAGGTCGCCCGTGCCGATGTGATGGCCTCCAACGGTGTCGTCCACGTCATCGATGGCGTCCTTCTCCCGCCAACCGACGGCGAGCCCATGGCGGGCGACGCCGACACGATGCCGGAGACCTCCATGGGCGGGGGCACCTCCGCCACCATCGTGGACCTCGCGGTGAACACGGAGGCCCTCTCGACGCTCGTCGCGGCCGTCCAGGCGGCCGACCTCGTCGATGCGCTCAACGGCGCCGGGCCGATCACGGTGTTTGCCCCGACCAACGGGGCCTTCGGCGCGCTGCCGGAGGGCACTGTCGAGACGCTGACGCAGCCGGAAAACCAGGACACGCTGCGTGGCATCCTGACCTACCACGTAGTCGCGGGCAAGCTCACGGCTGCGGACCTCACCGACGGCCAGATGCTCGAAACGCTCACCGGCGACATGCTCACGGTGAGCATCACCGACGCGGGCGTGATGATCAACGGCGCGAAGGTCGCCCAGGCCGACGTGATGGCATCCAACGGCGTCGTGCATGTCATTGACGGCGTCCTGCTCCCGCCCACGGACGACGCGGGCAGCGACAGCATGGAGTAGCGCCTCCCCGGCTCTTATTCCGCCTTTGGGGGCGACGGCATGCAAGTGTCGTCGCCCTTTTTACTTGCCCCCAGCTGCGGCGCGGATCAGACCCGTCCTGCCCGTGTAGGCCCGCTCAGTTACCCTCGTCCGCTTCGCTCGGGAGCTCGATCCACCGCAGTTCGGGCGGCTCTTCGAGGGTACCGTGGAAGTAGAGGTGCTGGATCCACTGTTCGAGGCCGTCAAGGGCGTACCCGTCGAGCGTGAAGCTGGCGACGCCAGCGAGGCGCAGCGCGCCGGTGGGATCGGGCGTGCCTCCCGCTTTGGCAATGGCTTCGCTACGGGCCTGCTCGGCGTGACGCGCGGCGTCGCGGAGTGCTAGTGCCTCGGCGACGTCGAGCGATCCAGCGGGCGCGGCGAGGAGGCCCCACACCATCGGGCGGAGCGTCAGTTCGAGCCACTCGTGCCCGAGGTCGAGCACCATACCGTCCGCCGCTACCTCCTGCGCAACCGCCTGAGCGTCGTCGCCGACGAGGAGCAGCGCGTCATGGCTGACGTAACGCTCCGCCGAAGACGAAGCTGTCGGGTCGGCTGGCCGAAACGAGGGGCGTAGGCTGTAGTGCTCGCGCAACAGCGTCTGGGCCAGCAGCGCCTCCTGCCGGTCGCGCGGGTCGAAGCCCACGGCCTCAATCTGGTCGAGCGGTGCGCGAACGGCGAGGCGAGCGTACGGCCACGGCTCACTCACCACGCCGACGCCTGGGACGAGGTCGTAGAGATCTGGCTTGAGCAGCACGTCGAGCGTGGGTACCAGGCCCACGTCGGCCGTACCTCGCACCAGTGCGTGAGCGACGCCCGTCGGGGTGAGCGCCTCCGCCTGGCTCACCGGCCCCTCCTCCAGCGCGTAGCTCAGCACGCGTAGCGGCTCGTAGGGCCAGGAGGCGAAGCGCATCGGGTGAATGGTTCCGTGGTTCAGTTGCTCGGTGTTTCAGTGAGACCTCGGAGACGGGCTTGCGCCCCCACCGGAACACTGAAACACAGCCACACTGAAACACTCACCTAGCGGGCGCGCTGCTTCTCGCGGATGCGGGCGGCCTTGCCACGGAGGCCGCGGAGGTAGTAGAGCTTGGCGCGGCGGACGCGGCCCTCGCGGACGCGCTCGATGCGGGCCAGCTTGGGCGAGTAGAGCGGGAAGATGCGCTCCACACCGACGCCGTTGGACACCTTGCGCACGGTGAAGGTCTTCTTCGAGCCCTCGCCGCGCATCGCGATCACGACGCCGGTGAACTTCTGGATGCGCTCCTTGCTGCCTTCGATGACGCGCACGTGCACGTCCACGGTGTCGCCGGGCGCAAACTCGGGGATGTCGTCGCGCAGCTGCGTGCCTTCGACGAGGTTCATCAGTTCGGTGGACATGGGAGGAGTCAGGTAGGGATCAGCAGGGATTCGACAGCGGTCGTCGCGTGTGCCTGGATTCGGATGGCCTCGTGCGCGGCGAACAGAGCTTCACAACATACGGCGGAGCGAGCCCCCTTACGTCGCCCCCGGAGAGCGAGTGCCCCATCTTGCGGATTCTTCGCAGGGCCCTGTAGTCGGCATGCGGTTATCGCGTGGCGACCGGTAGACTTCCCCAATCCAACCGCGTCGATCTGGACGCGTCGAAGCTTCGTATCTCATTCGGCATGTCCTGGTCTCCGCTCCGGCTCCTCCGCGATGGCTTCGCGGCGTACCAACGCGCCTTCTGGGTGCTCTGGGTGGGGACGTTCGTGAACCGGATGGGCCTGGTCGTCCTCCCGTTCCTGACGCTCTACCTCACTGTCGAGCGTGGGCTGAGGCCGAGCATCGCTACGGCGCTCGTGGCTGGGTTCGGACTGGGCGCGTTCGTCGCTAACTTCGCGGGCGGGGTACTCGCCGACCGCTGGGGCCGCCGCCCGGTGCTGCTCGCGGGGCTCTTCGGCGGCGCGGTCCTGATCGCGCTCGTGCCCTGGGTGCATGCGCTGCCGCTGCTGGCGGGGCTCGTGGTGCTGCTCGGACTCGTGACCGAGTCGTATCGCCCGGCGGTCTCGGCTGCCATCGTGGATTTGGTGGACGAGGAGCAGCGGACGCAGGCGTTCGCGCTGTTCTACTGGGTCATCAACATCGGCGCAGCGGTTGCGCCTGCGCTCGCCGGGTTCCTCGCCGCGCGGTCGTACGGTCTGCTCTTCGCCCTCGACGCCGCGACGATGGCCGTATACGGGCTGCTGCTGCTCGTTGCCTTCGCGGAGACGCGCCCCGACCCAGACCTACCCAGCAGTTCCGAGGCCTCTGCGCTGCGCCCAGCCCGCGCGCTCGATGCCGTACGTGACCCGATGCTGCTGGGCCTGGCGGCCTGCACGCTGCTCCTAGCGTCGCTGATGTTCCTGATGTATACCGTCTTCCCCCTCGTCTTCAGCGCGCAAGGACTTTCGGAGACCGACTACGGGCTCATCGCAGGCACCAACGGCGCGGTGATCGTGGTGCTGAGCCTGCCGCTCGCCCAGATCATCAAGCGACAGCCACCCTACCCTGTGCTCGTAGTGGCAGGGCTGCTCTATGCCGCTGGCTTCGCGCTGCACCTCCCTGCCTCGACGCTGGGCGGCCACGCGTTGGCCGTGGCGGTGTGGACACTCGGCGAGATCGCGCTTGTCACGATGGCTCCGGTGCTGGTGGCGCAGCTATCGCCGGAGTCGGTGCGGGGGGCCTACATGGGCGTCTACGGCGCGGCGTGGGGCCTCGCCCACATGGTGTCGCCCCCGCTAGGCGGCCTGGTCTTCGAGCGCCTCGGAGCCGAGGCGTTATGGACAGGAAGCGTGGGCGTGGCGCTGGCTGGGACGGTCGGGTTTGTACTCCTCGGATGGGCGGCACGGGGGACCGCTGAACGGGGCTTCCGGGAAAACCCTAGTGGGCCTATGTAAAACCTCGGAGAAGCGCTCTACCTATGGACGTTTTGAACGTTTTATTTCGTTTAGGCAGAAACTACGCCCTAGGGGCACCGTAGTACGAGCTCCATTCTCACAGCGCATTTCTCGCCAGGCTCGTTCGTCCTCCCCTCGGGCGACCCGCACTCCACGATCCTGTGAACACTTCGCCTCGCTTCGACTTACGCCAGCGCGTGGCCCTCGTGACGGGGGCCTCCTCCGGCATCGGCCGGGCCACCGCAGTCGAACTCGCGCGCTGCGGTGCGCGCGTCGTCATCAACTATCCCTTTGCCTCCGAGGAGGACAACGCCCGCGAGACGCTGCGCCTCGTGGAGCAGGCCGCCCGCGCCTCCGCTGCCCTGCACCGCCACGTCGCGGGCGACGGCGACTCCGTGCCCGTCCCGGCGCTCGCTGTCGGCGACGACCTCCCACCCGCTCCCGTTCAGCCGCCCGTCGGCCTGCTCGTTCGCGCCGATGTGTCGGACGAGGCGGAAGTCCGCCGGATGTTCGAGGAGATCGCGGCCGTGCATGGCCCGCTTGACCTGCTCGTGAACAACGCGGGCATCCAGATTGAGGCCCCGTCGCACAAGGTCACGATGGCCGACTTCGACAAGGTGCTCGGCGTCAACCTGCGCGGCGCGTTTATGGTCGCCCAGCAGGCAATCCGGCAGTTCCGCGCGGCAGGCAAGCCCGGCGTGATCGTGAACCTGTCGAGCGTCCACGAGAAGATTCCGCGCCCGAGCTACGTCTCGTACGCGATCAGCAAGTTCGGCATCAAGGGTATGACGCAGACGCTCGCGCTGGAGTACGCCAACGATGGCATCCGCGTCAACGCCGTCGCCCCGGGGGCTACGGAGACGCCGATCCAAAGCTGGCTCGACGACGCCAAGCAGACCGAGGTCGTCGCGTCGCACATCCCGCAGAAGCGGATCGCGCAGCCCGTGGAGATCGCACAGGCCATTGCCTACCTCTCCTCCGACGCCGCCCGCTACATCACAGGCCAGACCCTCTTCATCGACGGCGGCCTGACGCTCTTTGCCGACTTCCAGGAGCCCTGGAGCGGCTGAGACGATCCCCACACCACCACCGTACGC
>JBCDFO010000260.1:0-7210 GCA_039177895.1 Bacteroidota bacterium
ACTTCCGGGAGCAGGATGGGCTCGCCGTCGGGCGGGTAGAGCACGTAGAGCGGGACGCCTGAGCGACCGAATCGCTCCAGTTCAGCCGTGATGGCCGGATCGCGGTTCGTCCAGTCGGCGACGAGCGGGACGACGCCGCGCCGCGCGAACGCACCCTCGACGGTCTCCGTGCGGAGCGCGACCTGTTTGTTGACTTGGCAGGTGATGCACCACGCCGCCGTAAAGTCCACGAAGACGGCGCGCCCCTCGGCGTTGAGCGCGGCGACGGTCTCCGAGGAGAAGGCCTCCCAGCCGTCGGTGCTTGCAGACAGGGGGGCTGCCTGCGAGGCCCCGCGCGTCGCGAGCAGGAGTGCCGTCGCCACCGCCGCCACGGCGAGGCCACGCGTGACGAATGCCGTTCCTCCGCCAGCGTGCTGCCAGCGACCGTAGAGCCAGGTGGCCAAGCCAAGCGCCGTGCAGGCTCCGAGCAGCAGCGCCAGCCCGGTCGTGCCCACCTGCAGGCCGAACACCCACGCGAGCCATACGACCGTGGCGAAGAGCGGGAAGGCAAGGGCCTGCTTGAACGTCTCCATCCAGGGCCCCGGGCGCGGGAGCCGGTCGAGCAGCCTGGGCGCGTGGCTCAGCGCGACGTAGGGCAGGGCCATCCCGATCCCTAGCGCCGAGAACACGGCCAGCGCCGATGTCGCAGGCTGTCCCAGCGCCCAGCCAAGTGCGGGCCCCATCGTGAACGGAGCCGTGCAGGGCGTCGCGACGAGCGTGGCGAGAACACCGCTGAAGAACGCGCCCGATGCGCCTTCGCCCTGATCCAGTTGCCCCGCTTTCGACTGCACAACGAGGCCGAGTTCGTACACGCCGAGCAGGTTGAGCGCGAGCGCAAAGAAGAGCAGCGCCATCGCCGCGACGAAGAGCGGGCTTTGGAGCTGGAAGCCCCAGCCGAGCGCTTCGCCGCCCGCCCGGAGCGCGAGCAGCAAGCCAGCGAGCACCCAGAACGACACGAGCACGCCCACGCCGAAGAGCCACCCGTGCCGACGCATCGTCCGGGCGCTCGAGGCGGAGCCATCGTGCTGCGCAAAGCCGAGAATCTTGATCGAGAGGATCGGGAAGACGCAGGGCATGAGGTTGAGCAGCAGCCCGCCCAGGAAAGCAAACCCGAGTGCGAGGAACAGGCCGACCGAGGCGTCCCCATTCTGGCTCCCGCCCGGTACGCCTGCGGCTCCAGTCTCCGCTTCCGCGCCCATTGGTGCCTCGATCCGGAGGGCGCGGTGGGTTCCATCGAACGTCGTGCCCTCGCTGGCGACGAGCACGCCGCGCAGCGCCTCCGGGTCGGCCGTGGCATACTGCGAGCGCTGCAGCGCCATCTGATACCCGCCGTCCGCCTGCGCCGTGGCCTGCGGTGCGCTGTACTCGATCACCTTCTCGTCGGCGACGAAGAAGTAGGCGTCGGCCATCGCCGCCTCGAAGGCTTCGGCCTGCGCGGCGGGCGGGGCAATGCTGAGCGCGAACGTGTTGCCGGAGCGGGTCGCTGTTGCTGTGAGGCCGTCGAGGCCGTGCGGTAGCCTTGTGCGTGTGGCTGCAATGCGCGGGGCCCACGTTGGATCGGGCGTCGCTGTCTCAGCGATGGGGAGGGTTAACGAGACCTCCTGCGTGGCGGTGAGGCACACCTTCTCGCAGATGAGCCAGTCCGCCGTGCCTGCGAGCATGAGGTCGCCACCGGGTGCAAGGTCAGGCGGTGGCGTGACTTCGACGAGCAGCAGCACCTCGTCGTAATAGGCGTACGTCATGAACGGCTCCACGGGGGCCTGCGACGGGTAGGGCCACTGGATGGGGCCGACCTCGACGCCATCGGGGACGCCCCAGGCGATCACGGTGGGGAGTCCTGAGTCGCCCGGGTTGAGCCAGTAGCTGTGCCACTTCGGCTCCTGCTCGATCCGCAGCGCGACGGTGAACGGCTCGCCCGGTGCTACCGCCGCCACCTCGCTTACGAGCGAGGCCTCCGAATGCGGGCTGGGGTCGTCGTCAGACGCCGACGGCCCGTCGTCCATGAATTGACCCCACGCCTGCGGGGTACCCAGGAGCACGGCCCACAGGGAGGCGAAGAGCAGGAGCGCGTGTCGCGACATCAGAGGAACAGGATGCGGATCAGCATGAACTGGCCGTCTGAACGAGTCGGACAGGCCTCATGTTCAGCGCAACGCGCCGGTCCACAGATTCTTACCTGAGCCCAGCAGACAACCCGAGCTCAGCAGATAACCCAGACTCAGCGAACGACGGTGATACGCTCCACTCGCTGGCGTCCACCCGACTGGAACGCGACGAAGTAGGCTCCAGAGGCCAGGTCGAGGCCGCCTAGTTCAATGGGAACATCGACGACCTCCGTTTCCGCAGCGCCTGCGAAACGGCGCGTGAGGTGGAGCTGTCCCAGCGTGTCATAGAGGAAGACGTCCAGGTTCGTATCCGTACCGAAAGTGACCGTGAATCGAATCGTTGAGGTGCCCTGGGAGGGGACGAGCACGGTCGGGCTAAGGGCGTCCAGGGTGAAGATCTCGGGCGCGGGCGGCGTCGTGGGCGGCGGGTTCGGGTCGGGTGGGTTCGTACCCGCGCAGGCGTCCCCGCCGATGTCTACGACGACAGGGCTCTCGTCCTGGACTATGGCCGTGCAGCCTGGGCCGAGGTCCCAGCCTATGTCGCGCAGAACGGCGCAGGTCAGGGCCCCTGGCGAGAGGATGCGCTCCCCCCCCGTAAAGAAAGGCGTCATGAGCGACTGGGCGTTGGTATTCGGGAACGTCGCCTCGTCCAAATGCGAGTACGAGCTGCCCGTGGTCCACGAGGTTGGCGCGAAGAGCGGGACCGGCGTGTCGCCCGCCGCTGCAGCCTCGATCGTGGGACCGCCGATGTAGAGCGCTCGGCCGGTGAGGAGGGTCTCCAGGGCGTCGGAGGGGCGGGGGTAGCGGCTCTCATCGAGGGCAGCGTTGCCCTCACAGTCACGCGCGAGGAGGTCGAAGGGGAAGGGGAGCTCCTGGCCGCCGGTGACGAGCAGTGTGCCCGTGCCGCCGTCAGCCGTGAGAGCGCCGATGAAGCCCAGGCCGTGGGCGAGCTCATGGAGCACGACCGTCTTGAGGTCGAATTCGTTAGGGCCGGGAGCCCCCAGCCCGAAGTGCCACCGCTCGAAGTCCGCATTGAAGGTGGCCGTGATGTCCATGGTGCTTGTGTCCACATCGCGCCCCGCGCGGGCATTGACGAGTGAGATCGGATACCACACGTCAAAGTCGATGCCGGGAGGGCGTGCGTCGTCCTCCTCATAGCGCACGATGAACGGCCCGGCGGCCCCCAGCGTGTTCTCCGAGTCGAGCCCTTCCCAGACCGCATCGACACGGATCGGGACGGATGAGACGATGTAGTCGGCCCAAAGGTCAACGGCTGCTTGAAACGCGGCCTGCGCCTCGGAGGGGAAGCCGTCGTAGATGACGATGAACTCAGCCGACGCGCCGCGCGAGGTCACGGTCACGGGCGCTCCAGACCGGGCTGACGAGCGGGGCACGTCGGGCAGCGCGTGGGCGTAGACCGGTCCTGACACCTCCTGCGCCATCGGGGCCGGCGAAATCAGGGCCAGGAAGAGCGCGCAAGCGAGGGGCCGGAGAGAAAAGCGCACGGAATCGAAAGGTCGTAGTGAAAAGCGGGGAGAAGGGAGCAGGCAAGTTCGGTGCCGGAAGGGCGCGGTCCAAGGCCAACGGTGCGCCCCGTGCCTCAGCGGTCGAGGCGCTCCAGGGCGGCGCGGGCGCGCTGTTCGAGGGCGCGGTGGTAGTCGAACGGCTCGTCGTAGCGCAGGACGGCCTCGTAGGCATCGTGGGCCTCGCCCAAGCGCCCTTGCTGTTCGAGGACGCTACCAGCATAGTACTGCGCCCACGGCCCCCACCGTGCCTGCGCGTCGCCGGGGTTGGCGATGGCGATGGCGTAGTGGCGCAGCGCCTCCCGGTCCTGGCCGCCCTCGTGGAGGGCCCGCCCGCTTCGGTAGGCGGCCTCGGCGTACTCGACCGGCGATGCTGTGCCCGGCGCTAGCAGCGGCTGCAGCGTTGCCACGGCCTCGTCGTAGCGCCCGCCGTCGAAGGCGTTGCCGCCGCGCAGGAGCAGCCGCTCGGTCATGGTGAGCGGCGCGTCGATTCGTCGGGCGGCCTCGCGCAGGGCCGCCGCGTCGGAGTCGAAGTCGCGGTCGGAGCGGATGCGGCGGTAGTGGGCCACGGCCTGGGCGCGCTGCCCGTTCATCTCACGGGCAAGTCCGGCGGCGAGGTGCGCCCGGGCACGCAGCGCGTCACCCTCGAAGGCATCGAGGTAGCGCTCGAATGCGGTAGCAGCGTCAGCGAAGCGGTTCTGGCGATAGAGTGCATCGCCGAGGTAGTAGCGCGTGTAGGCAAGCGGCGTCACGTCGGGCTGGCGCTGGGCCGCGAGTGCAGTACGTAGGTGGCGCTCTGCGTCGGTAGCGCGGCGGCGCTTGAGGAGCGCGTAGCCGTAGAGGTGGTTCACGAGGGCGCTCTCCGGGTGGCGGTCGTGAAGGCGCTCGAGGTAGCGGAGCCCCTCACGGCGGTTGTTGTTGAGCGTGAGGTCCGTGATGGCGAGGGCGGCCAGCGCCTCCTCTTGCTGTGTTTGGCTGAGCGTGGCCGCGCGCTCCAACTCGTCCATGCCCTGCTGGATGGTCCCGTCGAACCCGGCCAGCTTCACGAGCCAGCGGTAGCCTTTCGGCACCGAGCCCACGGCGACGTGGCAGAGGCCGAGGCCTTTGTAGGCGTCGTGGAAGTCGGGGTGGTCACGCGCGAGGCGCTCGAAGCCGCGAAAGGCAGCGCGGCCCGCGACGGCGGTCCGGGTGTACTGCTGGAGCTTGAGGTGCGCCGTCGCACGGGCGAGTTCGCGCTCGGCGGCGAGGAGGTCGCGCCACGGCGAGGGCGGAGCTTCGTCCAGGACCTCCTCCAGGCGGTCGCTCCACGCAAAGAAGGCGTCGAAGTGCGCCTCTTCCTCGGTGATGAGGCCACGCCAGAGCGCGATGGTGGCGAGGTAGTGGTAGGCCGCTGGCCCCTCAGGCTCCAGGGCCGCGAGGGCCTCAAACGTAGCCGCAGCAGGGGCTAACTCGAAGGCGATCAGGTGAGCGCGACCCTGCTCGAAGAGTGCCGACCCCTCGGGCGTCCCGACGAGCATGACCTGGTCCCTAGACGGAACAGGCGTGGTCGCTTGAGGAGGGGCGGCCGCCTCCGGTGAGGTGAGCGTCACCCCTGCGGCCGCAGGGGGCATCAGGCTGAGCGCCGTGACCGCAAGCAGCCCTAGAAGTACGCGCGGTGCCTGAGCCATCGGGAAGGGGAGCATGTGAAGGAAGCTGCGCTGCAGCGCAGGAACGCAGTGGACGCGGACAACGGGCAGGGCCACAGGCCTAGTCTGCGCCGGCGACGGGTGACATAAACCACACCTGTTTACCAGCACGTAGGCTCACAGAAGAGCGGTGGAGATCAGCGCGCCTGCTTTGTCCCGAAAATTACTAGGGAAAACGGCCTCCGTGCGTATGTTGAAGCCATCCGTCCTGCAGTCGATCGTGCCGCATGTTCTGGAGCCTGTCTGTGAAGTCGGACGACGGGCCGAGAGCGACTGCGAAACGGGTGCGCTGCGCAACCGCGGCAGAGCCTGTCCCGGACATCGATCCAGGGCACGGCTTGCTATGCTTCATAAGCCGCCAGTTTGCGCGCTGCGTGCACCCGCTCTTCGCCCGTTCTCGCCGGCGTCCTAGCTTCACGAGCATGTTCTGGCTGGCACCTTGCCTCTCAGGAGCGGCACTCTGCTCTCCGACCATATCCTCCTCTCGTGCCATGACCCTCCGCACTCTCCGCCTGGCGTCCATGACGCTCGGCCTTGCTGCGTTCCTTGCGGCTGCTCCGCACACGCAGGCTCAGACGTTTACCTGCGACAACGACATCTTCATCTCCCAGTCGTTCGACAACGGCTCCAACTTCCAACTGAGTCGCCTCAACCAGTCCGTCTTCCCCTACACCCTCGACGCGATCTCGACGACTACTCAGCGGTACAACGCGATCGGGTTCAACTTTGTCGATGGCTTCCTCTACGGTATCCAGCCGACTTCGCCCAACACGGTGTACCGCATCGACAACACCGGGACACTAACCTCCATCGGCACGGTGTCGGGTCTTCCGACGCAGCGCTACTTCTCGGGCACCATCGCCCGCGACGGCACGCTCTACCTGGCCGACGGCGGCCCGATCGATACCTCGAACCCAACCCGCGACCTCTACGTGATCACGGGCCTCGACACCGGTTCACCGACGGTCGTGAACTCGTTCTCGCTGGCACCGATCACCGGCACGACCCTCGCGCGCTACTCCGATCTCGCGCTCACGAACGACGACAGCATCCTCTACGGCTTCTCGCGCAACACGAACCAACTCGTCCGTATTGACCCGGCGACGGGTGCACAGACGACGCTCCCGGCCACCACCAGCCTAGGGACGGTCGGAGGTCTCTGGTTCAACAGCTACGGCGAACTCTTCGGCCGGCGTGGGCTCGACGGCAGCTTCTACCAGTTCGACCTGGTCTCGGGAGCGGCGACGGTCGTCTCGACGGGCGCGTCGTCGCAGTTCAACGATGCCGCCTCGTGCCCCTACGCGGTGGGCTTCACGAAGGAGACCTCGCAGTCGGTGGTGGATCCAGGTGAGACCTTTACCTACACCTTCACGCTCTTCAACAACGGCCTCGAGCTGACCGGCATCGACTTCCTGGACGAGATCCCGTCTGGGCTCACCTTTGTGGATGGCACGCTCTCGACCACGCTCGGCGGCACGGCGAACAGCTTCGGTGGCACCAACCGGCTCGAGATCACAAACATGACCCTGCCGGCCAACACGGCCTCGACGATCACCGTCGATGTGTTCATTCCCCCGGCGGCTCCTGCTACGACCTTCGGCAACCAGGCGGTCCTTTCCAACCTGGGTGTCTTCCTCGGAAGCACGCTCAATTCGGATGACCCAACGACGCCCATCTTCGGCGACCCGACGACGGTCGGTATCCTCATCCCCGTCGAACTGACGGCCTTCGACGTGACGCTCGATGGACGGGCCGCGAGCCTCGCCTGGACGACGGTCTCGGAGACGAACAACAGCGGCTTCGAGGTGCAGATGCGTCGCCCCGCGACCGATGCGTTCGAGGCGCTCGGCTTCGTGGA
>JBCDFO010000261.1:0-7180 GCA_039177895.1 Bacteroidota bacterium
GGGAGGTAGAGCCGCTGGTCGTCGCCCGCGTCCGTCTCGACGGTGAGCAGCCCGAGGCCACGGATGTCGGCGGGCTCGGTGAAGACCACGATGGACTGCGTCTTGTCGTCGCGCCCGACCTTGGTGCGCAGCTCCATCGTCCGCGTCCGCGTGCGCCCGCGCGGGTCGATGATCTCCATGCGGACCGTCGAGGCTTCGGAGTCGAGCAGCCGCTGGCGGCGGTCCACCTCCTCGAAGATGGCGTCGGCATCGTCCGTGGGCTGCGCGACGGCAGGGACGGCGAGGAGGAGCACGAAGGCGAGCGCGGTGGCGCGGGAGAGCGTACGTCGCATCGGGGCGCTGTCGAGAGGATGGAGGAGAGAGCGGGAAGAATCGGCGGAGGGGTGAACGACCGCGTGGGACGGCTGTTTGTGCGTCTGCGGCATTTTCACGCACTGCACCCCCTGTTCCTCATCGGCTCCCTACGGTCGCTCTTCGGAACTGTCCCCCTCATGCGTGAGGGGGACAGCGTACGCGCCATCACAGGCGTGTACGCAGGGGGTGAGCACACGCCCCGACGCTCGCCACCAAGCACCGCTCCGACCCTACCATGTCCGACTTCACGCCCCTCACTCTCGCCGATCCCCAGCCCGTCCTCGATGCGGCCACCTTCAACGCCGACGGCCTCGTGGCCGCCATCGCACAGGACTACGCCACGGGCGACGTGCTCATGCTCGCCTACATGAACGCGGACACGCTTCGCGAGACGCTGGAGACGGGCACGATGGTCTACTGGAGCCGCTCCCGCCAGAAGGTGTGGCGCAAGGGCGAGTCCTCCGGCAACACGCAGCGCGTGGTGAGCGTCCACGTGGACTGCGACGGCGACGCGATCCTCTTCAAGATCGAGCAGATCGGCGGGGCGGCCTGCCACACGGGCCGCCGCACCTGCTTCTACCTCGAAGCCACCGACGACGGGCTCGTCGAGCGCGGCGAGCTGCTGTTCGACCCGGCGGCGGTCTACGGGAAGTAGGTCCTGCTCCGTCCCTCTTCTCCACCCCACCTCGGTACGCATGCGCCTCCTCCTGCTCTCTTCCGCCCTGTTCCTCCTCGCTGCGTGCACGGAGCCCGCCTCAGAATCCACGGCGGATACTCCTACGGCACCTGCTGTCGAGATGCCAGCGCTTGCCACCGCCGCTGACTCGGTGGCGATGCAGGCCTACGCCTACGCTGGCGGTCCCGAGGCCTGGGCCAGCGTCGAGGCCTTGCGGTTCGACTTCGCCTTTGAGCGCGACGGCGAGCGTGTGCCGATCCGCCACCACCTCTGGGACCGTACCTCCGGCGCGTACCGCATCGACTGGAGTAACGGCGACACGCTCTACACGGCGCTCTTCAACGCGAACCAGTTGGATGTAGACGGCCCGGACGCGGGCACCGTCTATCGCGACGGGGAGGTTCTCCCGGACCCCGAGCACGCTGAGGCGCTGGAGGGTGCTCACAGGGCTTACCTCAACGACACCTACTGGCTCCTTCTCCCCATCAAGCTCTTCGACCCTGGCGTGACACGCGGTCTCGATGCGGACTCCTCCGACGCCGAGACTGCCGTGCTCACGCTCGCCTTCGACGGCGTGGGGCTGACGCCGGGCGACACGTACCACGTCTATGTGGACCGCGCCACGGGGGCCGTTGCGCGCTGGGCATTCGTGCTAGAGAGCGGCGGCTCAGCCGCCTACGACTGGGTGGACTACCAGACCTTCGACACCGCCGCCGGTCCAATCCGGCTCTCCGCACGCAAGGCAAATGACCAAGGCCGGGTGCTCCTCACCGACGCCCTCGCGCTGCCGACCGACCTTGAGCCGACGGTGTTCACCGACCCGGCGCAGCGGCTGTCGGCCCCAGCTATCGACGCGTAGGGGTAGCACTAATTCGGTGCGCAGCGCTAAGTTGAGCCCCCTTCTCCGCTCGCTCTCGCCTGTCGTCATGCCGTCGTCCGATGCCCTCGCCTCCCACGATGCCGCGTGGCGGACGCAGTTCGCGGGCCTGGGCCGCCGCCTCCGCCTCGCCCTCGGCGACGGCGCGCTGCGCATCGACCACATCGGCGCGACGGCGGTGAACGGCCTCCCCGCACGCCCTGTGATCGACGTGCAGCTCTCGGTGCAGGCGCTTGTGCCGGAGGCCGCCTACCGCGAGCCGCTCACGGGGCTCGGCTTCGTGATGGAGGCCGGCGACCCGGACCGCATGCAACGCTTCTTCCGCGAGACGAACACGCCGAGCCGCTTCCACCTCCACGTGCGCGCGGCAGGGACGCTCGGGGAGCAGGCCGCGCTGCTCCTGCGCGACTACCTCCGCACGGACCGCGCCGCCCGCGTCAAGATCGCCAAGCGCAAGCAGCAGCTGGAGGCGGAGGAGATCTACACGGCGACCAAGGACGCTCTCCTCTGGGAGACGCTGGCCGACGCCTACCAGTGGGCGCAGCAGACCGGCTGGACGCCCGGCGTCTCCGATGCCTAAGCGCTGCTGGGAAGCCTAAGTGCTTTGGCCCCCTGGCGAGTTCCTGCCTTGGGCTCCGTTTCGCGCTGCGTCAGGGCGCGCGCGCTTCGCTTTAGCGGCGGTGGCGTGCCGTCATGCCTAGCGCGCGGCGGGTACAGGCATTATCCTTGCTGCCCGGTCTTACGACGGCCCACTTCCGTCGTTGTGTGTCTGGATCCTGCCCACCCGTTTCGCTCCCGCCATGCGGACCTGGCTTTGCTTCCTCGTCGGCCTTCTTCTCGTCGGTCTCGCCACGCCCGATGCCACCGCCCAAGTCCAGGCTGATGGCTACGATCCGGGGTGGTATAACGCAGGGCAGCCGCACGTCAAGCTGGCCGTCGTGGAGGACGGCGTCTACCGCGTCACGGGCAGCGAACTCGCCGCAGCGGGGGCGACGGCCATCGACCTGGGCACCCTCGCCCTGATCGAGAACGGGCGGCGCATCCCCGTCCACCTCGATGGCAACGCGAGCGGGCTGATGCAGGCCAGCGACGCCGTGGTCTTCGTGGGCCGCCAGAACCGGGGCGATGAGCTCTGGGCCTACCACGACTGGGCCTACCAGGGCACCAGCGGCCCCACGCCCAACGACCCGTCCTTGCAGAGCAGCGACCGCTTCAGCCTGTACACCGACACGACGACCTACTGGCTCACCTGGGGCGGGCTGCCCAGTCCGCGCTACGAGACGCTGGCCCCCGACACCTTCGCGGAGGGCGCCCCCGTCGTCCGCACGCAGCGCGACACCACGCACTACGAGGTGGACGACCCGGCCCTCTACTACGCGGGCGACCCTGCCCAATTCCGAGCGGGCCACCCGTTCTACACACGCGGCGAGGGCTACTACCTCCGGCGCTTCTCGCACTCCACCCAGGGCAGCGAGGTCACGTGGATCGCGGGCTTCCCAATCCCCCACGTCATCCGCGAGAACAGCGAGACGCTCGACTTTGCGTTCAAGTTCAAGGGAGCTGCCGGTGCCGACCACCAAGTCGAGATGGAAGTCCGGCAAGTGATCGACGGGTCATATGACTTCTCCTCGGTGGGCACGCTCGCCTGGGACGGCTACGACTTCGGGACGTTCGAAGGCAGCTTCCCCCAGGGGCGTATCGCTGGGGAGTCGTTCTTCCGGGTGCGCTTTACCTCCACCTCCACCGGGGTCGTTAACAGCAACCACTACCTCGACTGGATTCGGGTCGTCCACGAGCGTGACCTCAAGCCCACCGACGGCGCGCTGCGCATCGTCTCGGACGGGAGCCTGGCGCGGTATCAGCTGCGCACCTTCACCGAGGCCCCGGTCGCCTTCAACCCGCGCGATGGCCGCCGCTACGAAGCCGCCGTGGACGGGATGGCGTTCACCTTCGCCGAAGCGCCGAGCGGCCCGGCCGCCCTGTGGGTCGTGGAGCCGAGCGCCTACCGCCCGGTCGCCGCCGTCCAGGCTGATACCCGAAGCGACCTGGCCAGCGCAGCCAACGCGGCCGACTACGTCATCGTAACGCCCGCCGCGCTGCGGGCCTCCGCGGAGGCGCACGCGGCCTACCGCCAGAGCGCCGCGGGCGGCAGCCACAGCACCCTCGTCGTGGACCTCCGCGACGTGTTCGACCAGTTCGACCACGGACGCCCAACGCCGCTGGCGATCCGCCGCTTCATCCGCCAGACGAAGGCGTGGAGCCAGCCGCCCCGCTTCCTCCTGCTCTGGGGCGACGACGTCTACCGATTCCGCACCGACCCGCAACCGGCGTGGTGGCTCCCGTCCTACGGCAACGCGGTTTCCGACGCGTGGTTTGCGATGCAGAACGACGGCCCCGGCGACTTCACCGAGCGCATCGCGCTCGGGCGCGTGCCGTTGCGCACCAACGAAGAGGGTGCCCTCTTCACCCGCAAGATCCGCGACAGCGAGGCGGCCCCCGCTGCCGACTGGCAGAAGCGCGCCATCCTTATGTCGGGCGGCAACGGCCCCGGCGAGCAGACCAGCTTCCGCGCCTACATCCAGAACGTCGGGGCTCGCCTCTCCGACCGACCCGTCGGGGCCGATACGGTCTTCTTCCATAAGACCAGCGACGAGGTGCTCGACACCTCGCTCCAGGACTCGATCCGCGTGGCGATCCGGGACGGCGCGGCGCTGCTGACCTACCTCGGCCACTCCGCGGCCGAAACCTGGGAGATTGTCATCGACGACCCGGTGGACTTCGACAACGAAGGGCGGCTCCCCGTTGTGTTCTCCCTCGGCTGCCGGACGGGCAACTTCGCAGCGCTCTCCGACCGCGGCACGCTCGCGGAGCAGCTCGTCCTCGGCTCTGAGGCTGGTGGCATCGCCCACTGGGGCTCCTCGGAACTCGCGACGGTGCAGGACACGCGGACCATCAGCGACCAGGCGCACCAGGTCATCTTCACGGAGACCAAGCCAGGCGCCGTCGCCGACACCTCGCGCGTGCTCGGGCTCGCCCTGCAGGAGGCGAAGCGTCGCTACGCCACCACGTTCGCCTTCGGCGGGCGGTCCTACTACCCCGTGAAGCACCTCCTCCAGTACGGCCTCATCGGCGACCCGGCCTCGCAGCTCGTGATCCCGACGCAGCCCGACCTCGCCGTAGCGGACGCCGACCTGCGCATCGCGCCTGCGGCCCCGCTCGTGGAGGACGGCATGCTGACGGCCGAGGTGCGCCTGCGCAACCGGGGCCTCATCCCGCAGGACTCGCTCACGCTCACGCTGAGGCAGGAGCGTCCAAGCCGAGGCGACACGCTTGTGAGCCGCCGCCTCCCCCCGGTGGCGCTCGACACCACGTTCACGCTCGACCTGCCGCTCGCCGACGGCGACGCGGGCACCCACTTCCTCTCCGTCACCGCCGACGCGTTCGGGGAGATCGACGAGTTCGACGAGACCAACAACGCGCTCAGCCGCAAGCCGCACGTCGTCTTCTCGAACGGCCTAGCGGTGGTCTTCCCGCAGGACCTCACTACGGTCGATGCGCGGCAGCCGCGCCTGCGCGTCTCGCTCGCAAGCCCGCGCTCCACCGGCGAAGTGCGGGTCCGCTTCGAGGTGGACCGCATGCCGACGTTCGACTCGCCCGCGAAGCAGAGTTCGGCCCCAATCCCCATCCGCAACGCGCACGCGGACTGGACACCACCGGAGGCCCTCGCGGATGGCCAGCCCGCCTACTGGCGCGCGCGCATCGACGCGGACGACCAGCTTGACAACTGGGTCGGCGGGCGGCTGCTCGTCCAGACGGCGGAGCAGGCCGGGCGCTGGACGATGACCGGCGACCTCTTCGACGCGGTCACTACGGACGGCTTCCTCCAGCGCGACGGCGAGGGCGAGGACGGGACCTGGGTGTTCAGCGACTACCGGGTGGAGGTGAGCGCGACCGCGGAGTATGTCGAGACGTCGTTCAAGGGCCAGATCACCGTCAACAGCGGCACGCCGATCCTGCGCAACACCATCGGCGTCGGCATCCTCGTCCTCAACGGGCAGACGGGCGCGATCCGCGGCTTCGATTTCGGAGCCCCCTACCGTCCGGGCGAGTTCGAGAGCGCCATCGCCACGCTCGACAGCGTCGCCACGAAGGTGGCGCAGCCCGGCGACTACGTCTTCGTGCGCTCGCGCAACCTCTTCCAGCGCGGCCCGCTCCCCGACGAGCTTCGGAGCATCCTGCGCGGCCTTGGCTCGGTCGCGGCCGATACGCTGGAGTATGACGACATCCACCTGATGATCGCGCAGAAGGACATCCCGGGCAGCGTCTGGGAGCGCGTCGTTCCGCCTGGTCCCGACCAGCCGACGTTCACCCAGAAGGACACGACGCTGACGTTCCAGAACCCGGAGGGCCAGCTCACGAGCCCGCGCATCGGGCCTGCGAAGGCGTGGCAGACGCTGACCCTCGACACCGACATCGCGGCCGCCCCGGCGTTCGTGAGCGTGGACGTGCTCGCCGCCGACGGCACGCCGCTCCTGAGCGACATCCGAGCGGCCAGCGCTGACCTGCGCGGCGTCGACGCCCGCCAGCACCCGTACCTCACCCTGCGCGCGACGCTCTCCGACACGAGCCAAGCCACCACACCGCAGCTCGACCGGTGGAGCGTCACCTACGACCCCGTCCCTGAACTCGTACTCGACCCGGACCTGCTCGCGCTCCCGACCGATGCGTTGGCGGAGGGCCAACCGCTCCGCTTCGACGTGCCCGTGCGCAACCTCAGCCTCGTCGCGCCCGACTCGGTGGCCGTCCGGGCGACGCTCACCGACGCGGACAACGAGACCCTCGAGATCCTGGTCGCGAGCCGCCAGGACGTCCCCGCCGATTCCGTACTGATGGTGCCTGTGGAGGCCGTGACGCGCGGCCTCGTGGGCCAGAACGCCATCGGGGCGGAGGTCAGCCAGCCCGCGCTCACCGAGGCGCTGACATACAACAACACGCTCATCGGCAACTTCCGCGTCGCCGCCGACCAGACGGAGCCGGTGCTCCGCGTCATGATCGACGGGACCGAGATCCGCAATGGCCCCGAGCGCGTGTTCAACACGCAGGACCCGGCCATCCCGTTCGTCTCCGCAACGCCGCGCGTCGAGGTCACGCTGACGGACTCGAATCCCTTCCTGCGCCTCGACGACCCGACGGCGTTTACGCTGACGCTCAACGGCGAGACGGTCGGTCCCGAGGCGGTCGTCTTCGAGGCGGCCACGGACGCGGTGAACGAA
>JBCDFO010000262.1:0-7046 GCA_039177895.1 Bacteroidota bacterium
CGCACCTCGGTGACACCGCCGGGTACGGCGGGAAGCACGACGTCGAAGAGCGACGCCTGGGCACCCCGGTTGGCATACTGGGTGCGGATCGTGCGGGTCACGGAGCCCGCCGTGGCCGTCACGGTGTGGTAGCGCCCGTCGTCGGTCGTGTCGCCGAGGGAAAACTGCACGCGCACGTCGCGAGGCTGGGACGCGCCCGGAATGGTCAGCACCTTCGTGTGCTCGGGATCCCGGAAGCGCCACACATCCTTCTCGACGATACCGCCGGTCTGGAAGTAGCCCGCGCGCTCGCGGACGACGTAGAGCGTGAACGAGCGCGGCTGGGCGTGCCAACTCCCGGTCGAGTTGAGGGTAGCGGTCAGCGTCACCTCACCGGCGGGCGCCAGCGCGGTGCTGTAGGCCCCGAGGCTCTGGTGGATCGCAGTGGGGTCGGACAGGGTCACGCTCTCGCCGGTGTCGGTCGTGAACGTGAAGGCGTCGACGCTGGAGTTCTCGGGGCTCTTCACCGTAGCCTGGGCATGGATGGCGCGGACCGAGGCGGGGTCGGGAATGGTGAGCGTAGCAGGCGTGACAACCGTGCCAATTCCGTAGCTACCGATGCCCATCGCGTAGACGTCGACCGAGCGGTTCGAGGCGCAGTCGAAGGTCCAGTCGGGGAGGAGGGGCGGATCGGGCAGGATGGGCCCGCCGAAGGTCGGGACGAGGTAGAGGCCCTCGGTCGTGTAGGTCTGGCCGTTGTACTCGCCCGTCACCCGCAGCAGGGCCGTCTCGGCGTCGATGGTGTGGGCCTCGGCGCGCCAGGTGCCGCCCTGGAACGGCCGGTTGTTGGCGATGTCGTTGACGGCGAGGATGGCCTCGTCGAGGGTGCCGGTGCCGCCGTTGTAGCCGCGCTCAGCAGCGCGATGGGCCACCTCGTAGCCCGAACGAGCGATCTCGCGGGCGAGGATGTCCTCGCTGTACTCCACCTGCGACCGCGTCATTTCCACCAACGTCACGGAGGAGCGCGACGTGGCGAAGACGATCAGCAGCGAGTTGGCGAGCGCCGCGATGAGAAGACCTTTACCCATGACTGGGGGCGGGTTGGGTTAAACGGGGTGAATTGGATTACACAGGGTGGATGCGGAAGGCCGCATTCCAGAAGAGCGCAGGGAGGGCGACCTCGTCCTGCATCAGCGGAGGGATCATCGTGAACGAGACATCGACAAAGGCCGCGTTGGCCTCGGCGCCGGTGGGGCTGCCGACCATGTCCTGGACTTCGACGTGGAAGCGCGAGAGCGAAGCCGGGGTCTTGCCCGCGTCCTGCCACGCGCCGCCGTTGACGCGCTCGGAGCGCTGGACCTCGTAGAGCTGCACCGTCGCGCCGTCGATGGTCGTGGTGGTGGTCGGCGCGAGGTCGTAGCGCACATCCACGGTCGCGACGACGGGCGTGGGGCCCGAGGTGTCGTAGGTGCGGCGGGTGAACTCGAACCGCGTCGTACGGAGGGTAGTCCCGGACCCGGCCTGCGTCGGCATCGTGAGGCGGACCTCGCCGGTGGGCAGGCCCATCCCGATGGTGCTCAGGTCGTCTTCGAGCCAGGTGGCGAGGTCGAGGGCCTGCTCTTTGGCGTAGCCCACCGCGCTGACCCGGCGGTCGGCCTCGGAGGAGCGGGCTACGGTGCCGAGCAGCAGCAGCAGCGCGACGGAGCCCGCGATCACGGAGGCGGCGTAGTCGAGGAGGACGTGCATCAGAACGAGGGGAACATGGGAGGCGGAGGAGGTGGGGGCTGAGGCGGCTGGGCACCACCGGCGCGGCGCTGGGCGCGGCTTTCGCGGTAGACCAGCACGCGGCCCATCTCGACGAGCTGGACGTTGGGCTGGCCGCCGAGCATCGGCGCGCGGACGCGCACGACGACGCGCTTCTGCTCGCTGCGCTGGCTGCCGCTGAGGGTGCTGTTGCCGTTGAAGCGGCGGACGTAGCTCACCTGCACGTTGGCCTCGAACTCCTGCGCACTCCCGTCCGGCAGCGGTACGTTGATGGCCTGCCACTCGTTGGCGTCCATGTGGAGGTCGTCGAGGTCGTCGCACATGCCCGACGTGGCAGCGAGCCGGTCGAGGTCACAGGGGTTGCCAGCCGGAGGGAGCGGCGAGCTCGGAGGCGGCACGTTCTGGTTGTCGTCGTCGTCGCGGTCATCGTCATCGCGATCGTCGTCGTCACGGTCGTCATCGTCGCGATCGTCACCCGACATGGGGGGAGCTGGAAGCATGGGGCCTGCGGGCATCGTCTCCCCGAACTGCGCGGGCTCCGAGAACTGACCAGCACCGCCCGGCAGTCCGTTCTGCTGGATCTCCAGCGGGGTCGTCCGCTCATCGAAGGCGCGCGACGCGGCGTACTCGACGATCTTGAGGGCGGCCCCGGAGGCCATGAGCTCCATCTCGGCCCGGATGATGCGGGTCTCGGAGTCGTGGGCGGAGCGGAGCTGCTGCAGCGACAGCAGCCCGGCGAGCGAGAGGGCGATGACGACGAAGAGGGATTGCGACATAGCTGGGCGCAACGCGGTGAATGGGAGGCCCCCACCCCATGGCCAGTTCAGTGCCTCGCCCCGTTGATCTCAGATGGATACCGAAAATGGAACCCAATACGAACACCGCTCCCGAGACAATGCCGCGCGGCTAGCCGGTCGCCTCAAAGTGAGAGCGGACGCTGCTCCAATCCTGCACAGACCGAGCGTGGGGCGGGTTGGTCTCGTAACCGATCCCGCGTCAAACCAAGGCATTGCAGGAACGGGCGCCCTAGAACTGCACCTGCAGCTGCACCGTGAGGTCGCGCACCTGCGGGCCCTCCACCTCGTCGAGTCCGCTGCCGACGGTGAAGCGGTCCTCGAAGCGCGTCTGCGACAGCTTCGCCTGGAAGCGCACGCGCTCCATGGGTTCGATGGTGGCGAGGAGGTAGGCGCGCGTGCCGCGCCCGGTCAGCACCACGTTCGTGAGCACGCCCGTCGCGTCGGACTCGAACTGGTAGAGCCGCGCGTCGAAGCTGGCCGTGTCGAAGAAGGTCAGGCGGGCGTCGAGGCGGAGCCAGTCGGTGGTCTGCCAGCGGACGTCCTGGAAGAGGAGCACCCCAAACTCGGCATCTCCGTCCGGCTCGCCGCCAAGCCGGGCTTCCTGATAGCGAGCCACCTCGACGCGGGCGCGGAGGCGCAGCGCGCGGTTGGCGAGGTAGCTGCCGTGCAGCCGCAGCGTCTGTCGCGTCTCGGTGGTGAGCCCGCCCACCACGGAGCCGTTCGGGTCCGCCACGTCGAGGCCGACCTCGCGCGTCTCGGTGCGGCCCTGCGCGTAGACGGTGAGCCAGCGCGTCGGGCGGTGCTCAACGTAGAGCAGCGCTTCGTAGCCGGTCGCCGGGCGCGGGACGGTGAAGCGGAGGTACGGGAAGCGGTACTGGTCGAAGAAGCCCGTCACGGTCCAGTTGCGCGCGGGGCGGAGGCGGAGGCCCAGGTAGAGGCCCGTCTCGTTCTGGGTGACGCCGTTGCGCTCGCCGAACGCGTAGCCGTGGAGGCTCACGAAGTCGCGCGGGTAGTGCCGCGCTACCACCAGCGCCTCGACTTCCCGACCCAGCTTCGCGAGCGTGCCGACGATCCCGCCAACGGCCCCGCCGGGCGCCCGCGCTACCTCGCCGAAGGCCTGGTAGCCCCCGCCGCCGTCCCGATTCCGCAGCAGCGTCACGTCGAAGTAGGCGCTCAGCATCGACGCCGTCTCGCCCTCGAAGTCGAAGCGCTGGAAGTCGCGCGCGCCGCGCTGGATCGGTGTGTCGAAGCGCGCCGTGTAGCCCACGAGCCCGACGGTCGCGCGGTCCAGGCGCAATTCCGTCGCGCCGCCGAAGAGCGTCTCGTCGAGCGCGTCCTTGCGGGCCAGCTCGGTCGCGGTGCGGTGGAAGCCGGTGATAGGGAGGCTCGTCGCGAGGGCGTCCGTGTCGCCGAAGGCGTCGCCCGGACTCCCGGCGAGGCTGCCCGCGAGCGAGGTGTCGGCCCGGACCACGTTGGCGTCGAGCGAGCGCCGCGAGCCGAAGGCGCTCAGGTAGAGCTCTGGCGTGGCGGCCACCGTCGCCGCCACGCCGCGGAAGAACTGGTTCTCCTCCACCGAACTGTAGGGTCGCAGCCCGCGCCCGCTGCGCACGATGGGCCGCAGCTCGCGCCCCTTGCCGAAGCCGCTCGGCCGCCACAGCGCCACGCCCTGCCCGAACTCCGCCGTAAAGTCGCCCACGATGAGCGCGTCGAGGCGGCCCGCGTCCAGCACCGCGACGTGCGCCGAGGCGAAGTCGTAGCCGTAGCTCCCCTGGTCGGGGGCCCATGTGAACAACTCGCCGGGGTCCTTCTCGAGTGTGAGGTTTGCGGACACCTGGCGGCGGTACGTCGCGCGCAGCCGGGTGTAGATGCGCTCCGGTGAGCCGCTGTAGCTCGACCGCGTGGTGTCGTCGCGGAGTGCGTCGGAGTAGCCTCGCCCCTCGTCGAGGCGGCGCTGCACGCGCTGGCGCACCTCGTAGCGCAGGCCCCGCACGACCTGCTGGAGGCTCGGCACATTCGGATACGCCGAGGGTGCCGGCGCGACCACGTCCAGCACCTCACCGATGGAGAGGTACGGGCGCGCCGCCGCGTACACGTCCTCCGTCACGCCCTCCACGGCGCGGAGCTCCGGCAAGGAGTCGAACTCGCCGAACTGCTCGCGGAAGCGCGCGATCGTTTCGGCTAGGATGGGCGAGATGGACGGGATGAGCGCAAGCTGCTCCGCCGTTGCCCGGTTGATGTCGAGCGGATTGTCCCGCAGGTCCTCGAGCGTCTCCAAGAGCACCGTCGGGTCGCCGGACACGTCGTCATCCACGAGCGTCTCCAGCACCGCCTCGTCCAGTGCCTCCGTGTCCGTGCTGTCCGCCGGGCTCTGCGCGAAGACAACGGGGGACAGGAGGAGGGTAAGCAGGACGAGCCAAGGCTGCACGGCGCTCGGCCGTTGCGCCCACCCACTACCAAAAACCAAGAGCCACTCCCTCATCAAAACCGTACCGTCAGGTCCACGGCGGGCGTCCAGCCTAAGGCGTCGTGGTTCTCGAAGGCGAGCGAGGCCTGCACCCGCGTGAGGTCAACGCCCACGCCGAGGCTGAGGCGGGCGGGGGCCGTCGTGAAGCCTGCGCGGATCGCCAGCACGTCGATGGGGCGCACCTCCAGGCCACCGCGTACAGACGCGGGCTGGTCCTCGATGCTCTTGTCGACGGCGAGCAGCACCGTCGCGTCGGCGATGGGCGTGTAGGCGAGGCCGAGCGCGAGGCCGGGCTCCGTCGAGAGCGGCGCGTCGAGCTTCGCGTCGGCGTCGCGCGGGGCGAGCGCGTTGCGGGCATGGACGCCGAACTGCACGCCCTCGACGACCTGCACGAGCGCCCCTGCGGAGACGGTGAGCGTGCTCGTCGAGCCGAAGCCCTCGCCGATCGACAGCGTGTGGAGGCGCGCGTGAAGGCCGAGATGAAGGCGACGAGTGCGGCTCAGCGGCACCGCCCGGGCGACCCCGAGGCCGAGCGTCGTCTCGCGGTAGTCCTCGAAGCCGTAGGTGCGCGCGGTGAGCGCGGCCGTGCCGTAGCGTGTCGGGTAGGCCGCGGCCAGCCCGGCGATCCGCAGCTCGGCAAGCCCGAACGGCTGGCTGGCGAAGAGCGTCGCGGCCGCCTGGTCGAGCGTACTCCAGCTGGCGGGGTTGTAGTGTCCCCAGACGTCGTCGCCGAGTGCCACGGTGGCACGGCCCAGCGCCAGCGCGCGCGCGCCGCCCTCGGCAAGCTGGGCGGACGCGGCCGGGGTGCCGAGCCACAGCCCTGCTGCGAGCAACAGTGGCAGCGCGCGCACGAAGACAGGGCGGCGGCGCGTTGGGGCGGGGCGGCACGTTGGAGCGAAGCGGAGGCGAGCGCGCATCGGCAGGCAGGGCGGAAGGGATGGCGGGCGGCCCAGCAGGGTGCTAGCTTTCGCCCAGCGGCGCAGCACGCCGGTCGCCTGCGCGCCGCGCGTCAGTATACCTCTCGACTCTCGAACTCCGCAGTCGAATTCCGCCTCCGATTTCCCTATGCCTCGTCGCCTCATCCGGATGCATCCCCGTCGCGCTCCCTTCGTCCGTCTGGTTGGCTTCCTCGGCGTGCTCGCGCTGGCCGCCAGTCCCGTGCACGCGCAGCGCGGCGAGCTCAACTGCGACGTCACCGTCAACTTCTCCGAGATCCCGGGGACCGAGTACAGCTTCCTCGGCGATTTGGAGACGGCCATCTTCGAGTACGTCAACAACCGCTCGTGGACAGACTTCTTCTTCGAAGAGGTCGAGCGCATCGACTGCAACTTCGTCGTCACGATCCGGGTGGCGGAGACGCTGAGCCGCTTCCAGGCGGAGATCGTCGTCGGCAGCCGCCGCCCGATCTACGGCACTACCCGCAGCACCAACGTGCTGCTGATCTCGGACCGAGACTGGACGTTCGACTACAACCGCGGCGACCCGCTCATCTACGACCCCAACCAGTACAACTCCCTCACGTCGCTGCTCGACTTCTACGTGTTCCTCATCCTCGGCTACGACTTCGACACGTTCGAGGATCTCGGCGGGACGCCCTATTTCGAGCAGGCGCGCGACATTGCGGACCTCGCGGCGGGGCGCGGGGAGCAAGACTGGCTCAGCATCGGTGAGGATCGCAGCCGAGGCACGCTCATCCGCCAACTGCTGGACCCGCTCTACGTGCCGCTCCGGCAGGCGGCGTTCCAGTACCACTTTGGCGGCCTCGACCGCTTCGCTGCGCAGCACGAGGAGGCGTGGATCGCCGCCTACGAGGCCGTCACCAACGTCTACGGCGTCTTCGAGGAGTTCAACCAGCTCCGCTACGCCCTCGACGTGTTCATCACCGTCAAGAGCGACGAGATCGTGGCCCTCTTCCGCGACGCCGACCAGAACGCGGACCTCTACGACATCCTCGTGGAGATGAACCCGAGTAACCTCCAGGTTTACGAGGGCTTGGTGAACTAAGCGAGGAGTTCGGCGCGTGCGCCGTCTCGCAGGGAGAA
>JBCDFO010000263.1:0-7011 GCA_039177895.1 Bacteroidota bacterium
CCAGCCAGACGTGCAGGCCGAGGTGGTCCTGGCGCACCATATCACCCACGGCCTGCCCGTGGACGACGACCTGCTTGCGTCGCTGCGTGTCGTGAAGGAGGAGGCAGCCGAGCGGGGCCGCCAGGCGCACAACCGCGCCGTAGTGCTGCACTACGCCCAGGCCCCGCACGACGCCACCGCCCGGGACGACGCGGAGGCAGCCTATGCCCTCGCTCTCGTCGCCGCAGCCACGCCGGAGGCGCGCGCCTTCACGGCGAAGCACTACGCGACCTTCCTCCTCGACGGCGGGGCCGCGCACCTCGCCGAAGCCGTGCTCTCGGATGTGCTCGGTGCGTCCCCTGACGAGGCGAGCCGCGCCGCGCTGGACGAGGGGCTGAGCCAAGCACTCCTCGCCCAACTCGCGCCGCCGTACGACCCCGTGCTCCTCGACCGCCTGAAGCCGCTCCTGTGGGCGCAGGTCGAGCGCCACGAGGCGGCCGACCGGCCCGTCGCGCTCGCGCTGCGGCTCACCGATGCCGCGCTCGTGGCGCAGATCGAGGGCAGCTTCGCCGAGGCCGTCGGCTACGCGCGGCGTGCCGTCGCCGAGGTCGAGCGCGAAGATGTGCCGGGCGTGTGGGCGCAGGCGTTCATGCGCAAGGGCTCGGTGCTCCACGCCTGGGCCGAGGCTGGGCACCCGCAGTTCTACAAGCCTGCCGCCGAGGCGTACCAGCAGGCGCTCAAGGTCTTCACCCGCGACGCCGCCCCGGCGACGTTCGCCGAGATCCACCACGAACTCGGCATCCTCTACGCCGAGATGCCCGGGCCGAAGGGCAAGCGCGAGCTCGTCCAGGCACTCTCGGTGCAGTCGTTCCGCGAGGCGCTCGCCCACTTCACAAAGGCCGCGCACCCGTACGTCCACGCGCGGATCTGCCACAACTACGGCAGCGCCTTCCTGAAGTACCCGACGGCGCACGACGGCTGGAATTTCGAGCGCGCCGTCCACTTCCTCCGCGAGGCGCTTGCGCTGCGGCCTGCTGACCGCCACCCGACCGAGCGCACCCTGACGCTGCTCAACCTCCTCGAAGCGTCGTGGCACCTGCCCGGCACCGAGGACGCCCTCGACGCCGCACGCCTCGCCGAGATGCGGGGCTGGGCCGACGAGGCGCTGCTACTCACGGACGACCCGGATCTCTGCGCCACCGCCACCGAGCACCGCGCCCACCTCGACCGCCTCGCGGCTGGGGCGAGTGGAGACGGCGCGCTCGGCGAGGCTACCCCTACGACCGCCGAGGTGCGCCATGCATGAAGTCTCCCTCGTCCGCAGCGTCCTCGCCTCGCTCGACGACGCCCTGAGCCCGGAGGAGCACGCGGCGCTCGAAGAGATCCGGCTCAAGGTCGGTACGCTCTCCGGCGTCGAGCCGATGCTGCTGACGAGTGCCTACGACCTCGTCGTCCAGGGGACGCCCTACGAGGGGGTGCGGCTCGCCGTCACCTCGGTCCCGGCGCGCGTGCGCTGCGGCGTCTGCCAGACGGCGTTCACGCCCGTCCGCCAGCGCTTCGTGTGCCCCGCCTGCGACACGCCCTCCAACGACCTCCTCGCGGGCGACGAACTGCTGATTGAGCAGGTCGTCCTTGCCGACCCCGTTCCTGAATCCTGACCTCCGAACCGATGCCCCAGCGTACGATCAACACGGCCCCCCGTGGCAACGTCTGCGTCCAGGACGTGAACGTCAACCTGCTCAAAGCCAACGACTTCGTGGCCGACCTCATCCGGCGACGTGCGGCGGAGCAGGGCACCTACGTCGTCAACCTGTGCTCGTCGCCGGGGAGCGGCAAGACGACGCTGCTGGAGATGACCGCCGAGCGGCTCAAGGACGACCTCTCGATGGCGGTTCTCGTGGGCGATCTGGAGACGGAGCGCGACGCCGAGCGGCTGCGCAAGCACGGCATCCCGGCGTTCCAAATCGTCACCGGCGGCATCTGTCACCTCGAAGCCCAGATGGTGCTCCAGGCGCTCGACTCGCTGGACGCGGACGATTCGTTTGACCTCGCTGGCGTCGATCTGCTCGTGATCGAGAACGTCGGCAACCTCGTCTGCCCGGCGTCCTACGACCTCGGCGAGGACCTCCGCGCGACGCTCATCGCCACGACCGAGGGCGACGACAAGCCGAAGAAGTACCCCCGGATGTTCCTCACGAGCGACGTGATGGTGGTCACGAAGACTGATCTGCTGCCCTACCTTCCGTTCTCAGTGGAAGCCGTCGCGAAGGACGCCCGCGAGGTGAACCACGACCTCGACGTGCTCGAGGTCGCTTCGCTCGCTGGCGAGGGCGTCGATGCCTGGTGCGACTACCTCCGGACGCGCATCGAAGCGAAGCGGTCTGCGATGGCCGAGGCGGCGTGACGATGCGCACGGAGCAGCACCATATCGAAGGCCAGGTCCAGGGCGTCGGCTTCCGGCCGCACGTCTGGCGGCTCGCGCAGCGGCTCGCGCTGACGGGCTGGGTGCGCAACGGCACCGACGGCGTGCGCATCGCCGTGCAGGGCGAGGCGACGGCGCTCGACGCCTTCGCGGCGGCGGTGGTGGCCGAGGCCCCGCCCGTGGCACGCGTGACGCGGCACCGACGGTGGGCGACCGAGCCCGTGGAGCGGTTCGACACCTTCGCCATCGTGCCGAGCGACGACCGCGGGGCGCGGACGCTCGTGCTCACGCCCGACCTCGACGCCTGCGACGCCTGCCTCGCCGAGACGCGCGACCCCGCCGACCGGCGCTACGACTACGCCTTCGCCTCGTGTACGCACTGCGGCCCGCGCTACTCCATCGTCGAGGCGCTGCCCTACGACCGGCCCGCGACCACGATGGGCGGCTTTCCGCTCTGCCCCGACTGCGCTGCCGAGTATGCCGACCCCGCCGACCGCCGCTACCACGCGCAGACGACCTCGTGCCCGGTGTGCCGGATCCCGCTCCTGCTGCGTGCGCCCGACGGCACCCTCCTCGCGGCTGAGGGCAACGCGCTCGACACTGCCGCCCGGCGGCTGGCTGTGGGCGAGTGCATCGCGGTGAAGGGCATCGGTGGGTATTTGCTGTGCTGCGACGCGAGCCATGCCGAGGCGGTCGGGCGGCTGCGGCAGCGCAAGAACCGCCCGACGAAGCCCTTCGCGCTCCTCGCCGCCGACCTCGACGCGGTGCGGGCGGTCGCCCACGTGGACGACGACGAAGCCGACCTCCTGGCGAGCCGCGCCCGGCCCATCGTGCTGCTCCGGCGAAAGCGAGCCGCGCTCGGCGAGCCCGATCCCATCGCTGAGGCGGTGGCCCCGGGCCTCGACCGGATCGGGGTGATGCTGCCGTGCGCGCCGCTGCTGGCGCGGCTCCTCGACCGGATCGGGCGGCCCCTCGTCACCACGAGCGGCAACGTCTCCGACGCGCCCATCGCCTATGCCGACGCCGACGTCCTGCGGACGCTCGGGCCGCTCGCCGACGCCTTCCTCACGCACCCGCGCGCCATCGCCGTGCCGCAGGACGACTCGGTGGCGACGCTGACGCCCACGCACCGGAGGCGGATCGTGGTGCGCTGCTCGCGGGGCTACGCGCCGACGCTGCTCGGCCCGTGCGTCCCGATTCCCGACGGCCTCCTGGCGATGGGGGCGCAGCAGAAGAGCACGTTCGCGCTCACCCACGGCGGCCACACCTACGTGAGCCAGTACCTCGGCGATCTCCACGACTACGACACCGAGTTGTCGTATGCCCACACGCAGGCGCACCTGCTGGACGTTCTCCAGGCGTCGCCGCGCGGCGTGATCGTGGACCGCCACCCCGGCTACGTCGCTACGCGCCTCGGGCGCACGCAGGCCGAGGCCTGGGGCGTGCCCGTCTTCACGGTGCAGCACCACGAGGCGCACGCCGCCGCCGTCCTGGCCGAAAACGACCTCACCGATAGCCCCGAGCCGGTGCTGTGCGTGGTGTGGGATGGGACGGGCTACGGGTATGACGACCGCGAAGGGGGCGCGCAGGTGTGGGGTGGCGAGTTCTTCGTATACCGCTCGGCCTCATGCCGCGATCTCGGGCCGTCGGCGGGCGACGGGGCAGGGCGGCTGCCGTCCTTCGAGCGGGCCGCCCACTGGGCCTACGTCCCCCACCTCCTCGGCGACAAGATGGCGCGGCAACCGCGCCTCGCCGCGCTAGCCTTCACCGCGCACCGCCTCGACGACCCGGCCACGGAGATGCGTCTCGCCAACCTCTTCGACGGGCTGACGTGGGGCTTCTACCGCAAGCTCGTTCACGTCGGCAGTGGGTCCCAGCCGACGCTCAAGACGTCGAGCGTGGGGCGGCTCTTTGACGCGGTGGCGTGCCTCATCGGCCTCGCCGACACCGTCAGCTTCGAGGGCGAGGCGGCGATCCGGCTCGAACAGGCCGCCCGCCGCGCCTACGACGCGGGCACCGAGGCCCCCGCTTATCCGCTTGCCAGCGCTCACCCGCTCGGCGATGGCTGCACAGCCCCGCTCGGTACCGCGCTCGACGCCGCGCTCGACCCGCGCGTGGTCGTCGGGCACGTTCTCGCCGACCTCGACGCGGGGCGCGCGCCCAACGCCATCGCGCTTGCGTTCCACCGGACGCTCGTGGCGGCCGTGCGCCGGGTCGCCGAGGCAACGGGCACGCGGCGGCTCGCCTTCAGCGGCGGCGTCTTCCAGAACGCACTCCTCGTCGACCTCCTCCTCGACGACTTGCGCGGCGACTTCGCCCTGCACTTTCACAAGCAGCTCTCGCCCAACGACGAGAGCATCGCCTACGGGCAGGCGGTCCACGTCGCCCTTCACCAGAGGCAGGCCGCGCCGACGCTGAGCGCCGCCCAGCCCGCCTCGACCACGACCTACGCAACCCCCAGCACGCTGTAGTCATGTGTCTTGCCATCCCCGGAAAAATCAAATCCATCGAGCACCGCTACGGCGGGGCCGTCCGCATTGCCAAGGTGTCCTTCGGCGGCATCATGAAAGAGGCCAGCCTGGAGATGCTCCCGGCGGCGGAGGTGGACGACTACGTCCTCATCCACGTCGGCGTCGCCATCAGCAAGGTCGACGAGGTCGAGGCCCGCAAGGTGTTCGGCTACCTCCGCGAGATCGGCGAACTCGACGAGCTCTTGCCCGAGGAGGACGACGTCTCCGACCGCATCGGCCAACTCGAATGACGGTGCGTGCCGCCGTGTTGCTGTGTCGCCGTTCAGCCGTGCGCCAGGCTTGTCGTCGCCCCGTTTTTCCGAATCGTCGCCTCCCCGTTTCCCGATGAAATACCTCTCCGAATACCGCGATCCGCACCTCGTCGAGCAGTTTCTCGACGAACTCCACGAGACGGTCACGCGGCCGTGGACCATCATGGAAGTCTGCGGCGGGCAGACGCACAGCCTCGTCAAGCATGGCATCCTCGACCTGCTGCCCGACGAGGTCCGCATGGTGCACGGGCCGGGCTGCCCGGTGTGCGTGACGCCGCTCAACCTGATCGACAAGGCCGTGCACCTCGCGCGGCAGGGTGTTGTGATCTGCACGTTCGGCGACATGATTCGCGTGCCGGGCTCCGACATCAGCCTCCTCGAAGCGAAGGCCGCCGGGGCCGACGTGCGCATCGTCTACAGCCCGCTCGAAGCCGTCAAGCTCGCTCAGAAGCACCCCGAGAAGCAGGTTGTCTTCTTTGCCGTGGGCTTCGAGACGACGGCCCCGGCGAACGCGCTCTCGGTGCTCCACGCGCAGCGCGCCGGGCTGACCAACTACGCCATCCTCGCTTCGCAGGTGCTCGTCCCGCCCGCGATCTCCGCCGTGATGGACGACCCCGAGTGCATCATCCAGGCGTTCCTCGCCGCCGGCCACGTCTGCTCGATCATGGGGCTGTGGGAGTACCCACCCCTCGTGGAGCGCTACGGCGTGCCCATCGTGGTGACGGGCTTCGAGCCGGTGGACCTCCTGCAGGGCATCCTGATGGCCGTGCGGCAGCTCGAAGCCGGGACGGCGAAGCTCGAAAACCAGTACATCCGCTCGGTCACCTTCGACGGCAACGAGCACGCGCAGAACGTGATGCTCGACGTGTTCGAGGCGGTGGATCGCGAGTGGCGCGGCATCGGGACGATCCCCGGCAGCGGCCTCGAAGTCCGTGAGCAGTACGCCGCCTACGATGCCAAGCGCAAGTTCGACGTCGACATCCCCGTCGCGTGCGAGTCGAAGGCCTGCATTGCCGGACAGGTGCTCCGCGGGCTCAAGAAGCCGCACCAGTGTCCCGCCTTCGGCACCGCCTGCACGCCCGAGAGCCCGCTCGGTGCGCCGATGGTGTCCAGCGAGGGCGCCTGCGCCGCCTACTTCCACTTCGCCGGGGTGGAGGTGTAGACGGCGTTCGGCCTTCGGCTGTCGGCTATCGGACAGCGCGGAAGGCGATCGCGGACCCATCCTTCGCCGATAGTAGCCAGCCCCTAGCCGACGGCCCCACCTATGCCCAACGAACCGCTCCGCATGCAGCTCGACTGCCCGCTGCCGACGCTCGACTTCGAGCAGATCACGCTCGGGCACGGCAGCGGCGGCCTCCTTACGCACCGTCTCCTCGACGGCGGCGTCTTCTCGCTGCTCAAGAACGAGCACCTCGACAAGCAGGGCGATGCCGCCACGCTCACGCTCACCGGGCGCACGGCGTTCACGACGGACAGCTTCGTCGTCTCGCCGATCTTCTTCCCGGGCGGCAGCATCGGCGAGCTGGCGGTCAACGGCACCGTAAACGACCTCGCGATGGCCGGAGCGCGGCCCGTGGCGCTGTCGCTCGCGCTCATCCTCGAAGAAGGGCTCTCGACCGAGGACCTCTGGCGCGTGCTCGTTGGCGTGAAAGCCGCCTGCGAGACGGCGGGCGTCGAGGTCATCACGGGCGACACGAAAGTCGTCGAGCGGGGCAAGGGCGACCAGGTGTTCATCAACACGACCGGGCTCGGCACCGTCCACCCGGACGCCGACCTCAGCGCATCGCGCGTGGTGCCGGGGACGAAGCTCGTCGTGAGCGGGCAGATC
>JBCDFO010000264.1:0-7006 GCA_039177895.1 Bacteroidota bacterium
CTTGTCGTCGCCGCGCAGCGCGAGCACGTTGCGGATGCCGAGGTAGTGCAGCTCGATGAGCGCGTCCTCGGTCTCCTCGCGGGTGAAGCCCTGGCAGAGCAGGTGCGGCACGGCGGGGATGCCGAAGCGGTGCTGGATGGCCGCGCACAGCCCGAGCGTGCCGGGGCGCTTGCGCTTGACATGCTTGCGCACGGTGCCGTCGGACTTTTCCTCGTAGTAGATCTCCGCCGCGTGGCTCGTCACGTCGATGAACGGCGGATCGTAGGGCTTCAGCTGCTCGACGATGCCGAAGACGTTCTCGATGGACGAGCCCCGCTTGGGCGGGATGATCTCGTAGGAGATTGGCGGCGTCTCGGCGGCGAGGATCTGGTCGATGACTTTGACAGACACAGCGGGCACGGATGTGAGGGTGCAGATACGGCAAGAAAGGATACGCGGACCCGGTTGGGCCGGTCGTGAAGTCCCGCAAAAACGTGGCCGCTTGTTGTGTGTGAACGTATGGATGTCTGCAGGGGTGAACGATCACCGCTTCGCACCGCCACAGGGCCGATGCTGGACGTTGGGTTGCTCACTCATGCTGGTAGATCCGCGGCACGTCGGCGTGCTCGGAGCGGTACCAGTCAGGGTAGGTGCTCCCGCCAGACTGCGCCCACGGGGCGAAGAGCGGGTACGCGTCCGTGATCGGCTCCGCTTCGAGCGGGTGCTGGAAGCCCTCGGCGAGGTGCAGGGCCCACGGCAGGCCCGTGGCGGTCCGGTAGCCGTTGTCTACGTCATCGCGCGTGCCCACGAGCGTAAGATGTGCGAGGGCCGTCGGAGCCTGGCCGGGGAGGTGCACTTCCCGACCACGCTGGTCGCGGCGGAAGAGGAAGGGGTTGAACGGAGCCTGGCCCAGCACCGACCCCGCACGCGGCGTCGCGAACGTGAGCGTCTGCGTCACCGTCTCGCCGGGGAGGTAGGGCGCGCCCGCCTCGGTGTTGACGAAGCCCGTCGCGCCCGGCACCCGGTCCTTGGCATCGTCGAAGGCGATCAGCACGGCCTCCGTGTGCCCGTCCTCCAGACCATTCGCAGCACGGCGGATGCTCGCTGCCAACGACGCCCCGTCGTGCGCGCCGTGGTCCACGCTGGCGATCTCCTGTGCGTCGAACGGGAGCGCGAAGCCGAGGCCGTTCGCGTAGCCCGCGCCGACGGCATCCACCCGTGTCTGCACCGTCAGCCGCACGACCTCGCTGGCCGCATTCGTGACCTCCGCGATGCGGTAGGCGACGACGAGGTCGTTAAAGTCGTAGTCGCCCGTGCTCGGCCACAGGTCCTCGAAGGCGAGGCTCCCCCATTGGTCAGCAGACGGCGCGAAACGCTGGAAGGCCGCACCCGGGTCGCCGGGAAAGTCGTCGAGCGCGTCGGGCACGCCGTCAGCGTCGGAGTCCACGGCGAAGTCGAGGTCGGCGGCGCAGGGGAGGTAGGCGAGGTCGTTGATCCGGACGCCGAGCGCGCCGAGGAACGTGGCCGCGCCCGTGGTGCGGTCGATGCGGTAGAACTCGCCCGCGTTGTTGGCCGCGTAGAGCACCCCGTCCGACCCGCTCGTGAGGCTCGTAACGTCCAGCGGGAGGTCGGTTGTGATTGTGGTGGCCTGTGCCGGGACGCTGGATACGTCCACACGAACCAGCTTGCGGTCGCCGCTCATGTAGAGCGTGCCGTCGGGCGCGAAGGCGAAGTCGCCGCCGCCGAAGGCCGCCGCACCGGTGACCGGGATGCGCGCCACGATCTGCGCCGTCGCCGGGTCGAGGCGCTGCAGTTCACGACGTGTGCCCGCATAGAGGTAGCCGTCGCGCGGGTTGTAGGCGAGGCGCGGGGGTATGTTGGTCCCGAACGCACCGACAGGGACGAGCGCGCCCTGGTCGAGGTCGTAGTAGCCCATCCGCCCCTGGCGTCCCTGCTCGACGATGTAGAGGCGGCGGCGTACCGGATCCATCGCAGAGGCGTCGCTGCTGTAGGGCAGCCCCATCAGCACGGTGGCTTCGAGCGTCGCGCCGTCGATCTCGACGAGTTGACCGCTGTTGTTGGTCGCGTAGTAGGTGTCGGCAGCGCAGGCGAGTGCGGTGCCGGTGAGCGCGTCGAACGTAGCCTCGACCTGATCCTGCCAGACGCGCACTTCGCTCTTCACTACGAGGCCGTCGGCGGACCGGCGGACGATCAGCCGGTCCGTTTCTTCCGGTACGCTGAGCGTGGCGCGGGCGGTGCCGTCGGACGCAGGCATCGTCGCGCCGAGGTGGTGACGCTGCCCGTCGGCGCCGAGGCGGTAGAGGTCGTAGCGGACGACCTGGCGTCCGTCGGCCTCGCGGAGGACGAGTGTGAGCGCGCGGCTGGTGGCGTACTCGAAGGCCGGGTCGACGCGCAGCACGTCGGGGTCGGCACCGGGCGTTGGTTCCGTTTCCGCCACGTCGCAAGCGGCAAGGAGTAGGAGGCCGCTGAGCATGGCGGCCAAGCCGATACGGGATCCCGACGCGAGCAGGGAAGACGCGGTGGAGCGCCGGGGGTAGGGGCGGGGCATGAGGGGAAGTCGCTGTGATGAACGGGGGCGTTCGGCCAGCGGTGGGATGAGGACGGCGGGCCAGCCTGGAGAGCCCGGCCCGACGCGGTGGTGTCCGTTCTCCTGCCAAACCCTGTTCCGCGAGCCGACCTTTCGGCGAGGTAAACGGACGCGCGCTCGGTGTCTTCGGCTTTGCCTCGCCCGATTGTCAACGGAGCGCTCCCAGCATTGCCACGTGAACACACCGCGCCGCACGGTTCGATTCTACCGATTCATTTGGAACCCCAGCGCGACGCTGTTGCACTTTGACCGGGCGCTGCAAAATGACACGGCATTCTCGAACACGGCAGGCCCAGACGCGACGCCCGCCCGTCTCGCACGTAGCTTGGCGGCCACCTTTCACCGCCGATGCCTGTACCCACTTCCCCAGCCCTTTCCGTACAACCAGGCTCCCCGCCTGGGCCGCAAGGCCTCGGGTTCGTCCGCCTACTCCCGCGGCTCGTCCGCGACCCGCTCGGCGCGTTCACGCACATCGCGCGCACCTACGGCCCGCTCGTCTACCTCCACCTCGGCGATGTCGAGACGTACCTCGTCAACCACCCCGACCTCGTCCGCTACGTCCTCCGCGAGAACGCCGCGAACTACACGCGCGGCAAGCTCCTCGACGACCTCCGCCCGTTGATCGGGCAGGGGCTGTTCACGAGCGAAGGCGACCTCTGGAAGCAACAGCGCCGGCTCGTCGGGCAGGCGTTTCGGACGGAGTACGATGCGACCGTGGAGGCCGCGCTGCGCACCGAACTCGATGCGCTGCTGGCCGCGTGGCAGCCGGGAGCGGTCGTGGATGCGCAGGTGGCGATGAAGCGGCTGCTCCTCCGCGTGATGACACGCACGATGTTCGCGCCAGCACTGGCAGTCGATGCCGACGCGCTGATCGCGGACCTCGACATCGTGCTCCAGCACGCGAGCCTGTCGAACAACTTCCTCCGCCGCGTCTGGCACGGCACGCCTGGCCTCCGCCGCCTGCGCCCGCCGGGCACGCAGCGGGCCGCCGCCGCCCTCGCCCGCATCGACGCCGTGACCTACGACGTGATCGAACGGGCTGCCTTACCCAGCATCGACCCGCGCGCGCTCGAACCAGCCCCGCTCCTGCGCCTCCTCCTGGATGCTGAGGCCGACGGCACGCTCGACCGGCAACAGATCCGCGACGAGCTCAACACGTTCCTCTTCGCGGGCTTCGACACGACCGCCGGCGCACTCTCAGCCGCATGGCTCCTCCTCGCCCAGCACCCTGATGTGCGGACGCGCGTGGAATCCGAACTCGACGCCGTGCTCGAAGGCCGGGCGCCGACGCTAGCCGACCTACGCGCGCTGCCCTACAACGAGGCCGTCTTGCACGAGACGCTGCGGCTCTACCCGCCCGCGTGGGCGTACCATCGCATCGCACTCGCCGACGACATGGTGCCGGACGGCGCGGGCAGCGGCTGGCACGTCCCGATCCGCGCGCACGTGATGCTGTGCCCCTACGCGCTCCACCGTCACCCCGACTTCTGGGACCGCCCCGACGACTTCGACCCGACGCGCTTCCTCACCGCAGACGGCACGCCGGACGCGTTCGTTGGGCTGCACTACGCTCCGTTCGGCTTCGGACGGCACATCTGCATCGGGCGGCGGCACGCGCTCCTGCAAGCGCACCTCGTCCTGGCGACCCTCGCTCAGGCGTTCCGGCTAGACGCTGCGTGGACGCGCCCACCGAAGCTAGACGCAGGCATCATCCTGAAAGCCAAAGGCGGCCTACCGTTGCGCGTGGTAAAGCGGTGAGGCAGGTGCCCGCGTCGCACCGAGAACGCAAGTCCCCCTGCTCTTTTTCCACAAAGCCACGATGTTCAAAATGGAGCAGGAGGTCCGTGCCCTCCCCTGCTTCTCACCGCAACACAGCCGCACGGCGACACTGCCGCACTCATCCCGCTAACCCAATGAGAGATGCGGTACCCCGTCTGAAGCACGCCCGTCGCCGGAGGCCCCGTCGCCAGCGCCAGCGCTGAGGCCCAGCACGCCGAGGAAGTCGCTCAGCTTGTGCTCGATCTCGGCCCACTCGGCCTCAGCCTCGGAGCCCCGCACGATGCCTGCGCCGGAGTAGAGCGCCAGCGTGTTCGCGCGCACCAGCCCAGAGCGGATCGCGACGGCGAACTCAGCCGAATCGACGCCTACCCAGCCGACGGGCCCGGCATACCAGCCCCGGTCGAACGGCTCGGTGTCGCGGAGGAACGCGAGCGCGGCATCGGTCGGCGTGCCGCCTACAGCGGGGGTCGGATGGAGCGCGGCCAGGAGATCGGTCGAGGCGATGCCGTCGCGGAGCGTGCCGCGAATGCCAGAGCGGAGGTGCCGCTTGCTCGCGAGCGCCAGTTCGCTCGCCTCCGCATCGATGTCGAGGCGGGTCGTGACGGGGCTGAGCGCGTCGAGGATCGCGTCGCGGACGTAGCCGTGCTCGCGGCGGTCCTTCTCGCTGCCGAGGAGTTCGTCGCGGAGCCGGGCGTCGTCGCCACGGAGCAGCCCGCGTGGGCGTGTCCCCGCGACGGCCTCCGTCTCGACCCGGCGTCCGTCGCGGCGGATCAGCCGCTCGGGCGAGGCACCGAGGAACGTGGCGTCGGGGTCGTCGGCGAAGCGGAAGGCAAAGTGGTAGCAGCCCGGCGTCGCGGCTTCGAGGCGGTCGAGCAGGCTCAGCGGCTCCATCGGCGCGCTGAACGACAGCGCGGCGCGGCGGGCCAGCACCACCTTCTCAAACTGCGCGTCGTCAAACCCGCCGAGCGCGGCGGCGATGCGGCTCGCCCAGCCCTCGGCGTTCGGCACGTCTGTGCGCGAGCGAAGGCGGGGGGACATCAGATCGATCTGCTGAGCACGGAGGGGAAGCCGTACCTGCACCGGCATCCTCAGAGCGTCGAGGTCAGCCAGCACGGCATCGAGGTCGTCGCCTGGGAGGACGTGGCAGGCCAGCGTCGCCGCTCGGGGGCCCGCTGTCAACTCGAAGCGGGGCAGCACAAAGCGAGCGGACACGAACGCCGCCCAGCGCTCCTCGCGCGCCACGGTGTCACTCCCATCGAAGCGCAAGCCGCCGTAGTAGCGCGACACCGGAGCCGTCAGGCGGAGCGCCTCCACCCGAGCCTCTAGTTTCGGCAGCACGTCGGCGGCGGTGCCCGTCAGTTCTTCCGCAGCACCGTAGGCCGCCACGGTCAGCGGCTCGCCCCGCCCGTGCCAGTAGAGCGCCGTATCCGTGTCGTCCTGCGCGTGCAACCACGCCAGCGGATGCACCGGCCCGACGGGGACTTCCACACGGGTTGGTCCGCTCAGGCCTCGGTGGAATGCCCGAGCCACCGCGACGGCCAGCCGCTCTAATACGACAGGGCGCGGGCGCGCGGGGGACGCTGTGGTGGAAGAAGGAGGGTGCAAATCAGACACGAGCGCGCGTGCAGGTCGACGAGGCCAGGGGCAGGAGGAAGTCCGTAGGATGTCCGCGTAATCCTTATCGGCGGGCGCCCCTGGTGGTTTCAGTTTAAAATGAAAATAGACGCAATGCGGCAGAGGCCACCGTGAAGCCCACGTCGAATCGAACCGAAGCAGCGTGCCGGGCGTCGTAGAGCGCCTGTTCTTCTGCCAGCCGGGCGGAAGCGGACCCTGCATTCGGGGTTTCCCCCATAAGCTACGACACGTCAAACTAGGACGCACCCCGCGATCAACGCCATGCCCCCTCCCCCCGACTCGGATCGTGCTTCGGACAGCGCTCCCGACCTAGCCCCACCGCCGGGCCAGGCCGAAGGCAAGCGCGAGCAGGTCGCGGCGATGTTCGACCGCATCGCGCCGCGCTACGACCTGCTCAACCGGACGCTCTCGCTCGGCATTGACGTGCGCTGGCGCAAACGTGCCATCCGCGTGCTCTCCGACCGCCTCACCGGTCCGCCCGAGCGTCTGCTCGACGTGGCGACGGGCACGGCCGACCTCGCCATCGCGGCGCACGAGGCGCTGCAGCCTACCGAAACCATCGGCGTGGACCCGTCGGAGGGCATGCTCGCCTATGGCCGCGAGAAGGTCGCCGAGCGGGGGCTCGATCTCCTCACAAACGGTAACGGCGTCGGGGACGGCACTGGCATCCGCCTCGACGTCGGCGCGAGCGAGGCCCTCCCCTACCCCGATGCGCACTTCGACGGGGCGCTCGTGGCCTTCGGCGTGCGCAACTTCGAGAACCTGCGTGCTGGGCTTGCTGAGATCCGCCGCGTGCTGCGGCCAGACGCGCCGCTCGTGGTGCTGGAGTTCAGCCGCCCGCGCACGCCGGGGCTGCGGCAGGCCTACCAGTTCTACTTCACGCAGGTCCTCCCGCGCATTGGCCGCACGGTTTCCGGAGACAGCGGGGCCTACACCTACCTCCCTGAGTCGGTCAAGGTCTTCCCCGACGGCGACGACTTCCTCCGCGAGATGCGCGAGACGGGC
>JBCDFO010000265.1:0-6960 GCA_039177895.1 Bacteroidota bacterium
GCACCGAGCCCGAACGCGACGCCCTGCTTCCAACTGAACGCCCGCAGCGACGGCATCGCGTCGAGGTTCAGGAGCATGATCACGAACAGAAACAGCACCATGATCGCGCCCGCGTAGACCAGAATCTGGATGACGCCGATGAACGCCGCGTTGAGCGTCAGGTAGAGGCACGCGATCGAGAACATCGTCACGACCACCGAGAGCGCGGCGTGGATGGGGCTGCGCGTGACGAGCAGGCCCAGGCCGCCCAGCACGGCGAGGACCGCGAACAGGAAAAACAGAAAGGCGTCGAGCATCGTGGGGTCGGGCGAGCCGAGCCGGGGGGGAACGGCCAGACAGGCGAGCTTCGGCGTCGTGCGGGCAACCGGCTCCGGCTAAGCGGTTTCATACGCCGAAACCATCAGACCAAGGTAGCGCCCTCACGTGTGCCCGGACAACCGCGCCCCTCTCCCTGGCCCGACCTCCGCCGATTGTTCAACCGAGCCAGCCGGTGCCCGCAGCGCCGTGCCCACGACAGCGCGCCGCCCCGACGGATCGGAGCGGCGCGCAGCGCAGCGACTACGTGAACCGCGTCGTTCTAGCGCACGACCGTCATGCGCCGCGTGACCATGTAGCGCCCGCTGGTGAGGCGGTAGACATAGACCCCGCTCGCCAGGTCGGCCGTCTCGAACGGCACCTCGTGGTAGCCTGCCTCGCGGACGCCCTCCGTGAGCGTAGCGAGGCGGCGCCCGGTGAGGTCGAACACCTCCAGGCGTACCTCCTGCGGCGTGTCCACGGCGAAGCGGATGCGCGTCGAGGCCAACGCCGGGTTCGGATAGTTGCCGAGGAGTTGGACGCTGTGGACCTGCTCCGCCCCCAGCGTACTCGACTGCACAGGCGCGCTGTCGCCGATGCCTGTGCCGAAGAGCCGTCGCTCGGGGAGCACGGCGTAGCCGATGGTCTCGGTGCCGTGCGCCGTGCCTGCGCCGTCCGAGTCGTCCTCGGCGAGGCGCACCTCGATGCCGAGGTCGGTGAGGTTGCGGTAGCGCACCACCACGGGGTCGGCTTCGTTGGCCGTCTGCGTCTGCACGAGCACGACGGGCTCGGCGTCGGGCGTCGGCTGGTCGGTGCCGAAGGGGTAGTACCGCCAATCGCTGCTGACCTCGTCGGTCTTGACGCCGACGGCGGGGACACCTTCGCCCGTGGAGACGCCGTCGTCGAGGGCGATCCACGAGACGTGCTCGCGGCCGGCCACGGGCCCTCCGGCACGCTCGCCCTGGAGCTTGACCTCGAACGAGGTCGCGGTCACGTTGCGGACGCGGGCCACCACGGCGCGGCTGATCTGGTCGCCCGTCTCGGCGAGCGCCGTCACCTGCGCGAACACGACCGGCGTCGTCTCGAACGGCGCGTCGAAGGTCACGGTCTGGTAGTCGCTGCCGACGTTGCGGACGCGCCCGCCCTCGGCCAGGCGGCCGTCGTCGAGGCGGTAGGTGCCTTCGAGCATGATGAGGTAGGGCACGGTCTCCTCGGCGTGGGCGCCGTCGAGGTAGTCCCACTCGTCGACCCAGAAGTCGAAGCCGTCCTTCGAGAGGTTGCGGACGCGCATCACGGCTGGGGCGGCGTCGTTCTCAGAGAACGACGGGAGCACCACGATGGGCGCGGCGTCGAGTTCGACGGAGAATTTGACTTCGGCGGCGGCGAAGGCGTTGGCCTGCTCGATCTGGAAGAACCCCGCCTCGGCGATCAAGCCTTCCTCGCCTGGCGGCGTCGTGGGCGGCTCTACGGGCGGATCGACCGGGGGCTCCTCCGTGGGCGGCGGGTCAACGGGGCCACCGCCACAGGTCGCAGCCGCGGAGCCGTCGAGGTAGCTCGTGGAGAGGAGCGCGTCCGGGTTGGCCCCGACGTAGGCGTAGCAATGGATCTCGCAGTCGCCCGTCGGGCAGGCGGCGTCGACGGGTAGGTTCTCGGCGTCGCCGAAGCGCGTCGTCTGCTGCCAGTTGGTGCCGTTCTCCAGCCCGTCGATCTCGACGGGGCTCATCGCGAGGAAGGCGTCCGTCTCGGCGGTCTGCATGAAGCCCTGCCACGTCGCAAGGTCGTCGGTCGGGCGGAAGTCGTCCTCCTCAAAGGTGTACGTCGCAAACGATTTCGCCTTCGAGAAGCCGGGTGCGGGCGCCGCGTCGCCGCTGTGGTCCTCGTAGCGGTTGCCGCCGAGGTCGAGCGTGCGCAGCCACGGCAGCTTGGTGTCCTGCAGCTGGATCTCGTAGGCTTCGCCCTTGAGGATGCCGTCGCGGCGCTGCGCGTTGCCTGCCACGAGGTTGTTGTAGACGACCGACTCCAGACCCGCGTACGGCCCGGCGTAGTAGCCCTCCCAGCCCGGCCCGGACGGGTTCTCTGGGTCTCCGATCTCCCACGGCAGGTCGATGATGAAGACGCCGTTGCCGTCGTTGCCCGTGACCGTGTTGTGGACGAGCGTGTTGCGCGGGGCCATCTGCGTCATCAGGCCGGTCCCGACGGAGAAGTTCTCGAAGAGGTCGAGCCGCCGCGAGCCGGTGATGAGGTTGTGCTGGACGAGCGTGTCGATGGTGAAGTACTCCAGCAGGATGCCGACGAACCAGTTGTCCTGCACCGTGCAGCCCTCGATCACGTTGCGGTAGTTGAGCGCGTCGAACCAGATGGCCGGGCCGCGATTCTCGCGCGCCTCGACGCGGCGGACCACCATGTCCTCGGTGTAGGAGAACTTCATGCCGCCGGCCTCCCAGCCGGGCTCGTAGAACTTGGTGTTGTTGCGGTAGAGCTTGCTGTCGACGAGCGTGCAGCGGTCGCACTCGCCGGAGATGCCGGTCTGGCCGTTGTACTGCAGCGTGACGCGGCGGAAGGTGTGGTCCTCACCCGCATCGCCGACGTTCTCCGGGTTCGGCCCGTTCGTGTCGATGCCGACGCCGTTGGTGTGCTCGACGGTGACGTCCTCGAAGAGCGAACCACGGTCGCCCGGACAGACGGCGCCGTCCTGGCCGCGGCTGTTGGCGTTGCGGAAGATGAGCCCGCGCACGGTGAGGTCGCCAGGCGTGCCTGCCGCGCCGCAGATGGCGTCGCGCCCGCCGGGCCAGAAGAGGTGCTCCCGCGCCGCGATCATCGGCGGGGCATCCCACGAGTCGGGGTCGCCGTCGCGGAGGAAGCGCGCGAGGATGCGGACGGGGGAGCGGTCCGCCGGGTTGGTCTCGACGAGGAACGCGCCGTAGCTGCTGATCTCGGCGAGCGTGTCGAGCGCGACGCCTTCGAACTGCTCGCGGTCCTTAGACGGGACGAGCATGTGGCCGTCGAAGAACGCCGGGTTGGTGCCCGCCGGGATTTCGCGCTGCTGGTCGGCAAAGAGGAGTTCGCGGCGGAGGATGTGCGCCTTGGTGCCGTTGGTGGTGGCGACCTCCTGCGGCGGAATGGCGAACCAGCCGAACTGAGTGTCCCAATCGGCTTCGGGGGCCCAGGTCCAGGCCCAGATGTCGCCTGCCTCGCGCGTCCAGCCCGTGACGGGCTCCGCGCCCGAGATCACGACGGTGTCGTAGCTGCCCGCCTCGGGGTAGGCCGAGTAGGTGACGCCGCTGTTCTTGGGGTAGACGCTCTCGTAGTAGATGCCCCCCCGGATGTAGACCACATCGCCCGGCTGAAGCGTCTGCGCCGCCTTGTTGATGGTCTTCCAGGCCGTGGCGAGCGTCTGACCGGAGTTGGCGTCGCTACCCGCATCGCCGTCCACGAAGTAGACAGCGTCGCCGTTGACGTTGGGCGGGACCTGCGCGTGCAGGGGGCTGCCCCACGCGGCGAGCGCAGCCAAGAGGAAGAGGAGCCGGAGGGTCATGAGTAGGGGGTGGGAGGAACCGAGAGGCTGGACATGGCGGCAGATCCGGCACCGTCAGTAAAGCCATTCCAGTCATCGCGGGCGGCGTTTAGCTGTGCACAATGACACCTCAGCGTTCCGTCGGGGCGCGGGATTTTCTGCGCGGCGGTGCCCATTTCGTTTGCTGAGCGGAGCCGTCTCGGTCCTGTACCCAAACCTTGTGTCAAAGCGGAGCCCGGAGCCCCAATCGCCTCCGAAACGCCGTAGGTTGGGGCCGTCGCTCCGGTTTTCCCCTAGGCTTCCGTTCTCACCCATGCTACGTCCTGGTCTGCTCCTTGCTCTGCTGTGTGCCCTTGTTTCGGTCCCAAGCGCGGCCGCGCAGGGCTTCGGCTCGTTCGAGGCGTTCGTTGACAGCCTCGACGCTATCGGCGCGATCCCGGACGCCGCCGAGCGGGACGCCGCAACGGACGCGCTCTGGGCCGACCTTCGCGCCGCCGAGGCCATCCCGTTCGCGATGGGCGAGGACGTGGCGTTCCTGTGGCGCGGCTCCGCAGGCCAGGTCGTCGTCAACGGCGACTTCAACGCGTGGGGCAATGCGTCGTGGGTGAGCAACCGCCTCACACGCGTCGGCCAGAGCAACGTGTGGCGGCTCGTGACGACGTTCCCTGAGGATTCCCGGCTCGACTACAAGCTCGTGCTCAACGGCTCGAACTGGATCCTCGACCCGGCGAACCCGCACCAGCAGTGGGGCGGCTTCGGTCCTAACTCGGAGCTGCGGATGCCCGCTTGGACGCTCCCCGCGGAGACGATCCCGGACGCCGCGGTCCCTGCTGGAGCGCTCACCGGCGACGTGCGGATCGAGAGCGCCGCGCTCGGCTACGGCGTCCGCTACCGCGTCTACACGCCCGCCGCCTATGCCGACCTCACGAGCCTGCCGACGGTCTACGTCACCGACGGACACGAGTACCGCGACGACCGCCTCGGCGCGATGACGACGGCGCTCGACAACCTGATCGCCGACGGCATCGTGGAGCCTCTCATCGCCGTGTTCATCGACCCGCGCGACCCGGACACGGGCGCGAACCGCCGCGCGGAGCAGTACGTCGAGAACCCCGACTTCGCCGACTTCGTGGCGGACGAGCTCGTCCCCGTGATCGACGCCGCCTACCGGACGGATGCGCGGGCCGAGCGCCGCGCTGTCCTCGGGACGAGCTTCGGCGGCGTCTGCGCGACCTACTTCGGCGTCGAGCGCCCTGACACGTTTGGCAACCTGGCCATCCAGTCGCCTGCCTACTGGGTTGCCCCGGACCTCTTCTTCCGCTACGGTACCGCGCCGCCGCCTGGCCTCCGCATCGCGCTCACCGTCGGCACCTTCTTCGATGGCGGCGAGGAAGCTCGCGCCATGCGTGACCTGTTCGTCGATGCGGGCTACGACCTCACCTACCTCGAAGTGAACGAGGGGCACTCGTGGGGGTCCTGGCGTGCCCAGCACGACACGATCCTCGGCCACCTCTTCCCCGGCGTCGTCTCGCCCAACACCGAGGACGACCGCACCACGCCGCGCTTCACCCTCGACGCCTTCCCGAACCCGTCGGCCACCGCGACCACGTTCCGCTTCACCCTCGCGGATCCTGGCCCGGCGACGCTCGCCGTCTACGATCTCCTCGGCCGTGAGGTCGCGCGTCTCCACGACGGCACGCTCGCAGCCGGTGCGCACGAGGCGCAGGTCGGGGCACTCCCGACCGGCGTCTACATCGCCCGTCTCGCTACGTCCGAGGGCACGACGACGCAGCGCTTTGTACGGACGCGGTAACGACTCAGCGCCGCCCTACTCGCCCTGCGCGAGCGAGTAGGCGCGGGTGCCCTCGACCGTGTAGAGGTGCTCCGTCTTGATGACGTCGAAGCCGCCCGCGACGAGGCGCGCAAGGAGCGAGACGACCTGTGCAGGGTCGAGATCCTCCTCCGTCATCGTGAAGCGGCAGCGCCAGTGGTCGGTGCAGAACGTCTCCGGCAGGCCCTCCGGATAGACCTTCACGCCGCGGTTGGTGATGAGCCTCAGCGCGAGACCGTCGCCGTCGAGGGCGCGGAGCGCGGTGCCGAGCACGTCCGGGTCGCGGCTGCCGCCGGGACCGTTCCAGTCGAGGAAGACGTCCACGCCCACGAGCGTCTTGGCCTGGGGCGGCGTCGGGCGCACGGTCAGGTCGATGTGCGCGCTGGGATGGCTGAGGGTGCGGTAGCGCACCGGCTTCAGGTCGCGCGGCTCCGTATCGAGGCGCGCGATCACGGCGTTGGCGAAGTTGGCGGTCGGGAGTTGGCGGCGGCTCACCGACGGGCGGTACAGGTCCGGCGTGTGCAGCCCCGCCTCGATGGTGGCGAGCCAGGCGTTCTTGATGCGCGCGGCGACCTTCGCGTAGCCGAGGTGGACCAGCATCATCACGGCGGCGCGCAACAGGCCCGACGGGTTGGCCACGCCGCGCCCGGCGATGTCCGGCGCGCTGCCGTGGACGGCCTCGAACATCGCAAACGACGGCCCCAGGTTGGCCGACCCGGCTAGGCCGAGCGAACCTGACACCTCGGCCGCGATGTCGGAGAGGATGTCGCCGTAGAGGTTCGGGGCCACGATCACGTCGAGCCCCTCGGGCCGCGCCGCCACCAGCGCCGCGCCGATGTCGATGATCCGGTGGTCGCTCTCGATCTCGGGGTACTCCGCCGCGACCTCTTCGAAGACCTGCTTGAAGAGGCCGTCCGTGTGCTTCATGATATTGGCCTTCGTCATGCACGTCACGCGCCGCCGCCCGTGGGTGCGCGCGTAGGCGAAGGCGTAGCGGCAGATGGCCTCGCTGCCGGGCCGCGTGATGAGCTTGAGCGTCTGCGTGACCTCGGTGGTCTGCTGATGCTCGATGCCCGCGTAGGTGTCCTCCTCGTTCTCGCGGATCACGACGAGATCGAGGTGCGGCTGGAGCGCGGCGACGTGCGGGCTGTAGCTCTTGCACGGGCGGACGTTGGCGAAGAGGCCGAGCGTCTTGCGGAGCGTGACGTTGAGGCTCTTGTAGCCGCCGCCCTGCGGGGTCGTGATCGGCCCCTTCAGAAGCACACCGTGGCGGCGCAGCACGGCCCACGTCTCCGGCGCGATGCCCGACGTGTGGCCCTGC
>JBCDFO010000266.1:0-6953 GCA_039177895.1 Bacteroidota bacterium
CCGGCAGCCCCTCGACCGGCTCCCCGACGGCGAGATTGATGGGGTCGGGATGCGAGGACCGGACCGCGCCCGCGGCCATGGTCTTCGACGCGCCGATCGCGGCTGGCCTCCGGAGGGCGCTCACAGCGTGCGCCCCTGGGACCCGAGGATCGGGCCGAGGCCCGCCAGCAGCTCGCCGAGCTCCTTCTCGGTGAGCGCCTGGTCCTTGTCACACAGAGCCTCGCACGGGCGCGGGTGACACTCGACGATCAGCCCGTCGGCACCGGCGGCCGTTGCAGCCAGGGCCAGCGGCACCACGAGGTGACGCACCCCCGCCGCGTGGGACGGGTCCACGATCACGGGCAGGTCGGTCATCGACTTGAGCACGGGCACCGCGCTCACGTCGAGGGTGTTGCGCGTGGCTGTCTCGAAGGTGCGGATGCCGCGCTCGCAGAGGATCACGTTGGGGTTGCCGCCTGCGAGGATGTACTCCGCGCTCATGAGCCACTCCTTGATCGTGGCCGAGAGGCCGCGCTTGAGGAACACCGCCGTGTTGGTCTTGCCGACCTCCTTCAGGAGCGGGAAGTTCTGCATGTTGCGCGCGCCGATCTGGAAGACATCGGTGTACTGCCCGATCAGCTCCACGTCGCCGGGACGCATCACCTCGGTGATGATCTTCAGGCTGTGGCGGTCGGCGGCAGCGCGCATCCACTTGAGGCCTTCCTCGCCGTGCCCTTGGAACGAGTAGGGCGACGAGCGCGGCTTGAACGCGCCCCCGCGCAGGACCGGCACGCCCTGCGAGGCCACGAAGGCGGCTGAGGCCTCGATCTGCTCCTCGCTCTCGACCGAGCACGGCCCCGCCATCACCACGAACTCGTCGCCGCCGAGCACAACGCCGTCGCCGAGGTCGACGGTCGTGTTCTCCTGCTTCCAGGTGCGGCTGGCGAACTTGTACGGGCTCGTCACGCGGTACACGTCCGCGACGCCCTCCAGGATCTTGATGTGGCGCACGTCGAACTCCGGCTGCACGCCGATGGCCCCGAGCACGGTCTGCGCCTCGCCCGAGGAGCGGTGCACGTCGAATCCGTAGCCGTTGAGGCGGCCGATGACGGCTTCGATCTGGGCCTCGGAGGCCCCACTTTGCATGACGACGACCATAGCGGTAGAGAGAAGGACGGGGGGAGTTCGAAAGGGGGGCGCGATGCGCTCCACCGGCTACGCCAAACGCGAAGGTAGGCCGGACGTTCGGGGCGGAGCAGGCTTTTACCCGGCCCCCCAGCTTCTCACGCAGACTTCATGCTCGGATTTTCGATTTGAGATTTCCGATAGACGATTGCGCAGAAATCGAAAATCACAAATCGGGAATCCGATACCGCTCCAGCGTGAAGCTCTCGCCGAGGTAGTGGCGGCGGACCTCTTCGTCGGCGGCGAGTTCTTCGGCGGTGCCGTGCTTGTATATCGCGCCGTCGATGAGGATGTAGGCGCGGTCGGTGATGGCGAGCGTCTCGTGCACGTTGTGGTCCGTGATGAGCACGCCGAGGCCGCGCGCGCTCAGGCCCGCGACGATCTGCTGGATGTCCTCCACCGCGATGGGGTCCACGCCCGCGAACGGCTCGTCGAGCAGCAGGAACTGCGGGCGCGTGGCGAGGGCCCGGGCGATCTCGGTGCGCCGCCGCTCGCCGCCGGAGAGCATGTAGCCCTTCGAGCGCCGCACCTTCTCCAGGCCGAACTCCGCGATCAGCTCTTCGACGCGCGCCTCGCGGTCGGCCCGCTCCATCGGCTGGAATTCGAGCACCGCCATGATGTTGTCCTCGACGGTGAGGTTGGCGAAGACGGACGCCTCCTGCGCGAGGTACCCGAGGCCGCGCCGGGCGCGCTGGTACATCGGCATGCGCGTGAGCCGCGCGCTCGTGTGGCCGCCCTGCCCGTCGGGCTCGTCGAGGTAGATGTCGCCGTCGTTGGGGCGCACCATCCCGACGATCATGTAGAACGTGGTCGTCTTGCCTGCGCCGTTCGGCCCGAGCAGCCCGACGATGCGCCCCTGCTGCACCTCCAGGCTGACGCCCTTGACGACGGTGCGCTTGCGGTAGCGCTTGACGAGCCCCTCCGTCCGCAACACGCGGGCGTCGGCGCGGTCGAGCACGGGAGACGGAGGTGGAGCCTGCATCGAGAACGGTAGACGGTTGTGGTGCCGCCCAACGAAACGCGCGGGACGCGACACGTTCCCAAACTACCACTTCACGTCCAGGCCGCTTCTGCGTCGTCGCCGCTGACGAGGCCTTGCGCCCAGATGTGACGGCCTGTGCCAGCGTCTGCACGCCAATCTTCTCACCGGAGTAGCCACGCGCAACCTCCATCAGTACTTCGTGCTCAGCGACGATGCGCCCCTGCTGCACCTCTAGGCTGATACTTTTGGCGACAGTGCGCTTGCGGTAGCGCTTTGCGAGCCCCTACATCCACTGCGCTGGAACATCTCGCTGGGAAGGCTTTCCGTCAACTATCGCAATAAATTTGCATTTACTGTGTTACTCTGGACAGATCACACGCGGCCAGGCAATACGTCCTGAATCTACTGCTCGAACGAACTCTTCCGCGAGCACTACTCCCTATTTACGATGGACCACCTTATTTTCTTGTCATATCGCCGAAGCTATAATTTTAGTATCATTAATGATATCTACTTACGACTCATTAAAGAATTATTAGGTCATAATATATTTATTGATAGAGTTAATATTATACCCGGAGACAACTTCCATAAATCTATTGAAGAATCACTATACGAATCTACAGTTCTACTAGCTTTAATCGGAAAAGGTTGGGGCAATAAAATTAGAAGGAAAAATGATTATGTAAGAAAAGAACTAGAAATTGCAAAAAGCAGAGGGATCAGAATTATTCCTGTCTATCTTGACAACTATTACGAAAATAATAAACTAAGATTACCAAAATCCTTAGATTTTCTTCATCGTACCCAAGGAGTCTTACTTTACGAAAATGGAGAGTATGAAAAACTTATCTATACTATAAAAAATTATCTAAAATACATTGATACCTTAGAAAGTATTAATAGAGATGAATATTACTACGATCGCAAAATTAAATCTGGTAAGATTTTTTCTATGGCATTTTTGCTGCTGATCTTCTTTGCAGATTTTAGAACCCCAATCGACCACAAGGGTCCTCTGCTCCCCGTTGCATGTGCCACTGAGGACTGCTACGGCCTATACCCGGAGAAAATCGTTGACGCTCCCACACCCATGGAGGAGTCTTTCGGGAGGAATGATTTTGATTGCATCAAGTACTCTGAAGAGAACTGCACTCTCCCATGGCCACTTTAGCAACATGGCGATATCGTTGAGCGAGCGATTGGTCAAGCACTGAACGTTTTTAATGCTACGTCCACGCCGCTTCTGCGTCATCGCCGCTGACGAGGCCCTGCGCCCACGCCCACGCGACGGCCTGCGCGCGCGTCTGCACACCGATCTTCGCGTAGACCTGGTGGACGTGCTTCTTGACCGTGCTCTCGGTGATGTAGAGCCGCTCCCCCACCTCGGCATTGGAATAGCCGCGCGCCACTTCCAGCAGCACCTCGCGCTCCCGCTCGCTCAGCGCATCGAGTGCACCCGGCTCGGGCCGACTCCGCCGCTGCCCGACAAAGAGCGCCGCGATCCGCCGCGAGAGCCACCCCGTCTCGCCCCGCGCCGCGCCCTGCACCGCCTCGCCGATGAGGTAGAGTGACTCCTGCTTCGTGAGGTAGCCGGCCGCGCCGCGCTCCAGCACACCGAAGATGTACTCGTCGTCCTCGTAGGCGCTCAGGATGAGGACCGGGAGGTCGGGGTGGCTCTGGCGCAGCCGGTCGAGCACGTCGAGGCCGGAGAGGCCCGGCATCTGTAGGTCGAGCACGAGCACATCGGGCGGCGCGGCGTCCACGGCGGCGAGGGTCGCGGCTCCGTCGCTCGTCTCAGCGAGGATGGTGCACCCGGCTTCCTGTTCGAGGAAGGCCCGCAGCCCAGCGCGGAACGTCGGGTGGTCGTCGGCGATGATGACGCGGGGAGCCATGGGTGAAGGCTTGGGGTGGATGCGGCGTGGTAGCGCAAGATCGGTTGCGGGCAGACGCACGGCAGCCCGGCGCGGCCCACCTACCGCCCCGAGCCGCCGCGATCCATCCAGCAGCCGAGCGCCGCTGGACTGGGTTCCAGGTGGCGCGTCTACTCCGCGACGTAGAACCAGACTTGGTTGAGGCCTTCGAGGTACTGCGTCGGGTCGGTGCCGTCGCGCACCTGCTGGCCCGCCGGGACAAAGCGCCCGCCAGCGATCTCGAAGGGGTAGGCCCGTACCTCGTCGTCTACGTTCGGCCCGGTGAGCGTGAGTTCGAGCGTGTAGGCCCCGTCGCTGAGGTGCTCCATCCGCAGCACGTCCGGCGAGCCGATGCAGTCCTGCGGGAGCGGGTAGAACGACGCCGTGTAGGGCCCGCTGCTGTGGTCCGTCCGCGTGTACGATCCCAGCGGATCGTCGACCCCCTGGCAGGTCTGGTCAATGTCGTGGGCGGCCACGATCCGCCCGCCGCGCTTGATGACGGCGACGTATTCGAACTCGGTGCGCCGTTCCAGATCGGGCCGCAGCGCCTGCTTGTAGAAGCTGAAGTACACCTGCGGCGAAGCGTCGATCTCGCGGCTGTTGAACGAGAAATACCCGATCTCGTCCCACAGCCCGCGCAGGAAAAGCGATGCGCCCCGCGTGCTATAGGGGTCGCTGCTCCCCATGCTGGCGACCTCGAACGGGAAGCGCCAGAAGAGCCGGTCGTCGAGGTAGAACTCGAGGCGGTAGGTCCCGGCCGTCAGCACGTTGTTGACCCCGATCTCGTAGTTCGCCTCGGGGCGCTTGTTGTTGGTAAGCGTACGGTTGAAGCTGAAGTCCATCGCGGGCCCGTCGTGGACGCTGCTGCCGCTGTAGTAGCGGTCCCACAGCTCGGTGCCGCCCTGGATGAGCTTCACGTGCGCGCGCTGCTCGCTGTAGTAGTCCACGGTAGCCCCGTTGGCGTCCTGCGTCGGCACGAAGACGACGGTGAAGTCGGTGAGCGCAAAGCGCCCGTTGGCCTCGAACTCGAGGTAGTCGAGAAACCGGTCCGTCCGAATAGCAGGGGCGAAGGGGCGGTCGTAGACGAGCGGCGGCAGCGCCACGGGCTCCGCGAGGACGTCGTCCGTAGTGGGGCGTCGCCACTGGTCGTCGGCGCTGTCTTGTTCTTCCTGCTCGGGCGTGGCCTCTTGGCCTCCACGCACCTCCTCGGCGGCCTTGCGTGCCCGGTCGCGGAGGCGATCGAACTGCGCCGCGCTCTCGGGGACGGCAGCGGCGGCCAGTGCGAAGGCGAGGAGCCCGAGTGTGGCGCGGCGGAAGCAGGCGGGGGTCGTCATAGTCGGGGCCGGTCGGTGGAGGAGGCTCCGCAATCAACGTGCGCGCGCCAGGCGGCCGGATGGTCCGAAGGTTCCATTCTCCCGCCCGCTCGTACCAATCGAGCGAGGGGATCGCTGCCATAGACCTCGCTACCCTATCTGCCCAGGCCGCCGCTACGCGTCGTCCGCATCGAGTTCGACGGTTACCTCAGTGCCCTGCCCTGGCGTGGACTGCACCGCGAAGCGCCCACCGAGTTGCTCGACCCGTTCGGCGGCACCGACGAGACCATAGCGTTCCTCGCGCGCGAACCGTACGAGTCGGTCGGGGACTGCAAAGCCACGCCCGTCGTCCCGGACCGTGAGTCGTACGCGGGGACCGACTTCGGTGAGGCGAAGCCGTACCGCACGTGCTTCGGCGTGCTTGGCCGCGTTGGCGAGGGCCTCCTGCGCGATCCGGTAGAGCGCGTGCTGCGCGTCGAGGGAGAGCCGTCGCCCATCGGAGTTGATCTCGGCGCGGAGGTCCGCGTCGAGGAAATGCGGGCGCGACTGCCGCACGAGTGCGCCGAGCGCCGCCCCCACCCCAAGGTGCTCGATGAGCGGCGGGCGGAGCGTGCTCAGGACCCCGCGTAGCTCGCCCGCCACGTCGGTGAGGGCGGCGCGGGCAGCCTGTACGGGCGTGGCGACCTGCGCCTCGTGGTGGGCCAGCCGGTCGAGGTCGTGGCCGATGCGGTAGAGCTGCTGCACGGGCCCGTCGTGGAGTTCGCGGGCGATGCGGGCGCGCTCGCGCTCGCGGCTCTCGGCCAGCCGCCGCTGCATCTCGGCCGCCTCGGCCTGCTCGCGCCGCCACGCTGCCTCGCGCCGCCGCACCGTGCCCACGCCGACCGCGCCGAGGCTTACGACCGCCAGCAGGAGCGCACCGCTGCGGAACCACCACGCCTGCCACCACGCCGGCACGATGTCGAGCGTCAGCCGCACCGACTCCGGGTTGTAGAGCCCGTCGTGGTTGGCCCCGAGCACCTCGAACGTGTAGGTCCCGGGCGGCACGTCGGTGTAGCGCGCCTCGGGCCGCTCGCCTGTCGTCGTGCGCCACTGCCCATCCACCCCGCTGAGTCGGTAGCGGTACTGGTTCTGGCGTGGCCGTTCGAAGTCGAAGGCGGCGAACTCGAAGGACACGAAGTTCTCGTCGTGCGCGAGGCGGAGCGTGTCGCCGTCGGCAGGAAGACCGGGACGCACCTGGTCGAACGTCCGTATGCCCGTCAGCGCGACCGGCGGGACGTAGGTGCTCGCGCGCAGGCTGTCTGGGTGGAACGCGTAGAAGCCGCGTGGGCCACCGAAGAACAGCCGCCCGTCGGCGGCGCGGTGGTAGGACATGAAGTCGAACGCGTCGGAGCGGAGGCCCTCGGTGGCGGCGAAGACGGTGAACGTCTCGGTGGCGAGGTCGAAGCGCGCCAGGCCGCCGTTTGTGCTCATCCAGAGCGCCCCCTCGTCGTCCGCGAGGACGCCGTAGACGGTGTTGTTGGGCAGCCCGTCGGTGGTGGTGTAGCGACGGCACGTCTCCGTGGCGAGGTCGAACCGGCACAG
>JBCDFO010000267.1:0-6874 GCA_039177895.1 Bacteroidota bacterium
CCTCTCCGAGCGCGACGTGCGCCACGCCCTCGACCGGCTCATGCGCTTTCGGATGGCGGGGACGAGCGACGGCGGGCGTGTCACGAAGTACCGCCACGCCTTCGGCCCGCGCTTCGGCCTCGACGTGCCGGGGCTGGCGACCCTCGCCGTGCTCATCCTGCGTGGGCCGCAGACGGCGGGCGAAATCCGCAGCCGCGTCGGGCGGATGCACGACTTCGCCTCGACGGATGCCGTGCAGGAGGTCCTCGACCGCCTCGCGGATCGCCCCGAGCCGCTCGTGACGCTGCTCCCGCGCCAGCCCGGCCAGGCCGCCGACCGCTACGCCCATCTCCTCGCGGGCGAGCCCGACCTGAGTGCCTTCGAGACGCCGAGCGGCGCGGTCGTCTCCGGCGAGGAGGCTGCGCTGGACGCCGAGACGCGTGCGTCGCTGAGCGAGCGCGTGGAGGCACTGGAGGAGGAGGTGGCTGAGCTGCGTGCCTCGCTGGAGGCCCTGCGGGAAGCTCTGGGGGGATAGAGGCAGAAGGCAGAAAAGCTGCGGCGGTCGATGCACCGCGTCAAGACCAATCGCCGCCTCATCGTCGGTTCGGCACGCAGCTGTTGGGGCGAACGTGGCATCGCTGGGCGGTTCGTGAACCGCCCTTCCACGCGAGCCATAAGCCTGTGACACGATGGTGTCATCCAGCGCTTCTACCTTGATTCGTATCCACCCCACCTTGTGGACCTGACCTACGAGAAACCCATGCTGACGCCTGTTGCTCTTGCTCCGAAGCCTGCCGTGCCTGCACCGCTTGGCCCTACGAACCACGAACTTGCCGCCGTCCTCGACGCGATGGCGGAACTCCTCGTTCGCATCGAGGAGCCCAACCCGTACCGTGTCCGCGCCTACCTGAACGCCGCCGCCTCGCTTCGCGCTGAAGAGGAGCCCGCCGTCGTGCGCTACGTCGAGGGTGGCGCGAAGGCGCTCGAGGCGCTCGACGGTGTCGGGCTCAACCTGGCTGCCCACCTCGCTGACTACATCGAGACGGGGCGCATCCGACTCTACGACCGCCTGATGGAGGTGGCCGACCCCGAGGCGCTCTTCCGCAGTGTTCCAGGCGTCGGTCCCGACCTCGCGCGGCGGCTCGTGGAGGACCTCGGCCTGACGTCGCTGGCCGCGCTCGAACGGGCGCTCCTCGATGGCCGTGTGGAGGCCCTGCCGGGCATCGGAACGCGGACCGTGGAGGGGCTGCGCTTGCAGCTCAACACGATCCTGCACCGTGCACAGCGGCTCCGGGCCCGCCGCGTCCGGCGCCAGATGCTCGCCCAGCGCGTGCACCGCTGGCGCGCCGCCCAGCGTGGTCCGCTCCCCAACGACTCGGGGCCGAGCGACCCCACCCCCGCATCGCCGCAGCCTGCCACGACGCTAGCCCAGGACGACACCGTGCTGCGCATCGTCGAGCGCCCGGCGCTGCGGCGGGTCGCCTGAGCACCTCGCCGTCCCGTCGCTACGCAAGAGCCGGTACCCAGACGAAAGCAGGCCGCGATGACTCGAATCATCGCGGCCTGCTTCGTTCTTGGGAGTCGCCGTACTTAGCCGTCGGCGAAGGGGCGGCCTACTCGGTCCGCGTCGGGATATTGCCTGTCTCGTCGGAGATGATGATCTCCACGCGGCGATTCTGCTGGCGCCCGGCGTCGGTGGCGTTGGAGGCCTTCGGGAATTGCTCGCCGAAGCCTCGCGTTTGGATGCGGTTCGCTGCAATCCCGCGAGCGGTCAGGGCTGCCTGGACGGCGTCGGCGCGGCGCTGCGAGAGGCCCTGGTTGAACGCGTCGGAGCCGGTTGCGTCGGTGAAACCCTCGATGAGGACGTTGCGGCGGGGGTACTCTCCCAGGAACGTCACGAGCTGGTCCACGGTGCGCGTGGCAGCCGGCTTGAGCGTAGCCTCGCCCACGTCGAACAGCACGTCGCTGAGCGTGAGCACGAGGCCACGGTTGGTCAGCTCGGCTTCGAGTTCGTTGACACGGTCAGCTAACTCCTGGGCGCGTGTTAGGGCTGCCTCGGCGGCAGCGCGGGCTGCCTCGGCCTGCTCACGCTGGCGCTCCGCTTCCAGGCGAGCCGCGTTGGCTTCGGCGCGTTCGCGCTCGGCCTCGGCCTGAGCGGCCTCGGCTTCCACGGCGCGCGCTTCGAGGACGACCTGTTGACGCTCGGTGCGGGCTGTCTCAATCTCAGCCTGAGCTGCGTTCCGGGCGGCCCGCGCCTGTGCGATCTTGATGCGCTGCTGTGCGATGTAGGCGAGGTGGTCGACCTCAGCTTTCTCGGCACCGCGCCCCCATGCGTTCTGGGCGCGAACCACGGCCTCCTCCGCTTCCTGGAAGGCGACGGGAGCGAAGCGGGCCACCTCAGGGTCGGCTTCGGCGGTAGTAAACGAGGACTGGGTCTCGGTAAGCATCATGTTGGCCTGCGGCGGACCACCGCAGCCCATCAGGAAGGCAAAGGCGAGGAGTAGAAATAAACGAGGCATTGGTAGGCTGAAGACGGAGTCAGAGGGGCTGGGAGGACGAGAGGAAAGCGCAGATCAGCCGCCGGAGCGTGTACGGTTGCGCTCGATCTCTTGGCGCAGCGTCTCGATGCTGGCGCGGACTTCCTCGACCGCCGCCTTTGCCTTCTCTGACGCGGCAACTGCTTCAGCAAGCTCAGCGTCGACGAGGGCCTGCTCGGCGAGGCGGCGCGCCTCCTCGTTCTCGCCCTCACGCATGAGCGCTTCGGCGCGCTCGGCTTTTTGGCGGGCGTTGCGCAACTGGAGCGGCGCATACTCCGCGCTGCCAGACTCCTCGGCTTGCGCAATGAAGGAGCGTGCCTCGGCGAGTTCCGCGTCGGGTGGCGGCGCAGACGAACCGCAGCCGACGAGCAGCATCAAAACGATCATGCACGAGGCACGTGGGGCAACCATCATGGAAATGGAGGTGGGTGTGGTAGGGCAAAATGCAGTCTCAAGTCTATCGCTGTGGGGCTCCGTCGCGAAGCCGGACAGACTTGCATGTTCGTGCCAGACAGACAGCGACACGACTGCTGTGCTGGCAGCATTTCAGAGGTAGCTTCTGACCATGACTCTTCCTTCCGCCCAAGCTTGGATCGACGCCCTTGGCATGGAACCCCATCCCGAGGGCGGCTTCTTTCGCGAGACCTACCGCGCTGCGCACACCGTCGAGAACGAGCATGGGCACGCCCGCACGGCCTCGACGGCGATCTACTTCCTGCTCCGCGCTGGCGACGTCTCGCACCTGCATCGCATCGCGGCGGACGAGGGGTGGCACCTCTACGCGGGCGGTCCGCTGACCATCCACACGCTCACGGTGAACGGTACCTACACCGCTCTCCACCTCGGCCTCGATCTGGCCGCTGGGCAGCGTCCCCAGCACGTCGTGCCTGGCGGCGTCTGGTTCGGCGCGACCGTGGACGAGGGAGCCGACTACGCGCTCGTCGGCTGCACGGTGGCCCCCGGGTTCGACTTCGCGGACTTCGAACTGGCCGACCGCGCGTCGATGCTCGCGGCCTACCCGCAGCACCGCGCACTCATCGAGCGGCTCACGTAGCGAGCCGAGCCCGCGAAAGCGGTGTGGCTCAGCCGCCTGGCCGGACGAGGGAGATGGGCTCCACCTTCATCGTGGCCGTCTTCGGCATGTCGGCGGGCGCTTCCGAGCCGGGGTACGGCCCCAGGCCGAGCAGTGTGAAGCGCTGCCCGCGTGCCTCGATCCAGAGGTGCGATCCCGCGCGGCTGGTCGGCTTGACACCGCCAGGGATCTCGAACGTGTAGGTCGAGGCCACGTCTTCGGCCACGTAGGTCACGCTGATGAGCGCGCGGCCGGGCTGGACGCAGGCAACGTTCTCGGGGCAACGGTTGTCGCTCACCACGCGGTTGAAGACGATCTCGTCACCGTACTCGTTGAGCGTCAGCGACTCGCCTACCTCGATCTCGAACGCTTCCCCGGAGTCCGTGGCGGTGTTCGCAGCTGGTGTTTCGGGATCCTCGGCGTTGGACGTGCTGCGACTGCTCCCGCATCCGACGGTAAGCAGGAGCGCGAATAGGGTGACGATGGCAAGCGGAAAAGACGAGAGGCGCATGGCCAGGGTGCGGAGATCAAAAAAGAGAACGAGAGCAAAGGCAAAGCTACGAACGCGCCAGGGACCGGAAGCCGTGTTTACCCCCGCGCATCGTCGCGAGGGTGTGACCAGGAATGAGAGCTAAAGCGATGCCTGGCTCAGATGCGCGTCCGCAGCGAGAACTGGTGCAGGCCACCCACCTCGGACCAGCCAGTATAGCCGTAGTCGAACCCGACGCGGCGGATCTCCAGGCCGAAGCCCAGCCCCACGCCCGCCACGTCGAAGCGGCCCTGCGGGTCGAGTTCGTCGCGGAGGCGGTCGTTGTAGCCCGCCCGCAGCGCGAACGCCTTGCCAAAGAATAACTCGCCCCCGACGGTGAGGTGGTTGAGCACCCGGTTGGCCGCGTTGCCCGAGCCCTCCGACAGGTCGGCGAGGTCGTAGCCCGTGACCGTGAGCTGCAGGGGCACGTTCGCGAGCCGCTTTGCCACGGCGAGGCGCAGATCGAACGGCAGCGTGTCTTCCTCCTCGCCGAACGACGAGAACACGGTCCCGGCGTTCACGACGGCCGCGCTGACGGTGAGCTGCTGTTCGGGAATCGTGTAGACTAGGCCCGCGTCGAAGGCGACGGCGGAGGCACTGGCATCGTCGAGCGTGGCGAAGAGTGTGTGGAGCGTCACGCCGCCGCGCAGCCGCTCGTCTTCGGTGAGGGGGCGGGCGTAGCTGACCGATAGCGCGAAGTCGCCCGCGCCAAACGTAGTGCCGTCGAGAATGCCATCCGCGTTGGCTCGCTCGAACTCGCCGTAGGAAAGAAAGCGGATGCTGGCCGCGAGTGTGCCCTGGAGGCGCTCGACGTCGCGGACGTAGAGCGCGGTGCCTGCCGAGATGTCAGCCAGGTGGTTGAGGTAGCTCACTGCGACCTGGCGGTCCATCTGCGCGTTGAGGAGCGCCGGGTTGTAGAAGTGCGCCACCGCGTCGTTGCCGTAGAGCGCGCCGATGGAGCCCTGGAGCGCCGCCGCCCGCGCCGACGGGGCGAGGCCGAGCACCTTGAACTGCGCGTACCGGTCCGGCGACTGCGCGTGGACCGAGGGCAGGACAGAGGCTGCCGTGAGTGCAAGAAAGAGCGCTGCGAGAAGGAGCCGCATCAGGAAGAGGGTCGTGGGTCGTAGGTCGTGGGTCGAGCGGCAACAAGCTGCGCGGCAGGAAGGCCGCAGGCTACATCGATCTCGACACGTCGTCCGAAACAAGGTCCAGAGGCAGCGGGGCTGGGGCGCGGGCAGTGGTTAATTCGAGGCGAAGCGTAGGACAGAACGGGGGCCCTGGCGGAACGGGGCCATGCACGTCGCGTGCCAACTCGGCTACGGAGCCGGTGCGGCACGTTCGTTGCGTGTTGGTTTGGTCTGCCGAAACGGCGGACGCACCCAACGCAGCGCGGGCCAATATCGCACTTCCACCGCCGCCGCGTCCAGGGCCGAATCCGTGCCCGCTCCCTCCGGCTCCGACCTTCCGCCTCCCCGATCTGCCTCGCCGCCTCCCCGGCTTGCACCCATGCTCAACTTCATCAAGAAACTCTTCGGCGACAGCAACGAGCGCACGCTCCAGAAGCTCGCGCCCGTCGTGGACGAGATCAACGGCTACGCCGAGGACTTCCAGGCGCTCTCCGACGACGACCTCCGCGCCAAGACCGATGCCTTCCGCACGCGCATCCGCGAGGCCGTCCGCGAGATCGAGGAAGAGCAAGCCGAGATCGAGCAGCGCCTCCGCTCGGCCACGGCGACCGAGGGCCCCGTCGGCGGCGACGGGCAGGCCGCCGAGGGCGAGACGCTGAGCTTCCGCGACCGCCAGGCGCTCTACCGCGACCTCGAAGACCTCGACGCCGAGTGGCTCGACACCGTCGAGGACATCCTGGAGGACATCCTCCCCGAGGCCTTCGCGGTGATGAAGGAGACCTGCCGCCGCATGGTGGGCAAGTCGTGGCTCGCGGGCGGCTCGGAGATCGCGTGGAACATGGTCCCCTACGATGTGCAGCTCATCGGCGGGATCCACCTCCACCGCGGCAACGCGGCCGAGATGAAGACGGGTGAAGGCAAGACGCTCGTCGCCGTCGCGCCGATCTACCTCAACGCGCTCGTCGGGCGCGGCGTCCACGTCGTCACGGTCAACCCGTACCTCGCCCAGCGCGACTCGGAGTGGATGGCGCCCATCTTCGAGTTCCACGGGCTCACCGTCGCGTGCATCGACAAGCACCAGCCGCACTCGGCCGGGCGCAAGGAAGCCTACCAGTCGGACATCACCTACGGCACCAACAACGAGTTCGGCTTCGACTACCTGCGCGACAACTCGTTCGTCATCGACCCGGCGCAGCTCGTCCAGCAGCACCACCACTTCGCCATCATCGACGAGGTCGACTCGGTCCTCATCGACGAGGCGCGGACGCCGCTCATCATCTCCGGACCGGTCCCGCAGGCCGACGTCGACCAGTACGTCCAGCTGCGTCCGGCCATCGGCCACCTCGTGGACCAGCAGAAGCGGCTCGTCGCCAAGTTCGTCGCCGAGGGCCAGCGGCTCCTGAAGGACATGGAACTGGCCGAGGCGGGCGGCGACAAGAAGAAGGTCGCCGAGCTCCGCGACCAGGCCGGGATCGCGCTTCTGCGCGCCGACCGCGGCTTCCCGAAGAACAAGCAGCTCACCAAGCTCAAGCAGGAGCCGGGCGTCGAGGCGCTCATCCAGAAGACGCTGTTCTTCTACCTCCAGGACTCCGGCAAGCAGATGCACATCGTCGACGACGAGCTCTACTAC
>JBCDFO010000268.1:0-6815 GCA_039177895.1 Bacteroidota bacterium
CTGCGCCGAGCCGCGCCGCGCGAGGTCGGCCCCCGAGAGGCCCTGCGGGAAGCCGAGGTAGTTCTCGATGCGGCTCGACGTGCCCGCCTGCCCACCCGGCGCGTGGCTCTCGATCAGGACGGTGCGTAGCCCCTCCGAGGCCCCGTAGACGGCCCCCGCGAGCCCGGCCGGTCCCGCACCCACGATGGCGAGGTCGTAGAAGTCCTTCGCCGCGTTCGTCTGGAGCCCGACGTGCTCGGCGATGTCGCTCGGCTCGGGGGCGAGCAGCCGCTGGCCGTCCGGCAAGAGCACGAGCGGGAGCACGTCGCCCGCCTCCCCGTCGCCGCCCGCCTCGCCGCCGCCGGTCCGGGCTTTCTCGGCGATGTGCTTCGCCTCGTCGCTCGACTCCACGTCGAGGAACTCGTACGGGACCTGGTTGCGCGCGAGGAAGTCCTTGATCGCGTGCGACTTGGGAGACCAGCGGTCGCCCACGATGCGGAGGCCGCCGAAGCCCGGCCGGTAGTTCGACTGCCAGTCGTCGAGGAGGTCGTCGAGGACCGGATAGAGGCGCTGGTCGGGCGGGTCCCAGGGCTTGAGGAGGTAGTAGTCGATCTGCGATTCGTTGATCGCCGAGATGGCGGCCTCGGTGTCGGCGTAGGCCGTCAGGAGCGCGCGCTTGGCCTTGGGCACATGTCGCCGCGCCTCTTCGAGGAAGGTGACGCCGTCCATCTGCGGCATCCGCTGGTCGGAGAGCAGGAGGGCGATGGGGTCGCCGCGCTCCGTGAGCGCCTCGATGGTCTCCAGGGCGGCCTGGCCGGAATCGGCGCGGACGATGCGGTGCGTCTCGCCGTAGCGCCTGCGGAGGTCGCGCGCGACGGCGCGGAGCACCTGCGGGTCGTCGTCGACGGCGAGGATGACGGGCTTGGCGGCCATGGGTGGGGTGTCCAGGTGGAGGAGTGTGGGGAGCGAGAGTGCAGGGGCACGCGGCGTTGTGTTGCAAGCCCCGATACCTTACGCCAGCGCGGCGTCTTCCTGCTTGGCGGCCTCGGGGGCGTCGCGGCCGTTGACGGGCAGGCGCACGAGGAAGTGCGTCTCGCCGGGTTCGGACGACACGTAGATCACGCCGCCGTGGCGGTTGCGCACGATCCGCAGGGCGATGTCGAGGCCGAGGCCCGTGCCCTCGCCGGGGCCCTTGGTCGTAAAGAACGGCTCGAAGATGCGCTGCTGCACGTCGGCGGGGATGCCGGTGCCGTTGTCGAAGAGGTCCACCTGCACCATGCAGCCGTCGTGGTCGTAGCTCGTGCGCAGGCGGATCTCGCCGCCCTCGTCGGGCACGGCCGCGATGGCGTTGTCGAGGAGGTTCGTCCAGACCTGGTTGAGCTCGCTGCCGTAGGCGAGGATCTCAGGCACGTCGTCGCCAAACTCCTTCGTGAGGCGGATGCCCTTCTTCTTGAACTTATGCTTGAGGATGATGACGGTGTCGATGATGCCGCGCTTGAGGTTGACGCGCTGCTGCTGGCTGTCCTGGTCCATGTAGGTGTAGGACTTCATCGCGCCGACGAGCTCGGAGATGCGCGTCGTGCTCTCGGCCAGTTCGAGGCAGAGCGCCCGCATGGCCGTGTCCTGCACGATCCAGTTGATCGTGTCCACGCGGTACTCGGCGGCCATGCCCTCCAGGAAGGTCGAGAGGAAGTCGGCGGTGAAGCCCGCAGCGGTGAGTGTCGAGGCCGCCTCCCAGGGCTGCGCGACCTGACCGAGGCCCTCGTCGGCAAGGTCGTCGAACCAGTCGGCGAAGGCGTCCTCGCGGTCGCCCTCCTCCAGCGGGTCGAGGTCCGGGTCGGGGGCGAGGATGACGTCGTAGACGGGCTGGAACGGATCGCCTGGGGATCCCATGTCGAGCGTGGCTCCGTCGCCCCCCGTCATCGGCGGGAGGCCGTCGGGGAAGATGAGCTTGCGCAGCAGCGTCGAGGCGCGCTCGTCGAACGTCTGGAGCGTCTCGCAGAGCGTCTCGGCGGCGCGCTTGGCGGCGGACGCGGGGTTGTTGAGCTCGTGCGCTAACCCGGCTGCCATCGTCCCGAGGGAGACGAGCTTCTCCTGCTGGAGCTTGTAGCGCGACTCGGCGCGGCTCCGGTCGATCATCAGGTGCGCCAGGCGCGCGTCGAACGTCTGCTGCTCGCGGATGAGGTCGGGGAAGTGCTGCCTGTGGAGCCGCAGCAGCCGCGTCGCGACGGTGGCGCGCGAGGTCGCCGGGTAGCGTTCCATGCGCGACCGGGGCAGCACGCCCGCCACCTCGCCGGCCTCGAAGCTGTAGGCGGCCGTCTCGCGCTCCCCGTCCCGTACGATGGCACGGACGTGGCCTTCCAGCATGAGAAACATCCAGTCCGCCGGGGCGCCCGCCTCGTTGAGCAGGTCGCCGGGACCGAGCTTCACCTGCTCGGCGCGTTCGATGATCCAGGCGAGGTCGTCGTCGGGCAGGTCTTCGAGCAGCTTGACGGCGCGGAGGTCGGCAGGGGTAGGCATGGCAGGCTAGGCTAGCGTGAGCAGGCCCCGCTCCAACGCGGCACAAATCAGCACGGTCCCGCCGCCGTGTCTATCCGAAAGGGTAGGGCAGACGGGGAGACGAGGCGGCGGCGATCTGGCTTGATTCGGGTCGACGAACCACGCACCTTTTCGACCTTCGACCTTCGACCTTCGACCTTCGACCTTCGACGGTCACCCAAACAGCGTCCAGAACACACCGAAGCGGAGGTGGTGCGGCGTGAGCGGGTTGACGGGCACGAGGAACGTCCCGGCGTAGGCGCGGCTGGCGAGCGCGTTGTCGTAGGTGACGTAGAGGCTCGCCCGCTTCTGGAGGCGCGTCAGGATGGCGACGCCCAGCGTGCCGCCCGCAGGCGCGTCGATCGTCGCGGCCTCGGGGAGCGTGAAGAGCGCCGTCGGGGCGTGGAAGGTGCGGCTGGCGAAGCCCGTCCAGGCCCGGCCCCGCAGCGCGATGTCGAGGTCGAGCACGCCGGCGAAGACGCCGAGGGCGCGGACGCCGAGCTGCGCCGTGCCCCACGCGTCGGGCAGGACGCCGATGGCGCGGTCGGCCTGCGCCGGGTCGCCGTCGCCCGCATAGCTCGCCTGCTGCGCGGTCGCCTCGACGTGCGCGTAGACGCCGCGCGCGGCCTCGGGACGGAACGCAAGCGTGGCGGTGGCGAAGACGCGCTGGAGCGAGCCAGGGAGCGTGCTGAACGTCGCGCTGTCGTCGTCGGCGGCGAGCAGCAGCCTGGTGTCGCGCTGGAGCACGCCCGTCGCGCGGACGCCGAAGCGGAACGCGCCCAGATCGAGGCGGGTGGCGAGTGTGGCGCGGGTCGTGCGCTCGTCGCCCAGGGCGTCTGCTGCATCCACACGCAGCGCCGTGGCATCGGTGGAGTCGGGTGCGTAACCACCGACTTCTGCGCGCCCGTAGTTCGCGGCCCCGTGCCGCAGCGCCGCGTCCACATGCAGCGCCCCGATGCGGCGGCCCACCTCCGCATGGCCGCTCGCGAACGTGCCCTCGGGGGTGGCGTCGAGGCTAATCCCTAGCCGCGCGCTCACGCCCCAGAGCGTCGTCGAGTCGGTGAGCGCTAGGTGGGCGAAGGTCCGCGCGGTGGTCTCCGGCACGAGCGCCACCGCGGCCGAGTCGAGGGCAGCGTCGCGCCAGGTGGTCAGGCGCACCGCGAGGGCATGCCCCCTGAGTTCGAACGGCTGTGCGAGCGCCACGCCCAGCCGCCGGGCCTCGACCTCTGAGGAGACGGCGTCGCTGCCGAAGCCAGCTCGTCCGAAGCGCGCGGTCTGCGCTACGCGAAACGCTGTCGCCGAAAACGGCACGGCGAAGAACGGCGTCTGCACCCGCAGCCGCGCCGAGAGGACGTGCAGCACGTCGGTACGGTCTGCGTTTGCGTCAGCGACGGTGGCCGTGAGTGGTTCGTAGAGCAGCCCCGAGATCGAGCCGCGTGCGCCGCCCCGGAGCCGGGCGCGGTGCTCGGTGACGGCGAGCGCCCAGCCCGGCCGGTGGAGTGTCGCGCGGCCGAGGACGCGGTAGCCGCTGAGGTCGCTGCCCGCGTAGAGTCCCTCCGCGCGCTGCCCCGACACGTGGAAGAGCACGCCGAGTCGCCCCTCGCGCCCGACGAAGCCCGGCCGCCGCGTCTGCGCGTGCGTGGCGCTGATGAACTGCACCCCCTCCTGGCCGGTGAGGTAGCGCAGCTCGGTCCGTGCCACCGGCGCATCGAGCGGGCGCAGCGCCGCGTGGGTCGCCGCCGTCGTGCCGAGCGCCGTCGGCTCGCGGTAGAGGCGCCCGAGGAGGTCGAGCGGCAGCCAGTCGTAGCGCGGGCGGCCCGTCACGAGGTCGGTGAGTGGGACGCCGTCGAGCGTGAGCGCGGCGCGGCGCGGGGCCTGCCCGGCGAAGCTGACGCCATGCGGCCAGCCTATCGAGCCGAGGTCGTAGGTGAACGTCTCTGGGAGCGCGTCCAGCAGCGGGCGTACCGATAGTCCCGGCTGCGTGGCCGGGACCGGCCCGAAGCGCACGCCCGGCGGCGCCGTGTAGGCACTCAGCGACACGCGCAGCGCCGTCGTGTCTGCGGGCTCGCCTTCCGGCGGAGGCCCCATCGTTTCGAGCGAATCACCCGGGATCAGCTGAGGCTTGACCGCAACAGAGTCTGCTTCCTGCGCCCGCATCGGATTCGCGAAGAGCAGGAGGACGAGCAGACACGCAACGGCCCTGGACCCCGCTACTCCCATACGCTCCTCCTCCCACACCCCCTCACTCCCCCTCAGGGAACAGCCCGAAGAGGCGGCTCTCGATGCGGCTGATGATCTCGAACCGGTCCGCGTCTTCGTTCACGAAGTCAAGGTCGTCCGTGTTCACGATTAGGCGCGGGCCGGTGTAGCGGTCGATCCAGTCCTCGTAGAGCCCGTTGAGGCGCTCCAGGTAGTCGATGCGGATGGACGACTCGAACTCGCGCCCGCGCGACTGGATCTGGCGGACGAGCGTCGGGACGGAGGCGCGGAGGTAGACGAGCAGGTCCGGCGGGCGGAGGTAGCTCGTCATGATGTCGAAGAGTTCGCGGTAGTTCTCGTAGTCGCGCGTCGCCATGAGGCTCATGTCGTGGAGGTTGCGCGCGAAGATCTCGACGTCCTCGTAGATCGAGCGGTCCTGCACGACCGAGTGCGGCGCGTCCTCGATGGCCCGTTGGTGCTTGAAGCGGCTCGACAGGAAGAAGACCTGGAGGTTGAACGACCACCGGTTCATGTCGGCGTAGAAATCCGACAGGTACGGGTTGTCGTCAACGCGCTCGTAGAACGGCTCCCACTTGAAGTAGTCGCTCAGGACGCGTGTGAGGGAGCTTTTGCCCGCCCCGATGTTGCCCGCGATGGCGACGTATTTCTTTCCGGTGGAGGACGAGGCGGACATGGAGGCAAGGCGGGGTGGACAGAGCGCGCTGAAGGTACGACGCGCCCACCCGGGGCCGCTGCCTCGGCCCACGGTGAATGGCCCTGGCGCTGTGTCGTGCGGCGCGCCCGCCACCGCCTATCTTCCACGACTTTCACCCTAACCTCTGTCCTATGCGCCCCATCTTCCTGACGATCGCCCTGCTCGTCCTCGCAGCAACCCCTGCCGTCGCGCAGCCCGCTCTCAGCGACAGCACCTCCGCCGTCCTTTTCAGCATCAACGGGCTTGCCCTCAACACGTACGAGGGCGGCTTCGGCTATCTCCGCCGTCTCTCCCCGCGCACGGCCCTGCTCGTGAGCCTCGGCGGGCAGTTCCGCCGCAACGCATCGGACGCGGTGTTCGGGGACAACACCAGCGAGAGCACGGCGACCAACGCCGACCTGCGTCTCCAGACCGACCTCCGCGTCTACGCGCGATCTGGCGCTCGCACCTCGCTCTACGTGCAAGGCGGCCCGTTCGTCGGGTGGCGGTGGAGCCGGTTCGAGGACGTAAACGTCGACCAGAACGAGATGGTGTTCGAGCGGACCTCCGAGCAGGCCTTTCTGAGTCTCGGAGGAAACGTACAGGCTGGCGTTGCCTACCGCCTCAGCGGGATGTTCGAGGTCTCGGGAGCGTACGTTCTGAACTTCACGTACGTGGCGGACCTCAACCGCGAAGACGTCGTCAACGGCGAAGTCCGTGACCGCGATGAGTCTGCGTTCGAGATCGACCTCACGACCACGCGCCTCACGCTGGCCGTCTACTTCTAGCGCTGCGTTTAGGCTGCTTCCACGTACTCGCCCTGCACCAGCCGCTTCCATGCTGGGATTGAGGGCATCGTATGCCTTACCTCGCTCCGTCTCTCGACCGCGTCCGGCATCTGGTGCTGGCGCACGGGTGGAACGCGACGGCCTACCAACTGCTCAACCCGGGTCTGACCTACTGGTTTGCGCCGGGCGACCGCGCGGTGGTCGGCTACGTGGCCGTGCGGCGGCTCAGCGGGCGGCCGATGTGGGTGGTGGCGGGCGAGCCCGTGTGCGCCGAGGGCTACGTCGCGGAGGCGTCGGAGCGCTTCGAGGCCGCGGCGCAGGCGGCGGGCGCGGGCGTGTGCTACTTCGGGGCGGACGGGCGCCTGCGGGCCGTCCTCGCCGGGCGGCCTGACCACAGCCAAATGACGCTCGGCGCGCAGCCGGTCTGGAATCCTGCACGATGGGACGGCATCCTAGCCGAGAAATCGTCGCTGCGAGCGCAGCGCAACCGGGCGCGCAACAAAGGGGTCGCCGTGACCGTGTGGCCGAGCGCTCGAGCCCCAGGCTCACAAACAGAGCCGCACCCAGCGCTGGCGCGTCTTCTGGCGGAGTGGCTCGCGTCGAAGCGGATGCCCGCA
>JBCDFO010000269.1:0-6771 GCA_039177895.1 Bacteroidota bacterium
CCGCACCTCGACCTGAGCCCGCGCTGGACGCCGGACGGCACGCGGATCGTATACGCGAGCACGCATCGCGATCCCGACACGGGCCGGTTCACCGCGCAAGACCTCTGGCTCGTCGATGCCGACGCCCCGGCTGCGCTCCTCGCGGGCGACGGAGCGGGGGCCGACGGTACTGCGACTTCGACGACGGCACCGCGCCAAGCCTACCGCCTGACCCGGTTCACGAGCGCGGCGTTCGATCCGGTCTGGACCGACACGGACCAGGTCGTGTTCACCAGCTTCGAGAACTTCCGCTTCACGCTCCGCGCGATGGACGGGGCCGCGTTGTTAGACGCGCCCGTGGCGGTGAGCCCGGTGCGGCCTGCCGTCGAGCGTTTCGCACCAACGATCCCTGCGCAACCCGTGCTCGCGGCAGCGCCTACGTCGGCGATCCCTATCCCGCTCGACGAGGACGAAGTGCGTGGGGGCGGCGATGCCTTCGTGGAAGATCCAACAGGCGCGCGTCTGACCGTGGAGCCGAGTGTGACGGAACCGGTAGCCGTGTCGGAGTTGCGCGCTCGTGTGGGCGTGGCGACCGGCCCGATGCCGGACTCGTGGATGGTGCGGCCCGTGGCGACCTCGCCCGACACGCTCACGCCGCCGGTCGAGGGCTGGGCGTTCGAGCCGCTGGCCGTGCAGCGCGAGCAGCGCAAGAAGCCGTACAAACGGGCGTACAACCTCGACATCGCGCAAGGTGGCGTGAGCACGAACCCGGTCTGGGGCACGTCAGGCGGGGCTGTGCTGGCCTTCTCGGATATGCTCGGCAACGACCGGTACTACGTTTCCGCCTTCCAGATCAACACGCCGGGGCGCTCCTTCTGGGAGGGGCTCAACGTGGCCGTCTCGCGCCTGCACCTCGGGCGGCGCACCAATGTGGGCTACGGCCTGTTCCGCCTCGGCGGGCGGCGCTTCGACCGCGGCGATCCGGACGCGGCAGCGACGTACCCCGTCTTCTTCGAGCAGACGTGGGGCGGGTTCGGCGCGGTCAGCTACCCGCTCTCCAAATTCCGTCGTCTCGAACTCTCGACCTCGCTCGCGTGGAGCGTCAAGGACCAGCTCATTGGCCTCGAAGAGCTCGAGACGCTGCTCCTGAGCAACAGCGCGTCGCTGGTCCACGACACGGCGCTTTACGGCTGGAACGGCCCCGTCGACGGCTGGCGCGCGAACCTCACCGTTGGCTACACGACCGACGTGCTCAACTCGAACGTCAACTTCCTCACGCTCTCGGCCGACCTCCGGCACTACCTCCGCATCGTGCCCGGGCTCACGTTCGCCTCGTGGGGCCTCGCGCAGTCGAACATCGGGCGGCGCTCGCGGCTTTTCCTGCTCGGGGGCAGCTGGAACCTGCGCGGCTTCGGCTTCCTCGACGTGCGCGCGCGCAACATCCTCTTCACCTCGCACGAGTTGCGCTTCCCGCTCGTCGAGGCCCCTGGCGCGATTCTGCCCATCCTCGCGCCCTTCGGCCTTGCCAACATCCGCGGCGCGGCCTTCTTCGACGCGGCGCATGCGTGGAACGACGACTTCTACAGCGACTCCATCGCCGAGGCGCAGCTGAATGCAGGACGTACGCTCGGCGCGACCGGCCTCGGGCTGCGGTTCAACCTCTTCGGCGCGTTCGTGCTGCGCTACGACCGTGGCGTCCGCTTCCGCGACGGCATCCAGTGGGGCGAGCGCGAGGCCTTCAGCCAGTTCTTCTTCGGGTATGATTTCTAAGAGTCGAGGGTCACGAGTCGCGAGTCGAGGGTCACAGACTGAGTACCGCACGTCAGCGGTAGGGGCGACCTTGCTGCTTTGCATGGTGCTGGTCGGTTGCGAGGTGCTGCGGCTGGATGGGCCTGTCTCCACGGACGGCGCGTGGACCACGGAAGGGGGGACGCCAGCCCGCGCGTCGGTGCAGGCGGAAGGCCTGTCGTTGCCGTTGGAAGAGAAGTGGTCGTACAACGCCGAGGGCGCGTTCGGCCCCGCCGCGGCGCTTGCCGCTGACGGACGCCTCTTTGTCGCGACGCGGCAGGGCGAGGTGCGCGTGCTCGACCTCGCCGACGAACGCCGCGCGCTGGGGATCGCCGACCTCGGCGACGCCATCGATGGGGCTCCGGCGATGGACGCCCGGTTCATCTACGTCCCCCTTGTGGCGGGCCGACGGGGCGTCGTGGCCTACGACTTTACGCGCGGTCGCACAGCCTGGACGCTCGACGCGGAGGCCCATGCTGCCGGTCTCCTCCTCTCCGACCGGACGCTCATCGCGGCCAGCCTGGAAGGCCGCATCCGCGCCATCGACCCGCGAACAGGAGCCGTGCGCTGGGAGCAGGCTCCCGACTCGGCCCGCGCCGTCTACGCCACGCCGGTCCTGCTCGACGCCGAGACCGTCGCCGTGGTGGACGACCAGGGGCGGCTGACTGCCTACGCTCTTGCCGACGGCGCAGCTCGCTGGACGCGTGACCTTGGTGCTCCGGTCTACGCCACGCCGACGCTCGGGCCTGACGGCACGCTCTTCGTTCCGACGACGCGCGGTCGCCTCCTCGGCCTGGATGCGGCCACGGGAGCGGTGCGGTGGACCTTCTTCGGCGCGACTCCGGAGACTCGCTTCACGGCCGTGGCCACCGATGGGCGCACGGCTTACACAGGCACGTCGGAAGGCACGCTCTTCGCCCTCGATGTCGCAGGGGGTGTACCGAGCGACGGCCCTCGTGTGCGGTGGTCCTACGACGAGGACGGCGTGGTCACGGCCGCCCCGCATCTCGCGGGCGACACGGTGTTCCTGGGGACGCTCCGCAAGCGTGTCCTCGCCCTCGACGCTGCGACGGGGACCGTGCGCTGGCAGACCGAAGTCGGGGGCCGCGTGAAGACCGCGCCGCTGGTCGCTGACGGCTACCTCGTCGTCCTCGCCGAGCCGCGTCAGGTCTACCTCTTCGGACCGGCTTCCCTCGATTCGCTCGCCACCCGCTGAGGCCCATGCGCTCCTTCCTCCCGTCTTTGCTTACGCTGCTGTGCCTCGGCGCGCTGCTGCTGCCCACGGTCCACGCGCAGGAGGTCGGCTACGTGCGCCTCGCCACCAACGCAGAGGACGCCCGCCTCTACGTGAACGGCGCGCGGGGCGACTGGCAGGCGGACGCGGCGCTCGCCTTCGCGCCGGGGCCTGTGCACCTGCTGTTGCTCCACGGCGAGGCCGACACCTGGGACGCCCGAAGTGCCGCGCAGACCCTAGACGTCGTGGCCGGGGACACCCTGGACGTTCGCCTCGACCTGCCCGTGCGCTACCGCCTTGACTCGATGCCGTACGGGGCCGAGGTGACGCACATCGGCGCAGACGGGACGGCGACATCGCTGGGGACGACGCCGCTCTCGTTCGACCGCGCTGAGCCGCTGGCGGGCACGCTCGTGATCGCGAAGGACGGCTATGCAGAGCAAGAGCTTGTGCCCGGCGCGGCATTCACCAACGCCCAGTCGGTGCTGTTGCGGCCACTGCGCGACCAAGGCGGGGCCGAGGTCGTTGGGCTACCGCCATCCAGGTCCAACCGCTGGCTCGATGTGGCAGCGGGGACGCTGGCGGTGGCAGGGGCGGCCACGGCGGTCTACTTCAAGCTCCGCGCCGACGACATCGACGACCGCTACCGGGACCCGTTCAGCCCCGAGCGCGGCGACCCGGCGCTCCGCAGCGAGGCGCAGCGGCTCGATACCTACTCCGCCGTTGGGCTGGGTGCCATGCAGGTCGGGATCGGTGTCCTCGCGGTGCGCCTCGTGCTGCGGTAGGGGAGCAGGCTGTCCGTATGTTCGGTGGTCTCTTCCAGCCGCCGACGTCTCACACCGCTATGTCCCTCGCCGAGCAGATCAACACCGACCTCAAGACCGCGATGAAGGCGCGGGACGCTGACCGCGTCGCGACGCTGCGTCTCATCCGGGCTGCGTTCTTGGAGTTCGAGAAAAGCGGGGCGGGGGCGCTGACCGACGAGAAAGCGCTCGCCATCCTCCAAAAGCAGGCGAAGCAGCGCCGCGAGTCGATCACGCAGTTTGAAAGTGCGGAGCGGGAGGATCTCGCAGCGAAGGAGCGGACCGAACTCGCGATCATCGAGGACTACCTCCCCAAGCAACTCAGCGACGACGAGATCGCTGCGCGCGTCGCCGCCATCGTGGCGGAGACCGGCGCGTCGTCGATGGCAGACATGGGCAAGGTGATGGGACGTGCGATGGGCGCTCTGCGCGGCCTCGCCGACGGTAATCGTGTCCGGAAGGCCGTCGAACTGCACCTGAAGGGGGGCGAGTGACACCGAAGGCCTCAGGTCTGGCATAGCATTGGATGTGCCACGCACGGTGGTCGTGCCGGAGGCCGCGCCACCCCGTCGTACCCCATCGACCCCTACCCACATGGAAGCGCTCGCCAACCTGTCCTACCTCGACGCGTTCATCGCGGTGTGCGCGGTGATCGGGCTGCTGCGCGGCTGGTCGACCGGCCTCATCGATCAGGTGCTCGGCATCGTCGGCATCGTGGTCGCGATCATCCTGAGCGCGATGTTTGCGCAGCCGGTCGGCGTGGCGGTGGTGAACAGCCTCCAACTCTCGCCGCGGGTGGCGGGCACGGTGGGCTTCGCGGTGACCTTCGCCGGGGTCATGCTCGCGGTGTTCTTCATCACGCGCGCCATCAAAGGGATGCTCTCGGCGCTCGCCCTCGGGGGCGTGGATAAGGTCGGCGGGGCCGCGTTCGGCGGCTTCAAGGCGCTCTTGGTCGTGAGTCTCGGCCTCTCGCTCATCAACATGATGCCGCTGTTGGCCGGAGCTGGCACCCCGGTGTTCACCGACGAGGCGCGCGAGAATTCGGCCCTGTACGAGCCGGTGCGTGGTCTCGCACCAGCGACCTGGGAGGTCGTGAAGCCCGTGCTGCCTGGCCTCCGCGAGAGGCTCTTCCAGGCCGTGGACGACCTCGAAGCTGGCGCGTTCGAGGACAACCAGCCCCAGAGTACCGACCCGCGTGGGTTCGGTGGCTGATTCCTAGGCCAGGGTGCGGTCGTTGGCTCGCGCCGGACTCTGTCGGTGTGCTTTTTGCTGCCACTGAGGACAGCGCTGTGACCATGGAAATGGGGCCGATACGGAGGCCTCGCATTACCGAAGGAAACGGCCAGCCGCGTCGCTGCCACCTTGGCGATGCAGCCCTTCTGTCCCCCTCGTGCGTTTTTTGCTGCCCGCCATGTCGCCGCTCAATCGTCTTGCGCTCCTCGTCACCGAACTCTCGCCCGAGGAGATGATCCGCTTCCGGCGCTGGCTCGACCAGTACGAGTTGAACCGCTGGGACGCCGGTCTCGACCTCGACATGGACACGCCTAAGCTGGACGAGATCGCGCGGTCGCTGCACGTGGCTCCGAAGCGCAGCACGCCCGTCGCGCGCGACGCGTAGGAACGGAGCGGCGAGCCCGCCTGTGCGGGATCGGGGGGGAGCCCCGCGCGTACCTTCGCGCCGCTCGCCCCCCCGCCTTGGCTCGCCCCGCGCATGGTCCCCGTCGCGCTCAAGCTCCACAACTTCCTCTCCTACGGCACCACCAACGAGCCGCTCGACTTCGAGCAGTTTCACGTGGCCTGCCTCTCCGGCGGCAACGGCCAAGGCAAGTCGGCCCTGCTGGACGCGATCACGTGGGCGATCTGGGGCGAGGCACGCAAGTCGGGCGACAACCGCAAGCCGGACGACGATCTCCTCCGCATCGGCCAGACGCGCATGGAGGTGGACCTCACCTTCGACCTCGAAGGCACCCGCTACCGGGTCGTCCGCGCGTACTCGAAGTCGGCGTCGGGCAAGACCTCTAAGCCGAGCCTCGAATTCCAGGTCCTCGACAGCGGAACACAGAGCTGGCGTCCCCTCACGACGCCGTCCGTCCGCGAGACGCAAGCCGCCATCGACGAGAAGATTGGGCTCGACTACGACACGTTCATCAACTCGGCCTTTCTCCTCCAGGGCCGCTCGGACGAGTTCACGAAGAAGAAGCCCCGCGAGCGCAAGCAGATTCTGGCGCAGATCCTCGCCTTGGGTCGCTACGACAAGCTCGCCGACAAAGCCCGCGAGCACGTCCGGCAGCACAGCACCGAGGTCGAGCGCCTGAACGCGGAGGTCGAACGCCTCACCGGCGCGCTCGAAGACGAGGGGCAGTGGCAGCAAGACCTGGAAGCAGCCGCCGCGCACCAGGCCGACCTGGAACGCCAGCGCACGGACGCCCAGCAGGCGCAGCGCGCGCTGATGGAGCGGGTGAGCGCGCTCGAAGCGGCTGCTCGTGACGCCGAGCATCAGCGGACGACGCTCCGTAGCCTCGCCGAGCGCACCGCAACGCTCGCCGCCGAGCGGGATGAACTCACAGCCAAGGTGCGGGACACCGAGCACCTCGTCGCCCGGCGCGCGGAGCTGATGCAGGCGCACGAGCGCTACGAGGCCCTCCGCCGCGAGCGCGATGACCTCGACGACAAGGCCGACCTCCGGCGCGGCATCGACACGCAACGCCAGCGGGTGGGGGACCAGATCGCCGCTGCCCAGCGCGACCTCGACTTCCGCCTGAAGCAGCTCGATGCCGATCAGCGGCGCGACCAGCAGAAGCTCGACGAGGCCGACCAACGCCTTGCCACGCGGCCTCGGGTGGAGGAGGCACTGGCGAAGGCAAAGGCCGCCCAGACCGAGGTCGAGCGGCTACGTGCCGTCGCGGAGCAGCGGCGGGCCGACGAGGCCGAGGCGCAGATGTGCCGCACGACCATCGCGGCGGAGCG
>JBCDFO010000270.1:0-6741 GCA_039177895.1 Bacteroidota bacterium
GAGCCACTACACCGGGCCGAAGGGACGCGACATCGATGCCGAACCCAGGGTCGCGCTCGTGTTCTACTGGCCGACCGCCGGGCGCCAAGTCCGGGTGACCGGGACGGCTGAGCGGCTTCCCAGCGACGAGTCGGCGCGCTACTTCGAGGCACGATCTCCGGCTATGAAGCGGACGCTCTACGTCTACCCTCCGAGCCAGCCCGTCCCCGATCGCGACGCTTTGACCAAGGCTGCAGAAGCACTCGCCGCTGCAGGGGACACTCCGCCTCGTCCGGCATGGGGCGGCTACGTAGTGCGCCCGCTCACGATAGAGTTCTGGCAGGGGCACGCAGATCGCCTGCACGACCGGTTCCGCTACGAGGCGAGCGGCCACGGATGGGAGCTCAGCCGCCTTGCTCCGTAATACCTGAAGCGGTGTCGGAGCTGGGGCGGGCAGGAGCTAGGACGGTCCGTATCATGGGCGTATCGCCGGCTCGGTCTACCGTTTCAGGCCTTGGCTCGTCTACCCGGACTCATGAACATCGCCCTGTTGTTCGTGGCCTGGTGCCGCTGTACGCCGCTGCTGTGCTCTGTGACCGGACGGTGATGCGCTCCACGCAGGCAAATCGATGAACAGCCAACTTGCCATCGGACTCCACATCCTGGGCTTCCTCGCGTCGCGTCCGGGGGAGCGCCTGACGTCGGAGCAGATGGCGCGGACCTACGGCACGAGTCCGGTGGTGCTGCGGCGGGTGCTGACAAAGCTCCAGCGGCACGGCCTCGTGGAGACATGGCGGGGCAAGGGCGGCGGTACGGCGCTCGCCCGGCCCGCTGAAGAGATCACGCTCCGGGAGGCGTACGAGGCCGTCGCGGACGACCAGCCGATTTTGACGCGCCACCCGAGCGACTGCGCAGGCCGCGTCGCGACGGTGATGGGCGGGTACATCAACGAGCTCTACGCTGATGCCGAGCTCGCGCTGCTCCGCCGCCTCGAAGCGGTCACGGTGGCGGAGATGGACCGCGAGATCCGGACGCGCCTGTTCGGGGCCGCGTGAGCAACCAACGGACGCCGAAGGAGGGCATAGGTCGGACATATTGTAATGTGACTGGATTGGTTGCATATTAGTCGAGGCATCCGTCTCACCCATCCGCACGCGTACGTCCATGGCTACCACCACCGCTGCCCCGTTGTCCAACGCCCAGGTCACCGCGCTCCGGATCGCAGCGATCCTGTGGGTGGTCTGGGGCCTCGTGCATGCCCTCGCGGGCGTCCTCGTCATCTCTGGCGACGCGACCAATGGCTTCCAGAGCATCGCTGACGGCGTCGCCCCCGACATGCTTGTGATGGACTACCACGCGGCGGTGGGCGCGGTGCTCAACCAGCATGCCTGGAATCTCCTCTGGGGCGGGGTGGTCACCCTCATCGGAGCGGTCTTCATTTGGCGCGGCAACATGACCGCGATCTGGGTCACCGCGATGGTCGGCGGCCTGCTCGACATCGGCTACTTCGTCTTCCTCGACCTCGGCGGCTTCGTCAAGTTCTTCCCCGGCACGCTGATGACCATCTTCTCCGGCTCGGCGATCCTGCTCACCGGTTGGGTGTGGCTGTCGCGTCGCCGCACCGCATCCTGACCAGCAGGCACCCTGGCCGGAATCGATGGCGTCGAAGGCAGATATACCCGGCACCGAAGGCTACGCGACGGTCCTCGACCGCTTCATCGTGGCAACGGAGGCGGTGCCGTTCGACACGCTCCACCGGGTGTTTCTCGGCGTGTTGCCGCCGCCGTCGTCGCGGGTGCTTGATGTCGGCGCGGGTATCGGGCGCGATGCGGCGGTGCTGGCAGGGCGCGGGTACAGCGTCGTTGCGGTGGAGCCGCTGGCCGCCTTGCGCGAGGCTGGGCAGCAGCGCTACGCGGAGCCCGGCGTTACCTGGGTGGACGATGCGCTCCCGCACCTGGACACACTCGGTCAGGCGGCGTCGTTCGACTTCGTTCTCGGCTCGGGCGTGTGGCATCACCTCGGCCTGGCGGAGCAAGCTGCTGCGCTGAGGCGGCTGGCGAAGTTGCTGCGCCCCGGCGGCGTGGTTGCGCTCTCGCTGCGACACGGCCCGGCGGGCAGCGGACTGCACGTATTCCCGACGAGCGGCGCGCAGCTGCTCGATGTGGCGCGCGGTTGCGGGCTCCGACCTATCGTGCAGGAGGCCGACCAGCCGAGTTTGCTGCCAGGCAAGACCGACGTGACGTGGACGCGCCTCGCATTCAGGAAGTCCTGAGCGCGATGGCTGCGGGCAAGGTGTCTCCGGTCCAGGAGCGAAGGGTTCGGCTCACACATCGCTGTGCGGTCGTACTGTGAGCAGACGAGGCACAGCGACACGAGAACAGCAACAGAAGTGCCGCTCGGTTCGCCATCGAGGTAGACGACTATGCTGACCGGCCTACTGCTCTTGCTCGTGTCACTCGTCATGGTCGCCGGAGAGGTCTGGGAAGTCCGGCAGCCCGACGTGCCGGACGACGAGGACCTGTTCGGCGACGAGCGCTACTGGACGGCGCTGTTCCGGTACTATGGCACCGTGCTCATCGCGCTGGGATGTTTCGGAAGCGCGGTCTCGGTACTGATCCTGACGCAGGGCTAGCCCTGCAGTCCTTGGCACGAGCCGTCATCGGCGCGAGCGCACCACGAGCAGGACGCCGCCCACGACGATTCCGGCCCCAAGCAAGGTGAGGAGATCTGGGACGGTGCCAAAGAAAAGAAGGCCCCAGACGAACGCGAAGACGACCTGGAGGTAGCCTACCGCCGAGGCGCGGCCGGCGGGTTCGAGGTGGAGCCCACGCGTGAGGCAGACCTGCGCGATGTGCGTCATTACGCCCACCATCAGGAGCCACAGCCACGTCCAGCCGCTTGGCAGCACCCATGGCGCGAACGCCCCGCGCCCGGCCACGCCGAGCGTCTCCGTGAGAGCAAACGGGAGCGACCCCAGCGCGCCTACCCACGAGAACCACAGGATCACCACGAGCGGGTGGTCGGTGTCCTTGAGCTTGCGCACGAACGTGTAGGCCGCGCCCGAGAGGAAGGCCCCGCCGAGCGCTGCGTAGACGATCCATGCCGGGTAACTCGCCTCGGTGCCGGCAAAGACGAACGACGGCTTCGCGATGAGCGTCACGCCGACGAGGCTCAGTGCGATGGCGACCACGACCACGCCGCGCACGCGCTCGTGGAGAAACAGCCCCGCGAGCAGCGCCGTGTGGATCGGGGCGGTGTTGTAGATCGTGGCGGCGTCGCCGAGGGGGATCTCGGTGAGCGCGAAGTAGAAGATGCTCAGCGCCGTGAAGCCCGTGAAGCCGCGCAGGAAGAGGCTGCGCCGGTCCACGCCGCGCGAGGTCACGCTCGCCTGCCAGAGCATCGCGTAGGTGAGCACCAGCATCACGGCGCACCGCGCGAAGACGATCTGCATGCTCGGCACGCCCGCCTGCCCGGACAGCTTCACGAAGAGCGCCATCAGGCTGAAGAAGAACGCCGACCCCGCCATGTAGCGTAGACCCAGCGGGATACGTTTCCAGGCGGCGACGGGGGAGCGGGACGCAGTGGACGAGGGCACGCGGACGAGGTGGCGAGCGAGGCGCAGACAGACGGGGCGCAGACAGACAGGGCGCAGACAGGTGAGGCTCGGGACAACCAACCGGGCTCGGTCGTGTTCGTCGGGGCTCCGGGGTGCAACCGCTTCCACCCGCCAGCTTGCCTAGGTCTTCATCCGACGCTGCACGTAACAGGCTCCGCCACGGCGAACGTGCTGGCAAAAAGTCGTACCCTGCGCTCGATACGCTCGCTGCGTGACGGGTAGCATCCGTACCGTATCTCCATTGCCCTCCACCCTACCTTGCGACTCGGTATGCCTCGTTGCTCCTTCGCTGTCCGCTGTCTCGCTTCCGTTGCCCTCGGCATACTGCTTGCCCTGCCCGCCAGCGCACAGGAAGAGCGCGGTGCCTATGCCGAGGTCTGCTTCGCGCAGCCGATGGCGGACCTCGTCCGGGACCTGGCTTGGGCAGGCGTCGGGCTCGACCACGCGCACCGCCACCGGACGCCCACCGGCGTCGAGACCTGCGCTGTGTTCAACGCAGCCGAGCAGGCCCGGCTCGTGGCCACTGGCATCGCGCACCGCACGACTGTCCCGGACCTCGAAGCAACCTACGCGGCGCAACGCCCGCTGCGGCAGGCGATGCTCCAGGCCCTGCGCGACCCGTCTGTGCGCAGCCAAGCCTTCGACCTCGACCGCTTCGAGTTCGGCTCGATGGGCGGCTACTACACCTTCGACGAGGTCGTGGCGAAGCTCGACCAACTGCACACCGACTTCCCGGACCTCATTACCGAGAAGACCTCCATCGGGACGACGGGCGAGGGCCGTGCCATCTGGATGGTCGAGATCGGCAACAGCCCCGGTGTGGACGAGGGCGAGCCGGAAGTCCTCTACACCGCCATCCACCACGCCCGCGAGCCGCAGAGCATGACCACCGTGCTCTACTTCATGATCTACCTCCTGGAGAACTATGGCACCGACCCGGAGGTGACGTACCTCGTCGACAACCGCCGCCTCACGTTCGTCCCTATTCTCAACCCTGACGGATACGTCTACAACGAGGCGACCAATCCCGACGGCGGCGGCTTCTGGCGCAAGAACCGTCGCCCCAACGAGGACGGCTCGTTCGGCGTGGACCTCAACCGCAACTACGGCTTCGAGTGGGCCTACGACAACGAGGGGTCTAGCCCGAGCCCGTTCAGCGATACCTACCGGGGCCCTGAGCCCTTCTCCGAGCCCGAGACGGCTGCCCTGCGTGACTTCGTGGAGGGACGCCAGTTCGAGACGGCGTTCAACTACCACTCGTTCTCAAACCTGCTCATCCACCCCTGGGGCTACGAGCGCAGCGTGTACACCCCTGACTCCGCGCGCTTTGTGGATTTTGCTGCGCTGATGACCGCCGAGAACGACTACCTCGCGGGGACCGCCAACCAGACCGTCGGCTATGTCGCCAATGGCAACTCCGACGACTGGTTCTACGGCGAGCAGACCACGAAGAACAAGATCTACGCATTCACACCAGAGGTCGGCACCCGCGACGACTTCTTCTGGCCGTTCCCGGACCGCATCGAGCCGCTCGCGCAGGAGAACATCGACGCCAACCTGCTGCTCGCGTGGGTGGCAGGCGGCTTTCCCGTGGCGTCGCTGACGGGCGTGACCGACCGCAAGCTCGTCTGCAATCCCCCGCAGTGCGGCAACGACTACGTCGACCCCGGCGAGGTCATGGAGGTCACGCTTGCGTTCGAGAACATCGGGCTCGGTCCCGTCGCAGGAGCGGTCTACCGGATCGTGAGCACGAACCCCATCTTCACGCCGCTCGGAGAGGACGGCAGCCTCGCCCTCGCGATGGACGCGACGGCGAGCGTCACGCTCGACGTGCAGGTTGATGCCAGCGCTCCGCTCGGGCTGGCCGACGGCCTCGCGGTCGAGATCGACCTGGGCGGCGCGACGCGCACCTACCCGCTCGGCCCGCTGCTGATCGGCACCGAGCGGCCCGTGTTCGAAGACGAGGCGCGCTCACTCGACGCCTGGAGCACGCAGGGCAATGCAGACTGGGGCCTCACGACCGTCGCCCTCCCAGGCTTCGATTCTGTCTTCACGGACTCCCCCGATGGCCCCTACCTCGACAACACTACCGCTGCGCTGGTCCTTGCCGAGCCGCTCGATCTCAGCGCATTCACCGACGCCATCCTCTCGTTCGATACGCGGTGGGACATTGAGGCGGGCTATGACGGCGGACAGGTGCTCGTCTCCACGGATGGCGTCAGCTTTGCCGCCCTCGAAGGGCGCTACACGACGCCCGGGCAAGACCTCGGAGGTGTGCAACAGCCCGGGGAGCCCTACTACGATGGCGCTCAGCCGGACTGGGTGCGCGAGACCATCGACCTGTCGGCGTATGCTGGAGAGGCGGAGGTCACCGTGGCCTTCCAACTGCAATCCGACCCGTTCGCCGTCGGCGACGGGTGGTACGTGGACAACGTCCGTGTGAGCGAGCTGATCAGCATCTTCGATGTCGATGCCGAGGCAACGCCGGAACTGCCTGCGTTGCGCCTTGCCGCCCCCTATCCGAATCCGACTCAGAGTGACCTCATCGTGGCGTTTACGCTCCCAGCGACGACGGACCTCACGTTGGAGGTCTTCGACGTGCTGGGCCGCCGCGTAGCTGTGCTGGCTGAGGGCGAGCTCGCGGCTGGCGCGCACTCCCTGACGTGGGATGGCCGCAGCGCCTCTGGTCGTGCACTCAGCGCCGGAGCCTACGTCCTCCGCCTCGTCGCCGACGGGCAGGTGCAGACGCAGCGCTTCGTGAAGGTCCGCGAATAAGCCCAATCGCGACGCGGCTGCTTACCACGCAATCCGGCGGTCGCGTCGCTCCTCGGTATCCGTTGACGCGATGACATCGGCCCAGCCGCGTGGGCCGTCGTCTACGTCCGGGTCTGCATGGGTTTCGGTATCGGCGATGGGTGCCGTGCTCAGGACGGCCTCCCGTAGCGCGGCGGCCTCGGCATCGGTGGACGCTAGGAGCGGGCGTTCGGGGCCGAGGTCGGGTGTGGCTTGCACGAGCCGCGTGCCCCGGAAGTAGAACGCGAGGATGTCGGCGTAGCTGCGCCCAGCCTGGGCCTGCGCCCGCGCGCCATACTGGCTCATCCCCACGCCGTGGCCGAAGCCGCGCCCCGTGAAGACGTAGGAACCGC
>JBCDFO010000271.1:0-6724 GCA_039177895.1 Bacteroidota bacterium
CAGCGCCGTCGCAGGCCTCGACTCGCTGCGGGAAGTCGCGACGGAGGCCGCGCTGCGGTGGGCCATCAGCAACGGACAGGGCGGGGGGGGCTACGTGCAGGGCGAGGTTGGCTGGCTGGACCTCGGCGGTGGGACGGCGACCACCTCAACGTTCGGAAGCCGTCGCCAGGCTGTCGAAGCAGTCTGGGGCCGTACGGGCGGGCTGCGGCTCCGCTATCGCCTCGACCGCGCCGCGAGCGAGGACGACGGGCTCCTCTCGACCAGCACGCTGGGGACGACCGCCCCGCGTGAGGACGGAGTTTTTCTGCGGCAGAGCGCTGAGGCGGCCCTCCCGTTTCTGCAGAGCCGGCTGACGCCCTCCGTGGCCGTCGAGCAAGAGCGGCGGTCGCAGGAGGTCGCGCGGCTTGGGCAGACCACCGCCGACAGCCTGCGCGCCGAGTCGTTCGCCTTCCTCGCCGTTCGACCCGGCCTCGCGTGGACCACGCCGCGTCTCTCTGCTTCGGCGTCCATCGAGTTTCGCCAGGAGGAGGAGCCGCTGGCGGGCGCGTTTGCCGAGAGCACCACGGGCCGAACGCTCGCCGTGGAGGGAAGCTACCGCCCGAGTAGCGTCTTCCAGACCGACGCCCGCGTGAGCGCCCGCCGCCGCTCGTTCACCAACGCCTTCCGCGAGGCAGGCCGCGCCGACACGGATGCCTTGGCCGTCCGCTGGACGACGCGCGCGACGCCACTGCGCCGCGCCATCGCGTTCAGCAGCACCTACGAAGCGCTCACCGAACGCACCGCCATCGCGCAGGAGACCTACGTGCTCGTCGGGCCCGAACTGGGCGAGTTCGTGTGGGAGGACGCCAATGGCGACGGCGTCCCGCAGGTGGACGAGTTCCGCCCCGAGGTGACGCCGCTCGAAGGCACCTACGTGCTCACGTTCGTCCCTGGCGACGACCTCGTGCCGACCATCGGCGTACGGGCCCAGGCCCGGCTCGGCCTCGAACCGGAACGCCTCATCCCGCGCGACGCGCCCGGCTGGCTGCGCGCCCTCCGCGCCGTCTCGACGCAGACCACCGTGGACGTGCAGGAGCGCTCGACGAGCCGCGACCTCGCGGGCGTCTACCTCCTCGACCCCGGGGATCTCCAGACCGAGAACACGCTCCAGGGCCGCTTCCGGCTCGTGCAGGACGTGACGCTCTTCCCCGGTCAGCCGCGCTACGGCCTCCGCCTCACCGGCACCGCGCTCACGCGCACGAGCCAGCTCGCCGCCGGGCGCGAGCGGGGCCGCCTCCGGAGCCTCCGCGCCGACGCCCGCCTCCGCCTCCTCGACCCGCTCGAACTGCGCCTCGACCTCGGCACCGAGCGCGACGCGAGTACCAGCGACGCGTTCTCGTCACGCAGCTTCGACATCCGCAGCCGCTCCGCCGAGCCGACGCTTGCCTGGACGCCGTCGCCCGCCGTGACCCTCTCCGGCGGCGTCGCCTACGGCCGCAAGGAAAACCGCACCGCCATCGAAGGGCAAGCCACCGGTGCGACGGTGTTTCGACTCCCTGTGGACGCCCGCTTCGCCATTGCGCGACGGCTGCAGCTCACCGCCCGCGCCGAGCGGTCGAACGTAGCCGTGGAGGGCGGCAGCGCGACGGGCCTCGCCGCGTTCGAGCTCACCGACGGGCGCGGGGCAGGCACGTCGTACCTGTGGGGCGGGACGCTGCAGTACACCATCAACGCGTTCCTGCGCGCCTCGGCCACCTATGACGGCCGCGCCCCCGCCGAGGCGCCGACGCTGCACACCGTGCGCATGCAGGTCACGGCGGTGTTTTAGCGGAGCGTTCCGAGTCTGCTAGCTGGGGACCAGATACCTCTTCCCCTGCCAGGTTCCATGCTCGGAAACGGGGCGAAAGCGAAGGGTCGTAAACTCATGGTGGAAGCGTTTCCGCGCTCGTTCTACCATGGCGTCGGCATGACGCCTGCTCCCAGGAACGTGGCTTCTCCCCTGGACCATGTCGGTCATCTCCTGCTGAGACCGCCAAATCGAAAACGTGCTGACGGTGCGCGGAGGACGCATAGCAGCCAGTGCGAACGTGGTGCCTGGATGATCTCGCACCAGCGTCTCAACAGGCTTGCCCCAGTAAACGAAGCGGGGTATCTGGGGGAGCTTCATTCGCGCCAGCGTTACCGCCACCACAGGCTCATTGGGATCCGTGTCCTCGCTATTTGGAGGAAGGGTGCCGAGTTCTGAGATGTAACCCCACCGACGTAGGAACGACAGACGGATATGCCAAGCAGGTGCGAGGGTGCGTCCCAGCGGAGTCTCTGCCAGGAACGCATCCAGCGCCGCCTCCTCCTCCCAGCAGGCAAACACAGCGAGGTGCCGCATCTGCATTCGCGCCGGAGAGAGGATCGGTGCACCGAGTTTCATCACGACCATGCTCTCAGCGTGACGTAGTCCGGCAAAGCGATGACCCTCTCGCCCTGCGACCCACGTGCTTACGGAGCGTCTGATCGTCGATCTCGCAAGATGGAAACTGAATAGCACGTCGTTGAAGCTAGCTCTGTAACGCGTTAGAGGCGGGCTCTCGAAATGGTGCGTGCGACTGCGGGCGTCCCCATCCAAGTGCCAATAAGCCGAGGCCGACGTGGCCGATAGCATTGACCACGCCGTGGTACTTCACCATACCACCTAGGTCAAGTAGGGGTTGCTGCCAAGCCCAAGCAAGGGCAGGGACTATTGTGCCAAGGGGCACCGCGAGCGCCAGCGCGAGGAGGATTCGGGGCCCAACCGAGATGCGGCTGGGGTTGCCAAAGAAGAACGCGCCTAGTTGGACGACGAAGAGCACGAAGTAGCTCAGAGCTCCCAGCTCGCTGCAGTATCGGACGCCACTGATACCCGCGGCCGTGACCAGATACGCGACGGGGTGCACGGCCAACAAAACGCGGAGGGTGCACTGTGCTTGAAGGTGAGACACCGTGCGACAGACCAGCGCTGTCACCGTGAGCGCCCCATACCCAGCTGCACCAAAGTGGGCCGCAGCCAACCACGTCCATGGCGGACCGAATCCGAGAAGGGTAGAGCCCTTCAAATACGCTTCCAGCCACACCAGGCCGCCTACAACGAACACCCAGGCGACGGCAAGCGCAACCTCTTCAGGTAAAAGCCTGGTCCGCTTCCAGGACCGGATCAGCAGGGTACTCCCGATACCAATGGCCAAGCATATGGGAATCGTTAGAAGAGGCATGGCGTGGAGGACTCAAAGCCATGTCGGATAGGCGTGGCTTTCTGGTAGGAGGCGATCTGCTCAACAAGCCAGTAGTAGCATCGAGAATGTGAATGTACTCCTGTCGATTTGTGAAGGGCAGTGTCGTTTACGGCCGCAAAAAGAACCGCACGGCCATCGAAGGGCAAGCCACCGGGGCGACGGTGTTTCGGCTCCCCGTGGACGCCCGCTTCGCCATCGCGCGGCGGCTACAACTCACCGCCCGCGCCGAGCGCTCGAACGTGGCTGTGGAGGGCGGCAGCGCGACGGGCCTCGCGGCGTTCGAGCTCACCGACGGGCGCGGGGCAGGCACGTCGTACCTGTGGGGCGGGACGCTGCAGTACACCATCAACGCCTTCCTACGCGCCTCGGCCACCTACGACGGCCGCGCCCCCGCGGAGGCTCCGACGCTCCACCGTGCGGATGTAGGTCACGGCGGTGTTCTGAGATGGTGCCACCCTCTTGCAGGTGCCACCCTCTTGCATTGGTCTCTGCCGATCTTCCCTGTGCCACATCCGTCAACGTAACCGCTCACATGCATCGTCGCACGCTGCTGCAGCTTCTCTGCGGCGTTCCCATCCTGAGCCAACTCGGCGGCTGCCGAGGGGTGGCTCACCGTGGCGCGCCGAAGAATCCGGACGAGTCGGTGCTCGTCATTGGCGCTGGCGTGGCGGGCCTGGGGGCAGCCGAGCGGTTGCAAGAGCGGGGCTACCGGAATATCACGGTGCTGGAGGCCCGCGAGCGGATCGGCGGGCGCGTGTGGACGAGCACGGCCTGGGAACAGCCCGTCGACCTGGGGGCCTCGTGGATCCACGGGCCGCGCCGGAACCCCATCACGCGGCTGGCGCGCGAGGCGGGCGTTGAGATGCGCCCCACCGACTTCGACGACACTATTCTCTACGGTCCGACCGGGGCGGTCCTCAGCGAGGACGATCAGAGAAGGCTCAGTCGGCTCGAACGGCAAGCGTACTCGGCGCTCGGTTCGCGAGCGGGCCGCGACGCTCCCTCCTTGGCTGACCGTCTAGCCCAGTCCCTGGAGGATCTGTCGCCAGATGACCAGGCGATGGTCGACTACCTGATCCATGCCTCGATTGAGCAGAGCTTCGCGGAGGACGTCGCCAACCTGGACGCTGGAGCGCTGGAATTTGGGAAGGAGTTCGGCGGGGGCGATGTGCTCTTCCCTGGCGGCTATGCCAGCGTCTTTGCTCCTCGCTTCGCGGAATTGGACATCCGGACCGGGCACGTCGTCGCGTCGGTGACGTGGGGGAGCGACGGCGTGGTCGTGACGACCAACCGGGGTGCGTTCCCGGCCGACCGCGTGATCCTGACGCTTCCCCTCGGCGTGCTGAAGCAGGAGGCCGTCGCGTTCGATCCACCGCTGCCTGAGGCAAAGCAAGCCGCCATCCGCGCGATGGGGCTGGGCTGCCTCAATAAGCTCTACCTGCAGTTCCCGGAGACATTCTGGCCAACCGATGTGGAGGGCTTCAGCTACCTGGCCCCGGTCACTGGGCGCTGGTCGCAATGGCTAAACCTCAGCGTCTACGCCGAGACTCCGATCCTGCTCGCGTTCAACGCCGGGTCGTTCGCCCGTGAGACCGAAGCATGGAGCGACGATGACGTGGTGGGTGAAGCCATGAGCGTACTGCGTCGCCTCTTCGGGCGCTCCATACCCGAGCCAACCGGCTTCCAGCGGACACGCTGGGCGTCGGATGTGTTCAGCTACGGCTCCTACTCCGCACTCAGCTCCGGTGTCGACGAAGCCACTGTCCATGCTTTGGGAGCCCCCGTCAGCGATCGCCTCTTCTTTGCGGGCGAGGCGACCTCGACCGACTACCCCTCAACCGTACACGGCGCTTACCTCTCTGGCCAGCGTGAGGCCGAACGCCTTATCGAGATCTGACCTTCATGTTAGTGGAGCTTGAGATTGCTGCACTGCACCGTAGGTTTGTAGGCAGACACCGACGGAAGGAGGACAGGTTGCCGACGGGCCTCGCCGCGTTCGAACTCGCCGACGGACGCGGGGCGGGCACGTCCTACTTGCGGGGTAGAACGTTGCAGTGCACCATCAACGCCTTCCTCCGCGCCTCCGCCTACGACGGCCGTGCCCCCGCCGAGGCGCTGACGCTGCACACCGTGCGCATGCAGGTCACGGCGGTGTTTTGAGGGCTACGCCGCGAGCGCGCCCAGGGAGTTGCGGACGCTAGCGCTTTGGTTGAGCGCGTGGGTGCAGGCCTGCCCGATGTTGCCTCGGCTGCTACGTGGGCCTCACCGATTCCGGTGATGTGCTGGAATTTCCGCGCAGCTAGCTTCCGCACTGGCCCGCTACACACCGACTCCCCCTCCTCGCTATGCCCCTCTCGCTCCGCCGCTGGACCCTCTGCCTCGCCCTCCATCTGGGCCTTGCGGTCTCCCTCTCCGCGCAATCGCCGGATTCTGGGATCGCCTTTACGTTCGACCTGGGCTACCAAGCCCACTTCGAGAGCCCCGATGGGCTCAACTTCGTGGTGGGCCGCTACAACGAGACGCGGAATTTTCTGACGAGCGAGATGGAGCCGTTCGACCAGTTCAGCGGGCTGACGGGCAGCCTGGGTGCCTATCTGGCCTGGTTGTACTTCGACCTCGGCTTCAACCGCCGCGCACAGGAGCGCAGCGCCGAAGGCGTTCTCAACGGACAAGCGACCGTCCGAGGCGTGCGAACGACCAACTACGGCGTCTACCTCTCAGCTGGAGTCGCCTTGGCCAGCAACGGCGTCGCTGCCCCCTTCAAAATGATGGCGGTGACGGCCGGTATGCGGAGCGAGTTCAGTGCAACCCGCTTCAGTACGCGCACGGGTCCCGCAGACCAGGTCGGATCGCTCGACTGGGAGGAGGTGGAAAACGACCTGCGGTTCTACGTCGGGCCCTTCGTCAAATTCACGCTCGGCCCGCTCGTCGTTGAACCCTACTACCTGTTCGACGTGGACTTTTCCGACCTGCCGAGCGTCGGCTTGCTCTCGCTCAACGAGGAGATCAACCCGTCTACGTTCCAGAGGGACCCCGACCCTACGTATGGCGGCGGCGGGTTTGGGCTACGCATCGCTGCGATCCTCTACCTCGGCTCCGGTTGACGAGCGCGCACGACGACCGTGGAAGGCGGCAGCGCGACGGGCTTCGCCACGTTCGAACTCACAGAGGGACGCGGAGCGGACTGTAGGTCAAGGCGACCGCCCTCGCCAGCGTGCGCCTCTTCCTGATCAACCCTGGTTGCGCACGCTCCGAGCACAGGGACACGGGCAACCGTCTACCCCTTGGTCCCGGGTTCTGCGTCCAGCGCTGCAGTGTCTACCTTGCCTGTGGCGAGCGCTTCCTCCTCGACCTCGGGCTCCTTCGGCGGGAAGAACGAGAGGATGAGCATCGTGATGACGCCGCCCATGATCGCCATGTCGGCGATGTTGAAGACGCCCGTGATCTGCCGCCCGAAGGCCGTGAGCAGCAGGAAGTCGACC
>JBCDFO010000272.1:0-6632 GCA_039177895.1 Bacteroidota bacterium
ACCTGGCGCATTGCCAGGATGATCGCGTAGGCGATGAGGTGGGTGTACGACACCTTGTCGCCACCGACGGTGCGCTGGAAGCGGTTCATCAGGCGACGGTTCTCGGCCATCAGCTTGACCGGGATCGTACGCACGCTCGTCGCCGTCGGGATGGAGAGCGAGGCCTCCATGTTCTCGACGATCTTGGCGGGCACGCCGCGCAGCTTCGTCACGTCTGCGCCGTCGGGCACCGGCACCTCGATCTGGGGACGTGCCGGAGCGAGGGCTTCCTTCGTGGCCCCGTCGCCCGAGGGCGCGGTAGGGACCGGAGCCGGGGTCGGCGCGGGGGGCGAGGCGGCGGCCTTGTTCGGATTGGCCCCGATGAAGGTCGGGCTAGGGTCGTAGTCCGCGAAGAACTCGCGCCAGGACTCGGAGACGGAGTTGGGGTCTTCGAGGTACTGCGCGTAGATGTCGTCGACGTAGCCGCTGTTGAAACCGAAGTTGCTCACGGGTGGGGTCTGGGTTGGATCGCAGAAGGGGCACGAGCGCGCGCTGGCGGGCGTCTCGAACGCAGGGTTTCCCCCAGGGTTCATCGACGCCGTGGGCCGTCACTGCCCGCGCAGCGCGGCTGAAAGCGCTTCGGGAAGGTAGCGCGTTCTGCACCAATGCGGGGTCCCACCTCTCATCTTTTCCCTGGGCTTTCCGGTGAATTGAAGCGGTTTGTCCGCATGCCTGCGCAGCGCTACAGGCTGCACCTTCGTATCGGCCTCGCTGCGAGGGCACCGTCAACCGGAGACCCTCCCCCCTTGCTGGGACAGGATCCTGTCGGTATGATCTGCGCTGCACCCGTGCGCTTACTCTCACCCCATGGCATTTCGTCTCCGACTCACCGCGATTGCCTTCGCGGTCGTTCTCGCTCCATTCCTCGTGAGCTGCGACTCCGGGGCAGAATCGCCGTCGATCCCGCCGGAAGAACCGCCGCCAAGCCAAACGGTGGCGGAACTGATTGATGGGAATGCTGACCTCGAAACGTTCCAGGTCGCCCTGCAGTCTACCGAGACAGGGGCAGCCCTTGCTGGGCGGGGCCCGTTCTCGGTATTCGCACCAACGGACGACGCCTTCGACGCGCTGTTCGAAGCCGAGGGCATTACCGCCAATGACCTCTTGGCGAGCGACGATCTCAGCGAGATTCTCGCCTACCACATCGTGGCGGCGGCCATCTCTGCCCCTGACCTCGAGGATGGGGACCGCTTCGCCACGGAGCAAGGCGGCGAGCTCGAAGCTCGGATCGACGGCGGCATCATCTCACTGATCGGCGCCCAGAACACGGTCCGTGTGGTCGGCGCGCCGCTCAGTGCCAGCAACGGCGTGCTTCTGGTGGTGGACGACGTGCTGCTTCCAGAGGGGGTCGTCCTTGAGCCAAAATCAACGACGGTGGTCGGACGCGTCGTGAGCACGCTGGAGCCGACGCAGCCCATCGAAGGCGCGGTCGTATCCGTAGTCGAGGCCGGTGCAACCGTCACGACGGATATGAACGGCGCGTTCGAGCTGTTCTTCGCGGCTGACAGCACGGGCCAACCGTTTACGCTCGAGGTCACGAGCGAAGGGTTTGAGGCGACGAGTCGCAGCTTCGAGGCGCTCTTGGGCGGTGTCATCGACCTATCGGACATCGCCCTGACCCCACTCGACGTGCCATTCGCTGTGATCGATCCGCTGAGGGCAAATCGGGCAACCGTGGACTTTGCGGCGGGCGAGCGTGTCACGTTCACCGCGCAGTTCAACATGCAGGTCGACTGGAGGCTGGAGATCGTGGGGCAAGAGAGCGGAGCGATCAAGCGCATCCGAGGCTTCTCCAGCGAATTGACCGAGGCCAACGCAAGCTGGCTCGGAGGCACGACCACGCTTCCGCTCTTCCGGAGCGAGCCCGTAGAGGCCACCCTGACCATCGTTGACGAGGACACCGAGACGCAGCGCGCGAACCTCAACGTCATCACACCGCGTGTCTACGACGGCGAAGTCGTCACGGGGTTCGAGACGGACGACCAGGCCAACGTGGTCGTCCGCAACTTCGAGTTCGAACTCGACTTTGCTTCGGGCTTGAGCATGGAAGTTCCTGCTGGTGAGGGGGATACGTTCTTGCTCCTGCGCGGCACTGACAGCGCGTCGAATCCTGCAACGAACAACTTCTTCGTTGGGCTTGCTGAACTAACACCAAGCACCGCCGACGGCTATTTCGACGTCCCCACGACTGCGCCGGAGGAGCTGTATCTCAACGCCTTCCTCTACAACTTCGGCTCAGAGTTCACCATCGTCATCCTCGATATCGCCGTCGACACGAACGGAAACGGGAGCTTCGACCCAGGGGATGCCACCTTTGGTTCGGGCGACATCCGTCTCGAAGAGCCCGGCTGGTCCCCCTTCAGCCGATCCTTGGCCGATTTCGGTCTGACTGCGGAACAGGTTCAGCAGATCGTGGCGATCCGCCCCATCCTGATTTCGGACAACGTGGCCCAGACCAATCCCCGTCAGCCCGTCGACTTTGGCATCGACTACATCACCTTCACCGCAGGCGGACCACTGGATCTATAGGACGTAAATCCACACGTCCGGGCACGGTCTCCTTCTGTCCCGCCTGCGCCGCGCTCGTGCAGGAGACAGGAAGCATTCGTCATCGCTGCGTCACACGGGTGGCACTGCTGGGCGCGTAGCTTTTCGGCTCGCCTTGTCCACCTCTTCCTGATTCATGCGCGCCTCGCTTTTCCTGCTCGGCTTTCTCCTCATCGCGGCCTCTGCCATACCGCTACAGGCCCAACCCTCCGACGCGGCCCCCTCCTCTGCCACGCCGCGCAACCTCATCGTGCTCATTCCAGACGGGTTCGGTCCGACCTCCCAGACGATGGCGCGGGAGTACCTCCGCGAGATCGAAGGGCGCGAGCTCGTCCTCGACCGCATCCTGACAGGGGCTGTGCGGACGTACGCCAGCGACAGCCGCGTCACAGACTCCGCCGCGAGCGCGACCGCCTACGCCTCGGGCATCAAGACCTACAACGGGGCCGTCGGGGTGGACACGATGCGCGCGCCCGTAGCGACGCTCCTCGAAGCCGCCGAAGCACGGGGCATGGCTACCGGGCTCGTGGCGACGAGCCGCATCACACACGCGACGCCTGCGTCCTTCTCCGCGCACGTCCCGCAGCGCGGCATGGAGGACGAGATCGCCGCTCAGATGCTCGAGCAGGGCATTGAGGTGATTCTCGGGGGCGGACGGCCGAATTTCCTACCGACGGACAACGCTACCGGCTTCGCAGGCCGCCGTACCGACGGGCGTGACCTGGTCGCCGTGGCGCGCGAGCGGGGGTATACCGTGGCCCTGGACCGCGCTGGCTTCAACGCCTTCAGCGCCGTGCCGCTCGGCAGCGACGACACGGCCCCGCCCGTGCTCGGCCTCTTCGCCGACTCGCACCTGGCCTACGAGATCGACCGCGACCCTGAGGTGGAACCGAGCCTCGCGGAGATGACGACGTTCGCGCTCGCCCACCTGAGCCGCGACCCCGATGGCTTCTTTCTGATGGTGGAGGGCAGCCGCATCGACCACGCAGGCCACGGCAACGACCCCGTCGGGCACCTGCACGATATCCTCGCCTTCGACGACGCGGTGGCGGAGGCGCTTGCCTTCGCGGAGGCGGACGGTGAGACGCTGATTGTGGTGATGGCGGACCACGAGACAGGCGGCCTCTCGCTCGGGCGCAACCTGAACGGACGCGGCATCTACGACTGGCGGCCGGACCTGCTTGCCCGCGCCACGCGGAGCGTCGAGGGAATGCTCGCACTAGTCAGCAGTGGGGCTGCCCCGGACTCGCTCATGGAGACCCACGGCGGCATCGACGACCTCACCGACGAAGAGCGGACGGCGCTGCGAGACGGGCTGGGCGTTTTGCGCGGCCCCGGCAACCTCCGCGACACGATGGCCGCGCTCCTCTCCGAGCGCGCGCTCGTCGGTTGGACGACCGGCGGGCACACGGCGGTCGCCGTCAACCTGCACAGCTTCGGCCCGCATGCCGAGCGCTTCGCGGGCGTGATGGAGAACGACGCCATCGGCCGCACCCTCGCCACCGTGATGGGCTTCGACCTCGATGCGCTCACAGCCGAACTCCGGGAGGCTTTTGCGGAAGGGGTGCCGGAATGACGTGTGGAAGTCTGGACGTGTGGACGCTTGCCGTACCCCTCCATCAAGTGCTGCCCCTACCTTCACACGTGCATACGTTCACACCTCCACACCATAGAACATGGACCTCGCCACCGCCATCGACAAGACCACGTTCGTCGTCACCGACACGGAGACGACGGGCGCGCGGGCGGGCGAGGACCGGCTGATCGAGCTCGCGGCGGTGAAACTGCGGGGTGGGCAGATCGTGGGCACGTTTCAGCACCTGATCAACCCCGAGCGGCACATCCCCCAGCGCATCACGCGGCTGACGGGCATCACGACCGCGATGGTCTACGAGCAGCCTACCGCCGCCGAGGTGCTGCCTGCCTACCTCGACTTCCTCGGCGATGGCTTGCTGGTGGCGCACAACCTACCGTTCGACCAGCGCTTCCTGGACGTCGAGCTCGACCTGGGGGGGCTCCCACCGATGACCAACGAGGCGCTCTGCACGCTGCGGCTGGCGCGGCGGCTGCTCTCGGCGCTCCCGTCGAAGGGCCTCGCGGCGCTGACCGCGCACTACGGCCTCAAGAACGACGCCCGCCACCGCGCCCTCGGCGATGCCACCGTCACGGCGCACGTTCTCCTGCGGCTCCTCGACCAGCTCCGCATCGAGTTTGGCGCGACGACCATCGCCGACGTGCTCGCCTTCCAGCGCAAGCGCTACAAGGACACCCGCCGCGCGCCGAAGCACCTCGAGAAGATTCGCCAGGAGCGGCTCCCGCTGCTGCCCGACCGGCCCGGCGTCTACTTCATGAAGGACCGCCGCGACCGCGTCATCTACGTGGGCAAGGCGAAGAGCCTGCGCAACCGCGTCCGGTCGTATTTCACCGGCATCGAGGCGCACCCGCCGAAGACCCGCAAGCTGCTGCGCGACGTGCGCGACGTGCACTGGACCGAGACCGGCTCGGAGCTGCGCGCGCTGCTCGACGAGAGCCGCCTCATCAAGCAGATGCTGCCGGTCTACAACCGCGCGCAGCGCCGCTACCGCTCCTACCCGTTCCTCCGCCTCGACACGACGCACCGCTTCCCGACGCTCTCGCAGACGCCCATCATCCGCAACGACGGCGCGGAGTACTACGGCCCCATCGGGCGGCGCGGGCAGGCCGAGGAGCTGCTCGAACTCGTGGGGCGGCTGTTCCAGCTCCGCGAGTGCGAGGAGCCGACGTTCCGGATGGGCCGCGCGTGCCTTTACCACGAGATGGGCCGCTGCACCGCGCCCTGCGAGGGCGGTCTCGGCGCGGCCCGCTACGGCGATGTCGTGGAGCAGGTCCGCCGTTTCCTCACCGGCAAGGACGACTCGGCGTTGGAGATCGTCGAGCAGAAGATGCGGCAGGCGGCGGCGCGCTTGGACTTCGAGGAGGCCGGGTTCTACCGCGACCAGTACCGCCGCCTCGAACGCACGCTCGGGCGCCAGCAGCACATCGCCTCGGCCGTGCACGACCACCACGCCGTGCTCGTGGAACCGGGCCTCCGCGAGGGTGACGTGCAGCTCTTCGTGATCCGCCACGGCCGCCTCGTGGCGATGCACGACCTACCGGTACCGCCTAGCCCGGACGACGAGGCCGCGCTCGACACGCTGCTCGCCGAGCACTTCGACCCGAGCGTGGCCCCGCCGGACGTGATCGGGAAGGCCGACGTGGACCAGACACGCATCCTGCTCCACTGGATGCACCGCCACCCAGACCGCGCGCGGCAGATCCGCTGGCACGACGGCGACGACCTCGACGCAATGCGGGAGGCGATCCTCGAGACCGCGTCGCACAGCGCAGCACACCAGACCGCGGACCTCGACGCTGAGGGCGACGAAGCGTAGCATGCGTATGTGCGCGACCTGTGGAAGGAGCGGACCCTGACGGCGAGGTCTGACGTAGCGACGGATATCCTTCCTCGCTATGGTCCAGCTTCCGCTCCGCTCTCGCCTTCGTGACGCCAGCAGCCTGTTCCTCCTGCTGATGACCGTCACCATCGTGCCGCGCACGTTCATCACGCTCTTGCTGATGATCAACCCCCAGGTCGCCGGGAGCACGCTGTTTGTCCTGACGCCCGTGTACCCGCTGTTCTACCTGGCCGCCTTGCTCGCAGGCGCGTGGCTGCTGCTGCGCCACAACCGCACGGGGTCGGAGCGCCAACAAGTGCAGACCTGGCTCATGGCCTTGGTCGCGGTGGAGGCCCTCAACGTAGGAGGCAACGCAGCCGGGCTCTGAAGCGCGGCGTGCAGTCCGGGACGCGTTCATGTGCGGACCGCGATGCGAGAGAACGGTGGATGAAGGCAGTCTATGCGAAGAATCGTCAGGAGCCGCAGCCACGGGAACGTTTGTGCAGGGGCGGGCTTGGACGACGCTGTTTTTCACGGCCTCCCGCACGCTCCCACGCCGCCCCGCCATGACCACCTGGCACGACGACGCGTACGACGACGACCTCGACGCCTTCGCCTACGACGACGCCCTCC
>JBCDFO010000273.1:0-6629 GCA_039177895.1 Bacteroidota bacterium
GCCACAGTCCGGAAGCTCGGCTGGCAGCCCGACATCGTCCACGCCGTCGGCTGGGTCGCGGCCTTCGCGCCGCTGCTGATGAAGCACGAGCTGCAGGACGATCCGCTTTTCGCCGAGGCCAAGAGCGTTTTCACGCCCGATGACACCGAGCACGCGTTCACGCTCGAATCGGATGTGATCGAACGCCTCGCCGTCGCTGGGCTGGAGGGCTACGGCGGGCAGGACCTCCGCGCGCTTGGCCTTGCCGCCGCCGATGCCGTGGCCTACGCAGGTGGCACCGAAGGCGACCGCGACGGCGTCACGCTTGCGAGCGACCCGGAAGAGCTCACGCAGCAGGCCATCGCCCTCTACACCCAACTCCAGGGCACAACGGTCGCCTCCTAGCCTGCCTGATGAAACCACCCCCCCGCACCGACCTCGCCCCACCCGGCGGGGTCGTTCTACGTCCGGGCACTTCGTGGGGAGGCGGGCCCCCAGGCATACGATCCCGCCCGCCGCGCGCGTTGCTGCTCCGGCCCATGACGGCCCAGACGATACCAGCCCAAACGCCCTGCTCCTGTTGCGCCGCCCTGCTCCCGTCGCATCACGGCATCGTTCCTCATCGCATCGACCACCGCCTCGCCTCTCTCTGATTTATGACTCGTATTTCCCTGCTGCGACGCTGCTGTGCCGGATGGGCGTGTGCGCTCCTGCTCACCCTCGCGGCTTGCGACAACCCGTCCAGCGCCGGGCTCGACCTCATCGGCGAGGATGGCGGCGTGCCGGTGGCCGTCATCGAGCCAGCCGTGGTGGTCGTGCCCGACACGCTGAGCGAGGTGACGGGCGGCTTCGCGGCCGTAGCCAACCCGACGGCCGCGCGCGTGCTGGCCGGGGAGGCGCGCGATCCGCTCTTCGGCACGGTCACGACCGACGCGTTCCTCGACTTCGTACGCCCCACGTCTGTCCCGGACGGCTTCACGGAGAGCACCCCCTCGCGACTGGTGCTGGAATTGCCCATTGACTACGTCTACGGGGATTCGGCCGCCGTGACCCGCTTCGATGTCTATGAGATTCCCGCAGACTGGGAGCCGGTCGGTGCGCGGCCCGACACGACGTTCATCGATTTCGCCACCACGACGCCCTTTGCGTCGTTCGATCTCGGGCGAAGCGACACCACGGCCACGTTCGAGCTACCTAGCGCGTGGATCACGGAGAAGGGCGAAACGCTGACCTCCGACACGTTCGAGTCCGCGTTTCACGGGTTCGTGCTGCGGGCTAGCGGAGACGGGGAGGGGTACACCGGGCCCGGCGGCGTGCGTGGGTTCGATGCGCCGAGCATCCGGCTGGCCGTGACCGTGGCCGACACGACGATCCGCTACGCCGCCAACGAAGTCTTCACCCGCATCGCGTGGGACGATGCCCCGTCGCGCACCGACGACCTCGCGGTTGCCCGCGATGGTGCCCAGGAGTCGATCAGCGTCGAGTTTGACTACGGCACGAACGTGCGCCAGCGGCCGCTCAGCAGCGCTGAGTTCCGTCTAAAGCTCGACGAGATGCTCACCGACATGCCCGTAAACGGCGTCGAGTTCGTCCGGCCTCGCCCGGAGGCGCTGGACCTCTTCGGAACCAACCCGGATGCCGAGCCAGGAGATAATCCGTTGGTCCGGATCGGTCGGCTAGGCTACGACAACGAACTCGGCGAGTACCGCTTCTCCTCGGTCGCACTCACCAACGCGATGCAGGACGAACTGCTTGGCTCGGTCCAGTTCGAGCGCTTCGTCGTACGACTGGTGAGCACGCCGGCCGCCGTGAGCGTGCTTCCCATCTTCGGCCCCTCGCTCACCGACCAAACGCCCCGCTTCGAGTTCATCGTGACGGACTCGAACTAGCTCACGCCTTCTCTCTCGCACTGAACCGCCGCTGCATGCGTTCGCTTCCTTCTTTCCTCTCGCGCCTCTCGCTGGCAGCGTGCCTGCTGGTTCTTGCGGCAGCGCCCGCGCTCGCGCAGGGGCTCAACAACTACGGCACGCTCTACTCGCGCTTCGGCGTAGGCGAGCGGCTCTTGTTTTCGACCTCGCAGACGGAGGCGATGGGTGGGGCCGGAGTCGCGCTCCGGTCGTTCTCCTACGCCTCGCTCGACAACCCGGCGGCGTGGGGCGACATCGCGCTGACGCACTTCACGTTCGGGGCGAGCGTCACCGGCACCTCCGTGGAGGCCGCTGACGGGACCACGAGTGACCTGGCGAGCGGCGGGCTGAGTACCATCCAGATCGCGTTCCCGCTGCGCCAGCAGAAGCTGGGCTTGAACATCGCCTACCGTCCCTACAGCCGCGTCAATTACCGCGCGGTGCAGACGGAGAGCTTCCTCCCCTCGGACGGTGGCGGTGCCATCGACTACCGGATCAACTACGAGGGCGAGGGCGGCCTCCAGGAGATCCAGGCAGGCCTCGGCTACCGCCTCTCGCCCAACGTGCTCGTCGGCGGTAGCATCAACGCGCTCTTCGGGACGGTCGATTACTTGCAGCGCACCGAGTTTCCTGGCTCGGTGGGCTTCGTGGAGACCCGCTCGACCGAGTCGGTGCGCGTGGCGGGCGTGACGGGGACGGCAGGCGTCATCGCCTCGGTGCCGCGCCTGCTCGGGGAGGCCGACGTGCTCGCGTTCGGCGCGACGGTGCGGCTCCCGGCTCGGCTCTTCGGCGAGCGCGCGCTCACGATCGGCCAGAGCCTCGACCGCGACACGCTGGCGACGGAGACCGACGGCTCGCTGCGCCTGCCCATGGAAGTTGCTGCGGGTATCTCGTACCAGCCGACTCGGTCGCTTCGTCTTGCCGTGGATACGCGCTACGAGCCGTGGGGCAGCCAGTTCGAGAGCGACTTCGTCCTCGGCGGCTTCACGCCGGGCGGCGAGACGATCCTGAGTGACCGCTTCCGCGTGGGCGGCGGCTTAGAATGGCGACCTGCCGGTGCTCGGCGGCGCGCGCCCTACCTGTCGCGCGTGGCCTACCGTCTCGGCGGGTATGTCGACAACGGCTACCTCGCGCCGGAAGGCACCGACCTCACTACCTATGCTGCAACTGCTGGGCTCAGCCTCCCCGCCCTCATCCCGACGGCTAGCTTCGACCTCAACGTCGAAGTAGGGCAGCGCGGCGATGCAACCGGCCTACTCGTCCGGGATACCTTCGTTAAAGCCTCCGCAACCATTAACTTCGGGGAACGCTGGTTCCAGCGCCGCCGCCTCGACTGAGCCGTTTGGCTGAACCGTCTCGCGTTGCGGAACTGAGCCCGTCCGAGCCCGTGCGCAACTTTCTGGCGGCTTCCCGATCTTGACTAGCCCCGACCTGAACCACCACCGTCCATCCACCCTTAGAGCCCGATGCCCCTGCGTCTGTTGACCTCGCGCCTTCACCGCCTCCCGCTCGCGGCGCTCGCCCTCACCCTGATGCTGGCGCTCGCGCCGCGCGCCGCCGCGCAGGACGATCCGTTCCCGGTCGACTGCTCCATGTTCGATGCGGAGACGACCTACAGCCTCTACTACGAGTTCTACAAGAACGAGGAGTACGACCTCGCCAAGCCGTACCTCCGCTGCCAGCTGCAGAACTTCCCGCTGGCGCCCAACAACGACGGCCGCAACTTCGACCGTGCGATCCGGATGTACACGCGCCTGGCCGAAGACCCCAGCTTTGCGGAGTACGCGCAGGCCTACCGCGACACGGTGCTCTTCTACATGGACGCCCGCACCGCCGCGCTCGACGAGGCGGGCCTTGAGTACAACCCGTACAAGGCCACCATCGACAAGGCCAACTACATGTACAACATCGTCTACGACCAGCAGGGCGGGCTGACGGGCGTGGGCAGCGCGGACCAGGTCTTCGAACTCTACCAGGAAGCCGACACGGCCTACCCGGACTCTGTGCCGGACTTCGTCATCAACTTCCTCGGCCAGCAGTACCTCGAACGCGACATGAAGCCGCGCCTCATCGAATGGGGGCCGACGGCGTTGGAGCGCATCGACACACCGGAGGGCAAAGAGTACTTCGAGGAGAACATTCTCGACGAGATGTTTGGGACCAGCGAAGAGCGCTTCGCCTACTTCTATGAAGAGGTACAAAACGGTGAGCGCGATCCCGAGATCGTCGGTGAGGTGTTCGATCTCGCCTTCCGCCTCGGCCGCGACGACGTCATCGCCGAGCTCAAGCCCATCGTGCTCGACATGGAGCCCTCCCCGCGCGTTATTCGCATTCTCATCCAGGCTACCGACGACCTCGACGAGAAGCTTGCGCTCTATGATCAGGCCATCGAACTCACCGAGGAGCAGGACGACCGCATCTCCCTGATGTACCAGAAGGCTGTGCTGCTACAGAGCGAAGGCCAGATTGGCGGTGCGCGTCAGATCGCCAACCAGATCCTGGAGATGGACGAGAACCACGGTCCGTCAATCATCATCATCGGGGACTACTGGGCTGGGCTGATTGGAAGCGGCGATGTCGCCTCCCGTTCGCCGGTTTGGGTAGCTGTGGACTTCTATAATCGGGCAGCGAGCCGGGACGCCAACGTAGCGAGCGCGGCACGACAGAAGGCGTCGAGTTACAGCCGGTACTATCCGTGTCGTGAAGACCTGTTTTTCCTGGGCATCTCGGACGGAGACGGCTACACCACGCCCCAGGGAGCACGCACGACCGTACGCTCACGGGGCTGCTAGCACGCTCCTGCTGACGACCTCACGCGGGCGGCTTCCGGCATGGAGGTCGCCCGTTTCTTATGCTCCGGTATGGGACGGCAATATCCTGCCTACATCAGTCTGATGCACGCCATGTTTCTGGCCGTGCTCCTGCTTGGCACGCTCCAGCCGCGCACGTTCGCACAGGAAGAGGAGCAACTGCTGGAGGATCAGGAGATCGACCTCGACATGGATCTGGATCTGGCCTCAGCTCCTCCTCGCCCCGCGCCGCCGCCTGTAGTGGTCAGGAAAGAGGGTGATGCCAAGCTCCAGGCGATCTGCAGCGATCTGTGCAGCAGGCGGCAACTGCCCACACAGACACATCCGCCGCACGTCTACGCGTGCTCGCCCGTAGTCGACGCTTACGAATGGATCCCCGAGAGTCACTCTCAGCGGCTCCATGATCTCCTAGATCGCGACTTCGTCGCGCTCAAGGACACTGCAGATTCGAGGGGCGTCCTGTCCGTCCTAGATCGATGTCCGTCGTGTATAGCAGCTGCGGACTTCTACGCAAAGAAATTCGAAGCGGGCATGCGGCAGATTCGCGGGGGAGAGCATGACTCCGCGGTCGTGACCGATGTGCTGTATCTCGCATTCCAACTCAGGCGCGATGGCGCCATCATCGAACTCACGCCCGTCGTGCTCGACGAGATGGAGCCGACGCCGCACATGCTTCGCATCCTCATCCAGGCCACGGACAGCCTCGAAGCGAAAGTTGCGCTCTTCGATCGGGCAATCGCGATGGCCGAGACTCAGGAGGAGCGCATCGCGCTGATGTACGAGAAAGCGGTGGTGATATGGCGCTATGGGCGCATGGCCCAGGCGCGCAGCGTTGCTGAAGAGGTCCTAGAACTTGACGAAAACCATGGTCCTGCGCTGCTCGTCGTTGGTGATTACTGGGCCAGCCTCGCTATGAGAGGTTCGATTGCGGCGACGTCGCCCGTATGGGTAGCCGTGGACTTCTACAACCGCGCCGCCAGCCGGGACCCCGACAGGGCGAGCTACGCGCGGCAGAACGCGGCAGCCTACATCCTCTACTTTCCCTGCCGCGACGACGCGTTCTCGGAGGGGCTGCGCGACGGCCAGGCCTACACGACACCACAAGGCGTACGGACCACGGTGCGTCTGAGGGACTGCTGAAATCGCCTAGCCGTCACTCGTCGGGGGCGGGGCCGCTTCCGCTGCACGTGGCGGAACAGGTTGCACGCCAAACCGCAGCGTGTCCATGGCGGTCTCCCAGCGGGGACGCACCCGCTCCGTGGCCTCGACCAAGTCGAGTGGCTCGGGCGCCTCGTACGGCGCCAGCCGCCCGCCCGTCCAGTCCCCGTCGCCGTTGACGTCCACGATGAGGCGTAGCCGATACGAGCCTTCCGGAAGCTGGTCGAACCGGAAGGTGCCGTCTGCCGCTGCTATCGTCACCGCGAGGCGTTCGCTCGCGTCCTCGGTGTAGAGCTCCACCAGCAGCGGCGCCGTAGCGTGCGAGGTGTCTCGCACGACGGTGCCTGTGAGCTCGCCCAGGTCAGACGCTGTGGGGATCGAGAACCGCATCGTCCGGACGGAGTCGGCCCACGGCGCGCTGATCGAGACGGAGCCGGACTCGGGGAGGCTGCCAGTGCGGTACGACACGCCATCGGGGCCGATGTCGGTAAGCGCGAGCGTGACCGGGTTGAACTGGAGGCGCGCTGGCAACGTCGAGTCGGGTGGGCGCGTGAAGCGGAGTCCCGGTCGCTGGTCGGGGCGCAGCGTGCGAAGCGTGTCGCCCTCGACGCCGGGCGGAAGAAACGCTGCGACACGGGCCTGGACGGTGTCGGGGGCGCTGCTGGGCGTGAAGACAGAGCCGCCCTGTCCGGGATTCCCGGTGGAGTCCACAACGGCCGCCGAGTCGAGGAGCGTGACGCGATGCGGGCGTGCCGAGCGCGGGTCGGTGACGAGC
>JBCDFO010000274.1:0-6618 GCA_039177895.1 Bacteroidota bacterium
GTCTTGAACGGGGGGGCGACCTTGTTCTTGACCACCTTGACGCGGGTGCGGTTGCCGATCACGTCGCTGCCGTCCTTGATCGCGCCGATACGGCGGATGTCCATCCGGACGGATGAGTAGAACTTGAGCGCACGGCCGCCGGAGGTCGTCTCGGGGCTGCCCCAGGAGACGCCGATCTTCTCGCGGATCTGGTTGATGAAGATGAGGCAGGTCTTCGTGCGGTTGATCGTGCCGGTGAGCTTGCGCAGCGCCTGGCTCATGAGGCGGGCCTGGAGGCCGACGTGGCTGTCGCCCATGTCGCCCTCGATCTCGGACTTAGGCACGAGGGCTGCGACCGAGTCGATCACGACCACGTCGAGCGCGCCGGAGCGGACGAGAACGTCGCAGATTTCGAGCGCCTGCTCACCCGTGTCGGGCTGCGAGACGAGGAGGTCGTCCGTGTTGACGCCCAGCTTCTCGGCGTACGACGCGTCGAAGGCGTGCTCGGCGTCGATGAAGGCACAGGTACCGCCTACCTTCTGCGCCTCGGCGATGACGTGGGTGGCAAGGGTCGTCTTGCCGGACGATTCGGGGCCATAGATCTCGACGATGCGCCCGCGCGGCACGCCGCCGATGCCCAGCCCGTGATCGAGCATGAGCGAACCGGTCGAGATGGCCTCGATGCGGACGCGGGGCGCCTCGCCGAGCTTCATGATGGAGCCTTTGCCGAATTGCTTCTCGATCTGCTTCATTGCAAGACCGAGCGCCTTCTGGCGGGCGGCGTCGTTGACGTTGGGGTCAGCCATAATCCTCAAGGGTGACGGTGGGTCGAAAACGAATGGTGAGGCAAGCTAGACGGGCTTGGTGTCAGCCCTGTGTCACACGCCTGCCGGGGTTGCGTGGCCCATCAGACACGACACGGAAACGAATGTAACCTGCACGGCTGTGTTCGCCCTATCCTACCCTTGACCCCGCGCAGGGTTTACCTCCCCCTCGTACTGCTTTCTGCTCCGCTCATGCGCCCCCCTCCGACGACCGCGCCCTGGTGGGACTTCGCCCTCGACCCGGCCGTCCGCGCCGACCCGGCACGCGCCCGACTGACGAGCGCCGACGGACAGCCCCTCGTCAACGCGCCCGCCCCAGACGGGCGGCAGCCCCTCGACTACGCCGCTTACCTCGGCCTCGATGTGCTCCTCACCGCGCAGACACCTGCGACGCGTGTGCCTGACGAGCGTGTGTTCATCGTTATCCACCAGCTCTGCGAGCTCGTCTTCAAGCAGATGACGTTCGACCTCGGCGTCCTCGCCGCGACGTTCCGCTCGCTCTCGGAGATGGACGCGCCCGACTTCGAGGCGCGCGCGTTGGAGCCCTTGCCCGACGAGCGCGGCCCCGACGCGTTCTGGCGACCTGCGCTGACGGCGGCGGCCAGGCTCCGGCACTGCGCCGGGCGGCTGCTCCCGGTCGTGATGCAGCTTGTCGGGCGCGGCACCGGTGACGACGTGCTCTTCTCGACGCTCGAATACCAGCACTTCCGCGACGCCCTCGCCCCGGCGAGCGGCTTCCAGACGGCGCAGCTGCGGCTCATCCAGCGCGCCCTCGGCAAAGGCCCGCTCCTCGACGTGCGCGTCTTCCCCGGCGACACCTACGCGCAGCACTACGCCGGGACGGTTGGCGACGCGGCATGTCCACACGTCGCGCTCGGCGACCCCGCGATCCTGCGCGACGACCACCCCCGCGCCTTCCCGGACGCCGACCATCCCGCCGCCGAGGTCGCGCACCTGGACGCCTACGCTCACAGCGTCCTCGCTCGCCTCGCTGGTGCAGCGGATGGCCTCCCCGCTCCGCCCGGCGTTCGCCGCCTGCGCACGGACGACCTCGATCGCAGCGTGGCTCGCTTCCGCGCAACGCTCGGCGCAAGCCCCCACGCCGCCGAGGCCACCGCGCAATTCCACACCGATCTCCAGCGCGCCATCGCGTCCGAGAACACCCGCCGCGACGGCCTGGACGCCGCTCGACACGGAGCGCACGCCCTGCAGGTACGTCACTCGCAGACGTGCCTCGCCTTCGTGCTCGACCGCCTCGCCGCCACCGACGCGGCGCTTCACGACCCCGGTACGAACAGCTTCCTCACGGTCCACCGGCAGACCGTCCGCCGCCACGTCGCCGGCGAGGACGGCACCGGCGGCGGCGGGCTCCCCTACCTCGTGACGAGCCAGCGCTTTCTGCTGCCGCTCTTCCCCGCGCTCGTCGCCTACGCGGACCTCGGCGTGGGTGCCACCGCCGACGACGCGGAGGGCTGGTGATGAGTCAAGAGCCGCAGGTCGAGGGTCGCAGGTCGGACGGCTGGACGAAGGCGGAGTGGCGCGCTCACTTCAAGACAATCCGGGCAGCGCTCACCGACGCAGAGTATGCCGCACACAGCACCGCGATCTGCGAGCGGCTGCGGGCGCTCCCCGAGGTGCAGACTACGGAGACGGTGCACTGCTACTGGCCGCTCGTCGCGCGCCGCGAGGTCGACACCCGCCCGTTCATCGCGGCATGCGTGGCGGCGGGCCAGCGCGTTGTGCTCCCCGTCGTGGAGGCGTTCGACGGAGCGCCGCGCATGGTCCACCGCGCCTACGAGGGCGCAGACCGGCTCGTCGCCAACCGCTGGGGCCTCCACGAGCCTACGGGGCCGCTCGTTGAGCCCGCCGACCTCGATGTGGTAGTCGTCCCGGCATTCGGAGCAGACCGGCGCGGACACCGCATCGGGCACGGGCGCGGCTTCTACGACGCCTTCCTCGCAGAGACTACAGCGCTCCGCATCTGCGTGGTCTACGATGCGTGTCTCGTAGACCGTCTCCCGAGCGAGACGCACGATGTCGCGGCGAACGTAGTGGCGACGGAAACGCAGACCGTCGGGCCGTGACGCAGGACAGGCAAAAAGCCCAAAGTTTTTTAAACTAAGTATTTCACTATGGCTAAACAGGAAGTAAAAGGTAGGACGTAGGGTGTTTGCCCCCGCCCCACTCCCTACACCCCGCTGGGCAAGCAGTCACGGATAGATCACAACCTGAGTTACTTAGCACACTCCTTTGCAGGCGAAGGGCGAAAAAACCTGACTAACTCACTTTAATGTCACAGTAGACTCGGCGTAGATTAGGAAAAATAGCCCAACCTCCATAACCAAGTTGCCACCGCGACTACAGGCTACTTTCGAGCATATACCCCAGAAGCCGACAAAGATTCTATCGCACAAAATCTCCCAGCTGGCACGACAACTAATTCAGAGCAAACACTACGATGACCCTCCAACTACCAGCACCCAATACTACAGCGACCTTACTCACAAAACCCAGACCACATCACCAAACTATATCAAATAATATACACTTTTATATATAACTATCAAAAACTTAAACCATGTTCAATTTTATTCTGAAATCAATACTCGCAGTAGCACCGAGTTTTATAATCAACGTACTATATCGAACAGTTTTGCTTGGACAAGAACTACCCTTCGATACTTACAAATCCCTTGAAGAGGCATTAGATTACGACGTTCCAAACTCATATAAAGAACTCAAAAATGCATCTATTCCAAACCTCTACTTAGGACAAGGTATACATCCTAACTCGATATACTATCCTATATACAATATTAACAATATGTTCGTAAGTATAAATAACAAAAAATCAATCAGACAGGATGTTTTAGAAACCATAGAGGAAAACAAAGACATTATCGCAGAATCTCTACTGAAGGAATACAAAAATGCTACCGAATTTACAAAATATGACGACAAAAGTATCGTACATCTTAATGAAGATGAGAGAAAAGAAATTTGGTGGAGAACAGTCTGGACGTGGGTAGCCCTAGCCTTCGACAGAGCGAACATCAAGCTAGACCCCCAAACAATGCTCACCATTGCCGTAGCCCTAACAATACACTTCCATGCAATTCAATCCTCTAGCGCAGACATGGAAAGTCTCGGAGATCGAATAGTCCAAAACGATAAATCTAAAGAAGAAATTACCACAGGAACAAACCAAATCGCGAGAACAAATACAGCACTAAGACTGAGACGCGGGCCGAACATAGGCTCAGAAATATTGATGACATTACCTAAAGATCTACATGTGCATATAATTAGCAGGCATGAAATATGGAACTATGTCGAATTCACCGACCCCGAAGACGGCAACGTTCGACGAGGGTGGGTACACAGTAGTTACTTGGCTCCTGATTAACAAAAGGAGTACAAGAAGTTGTCGCTTCTGTGCTTTATCACTTACACACCCGGCAGGATTCAAACCTGGGACCTGCGGGATGACACAAGGGCGGCACCCTATGTACCGATCCTGTGCTTTTCTGTTGTACCCCCGCCAGGACTCGAACCTGGATCTTCGGCTTAGGAGGCCGAAGCTCTATCCTGTTGAGCTACAGGGGCCACGCCGCACGCCTCATGATTTGCGCACGATGCCGAGAAGATAAGCCGCTCGACGCGTTCTACTACCGCCGGACGGAACAGCGATACCATCGCTACTGTCGGCCCTGCCACAACGCCTACACGCACGAGCGCTTCAAGAGACGGAAGCTCGATGCGATTGCGTACAAAGGCGGTGCCTGCGAAGACTGTGGTGGCGCCTTTCACTACTCAGTTTTTGAGTTTCACCATCGTGACCCAGCCCGGAAGGACCTGATCGGGAATCAGATCAAGCGGCTTTCCTGGAAACGTGTTCGCGCAGAGTTAGACAAATGCGCGCTGCTCTGCGCCAACTGCCACCGTCTTCGCCACTGGCAAGAGCGACAGTAGCCGCTCACTGCTCGATGGACTCGGCGTCGAACGAGGTCACGGCGAGCGTCTCGTCGGCGGTGTAGCGGATGCGGATGGGGTTGCAGCAGACCTCGCAGTCCTCGATGTAGCTCTGCGCACGGATCGTGGGATCGACGAGCATCGAGATCTCGGCGAGGCAGTAGGGGCAACCGAAAAAGACTTCCTCTTCCACGGGATCGGCGGAGCACAGCGAAACAGACGGGCCGCTCTGTGACCGAGCGACCCGCCTGCGCGTTCCGACATGCTGCGTTGCATAGCGCGGAGGCTTAGCGAGGCAGCAGCACCGTGTCGATGACGTGGATGACGCCGTTCGAGGCCGTGATGTCCGTCGCGACAAAGCGCGCGTTCTCGACGCCGACGCCAACCGAGACGTCTTGGCCGTTGGCGGTCGTGAGGCTGCGGCGGGCCAGCACGTCCTCGCTGGTGAGGCGGCCGGGCACGACGTGGTAGGTCAGGATCGCCGTGAGCTGGTCGCGGTTCTGCGGCTTGAGCAGGTCGTCGAGCGCGCGGTGGCCGAGCTTGGCGAAGGCGTCGTCGGTGGGCGCGAAGACCGTGAACGGCCCGTCGCCTTGGAGCGTCTCGACGAGCCCAGCCGCTTGCACGGCCGCGACGAGCGTCTCGAAGTCGGCGTTGCCCGCAGCGATCTCGACGATGTCTTGCTCGTGGTGATCGGCACCGGGGGCCTGGGCGAGCGGCATGAAGAGCGCGGCGAGGAGGAGGAAGGTGGACAGAAGGGCAGGCATGGGATCGGGAAGTGAAGCGTGAAGGGTAAAGAGTGAAGAGCAGGAGCGATTCCTGCGCTCTGGGTCTTTCCACGGAGGCCAACTGCGCGCCGATGCGCCCCCAGCGACGAGCGGCAGCCCCGCACGACGAGCGGGATCTGCATACGATGAGTCAATAAAGCCAAGCGCCGAGGAGACAAACACAGGCCTGCTCTCCCCCGACTGTCTCACCTTACCAGACTCAGCGCTACCTCGGTCAACCACCCCTTTCCCCTCCTGTCTAGGAGGGGAACTCCAAGCCCGACTCCAGAACCAATCTGAACCGCCTCTTTCGACTGGTCACGGCAACTTAGGGGAGACTTGCCCCCGCAAACCAACAACGGAAGGCGGCGCAGCCGCCGCACCATCCACTAAAAACCAGAACCCTACCGAAGCTTGCCGAGGCGCGCTTCGAGGCGGTCCCAGTAGCGGCGGCTCAGCCGAAGCGTGGTGTCGTCGTGGAGGCGCACGCGGTAGTCGCCGTGGTCGCTCGGGCGCAGCGCGGCCACCCGCGCGAGGTTGACGAGCGTCGAGCGGTGGATGCGCACGAACCCGTGCGGGTCGAGTTGGCGCTCCAGCGCGGCCATCGTCTCGCGGATGAGGTGGCGGCGTTCGCCCGCGTGCAGCACCATGTAGTCGCCCGCCGCCTCCACCCAGTCGATGGCGGCGATCTCCACGAAGACGATCTGCCCGCCACTACGCACCATAATCCGATCCGGCACGGAGGAGGCCGTCGCGGACGACGCGGGTGTCGACATCGCAGGCGACGCGGCTGCCTGACGCTCGAGCACGCGGGCACAGGCCCGCTCGAAGGACGCGTAGAAGCGCGCGTCGTCGTAGGGCTTCAGGAGGTAATCGAGCGCCCGCGCCTCGAAGGCCCGCAGGGCGTACTGGTCGTAGGCCGTCGTGAAGACCGTCACCGGCATCCGCTCGGGGCCGATGGCGTCCACCACCGCGAAGCCGTCGCCCTCCGGCATCTGCACGTCGAGGAAGACGAGGTCGGGGCGGTGGGCGCGGATCGCCTGGATGGCCTCGGCCCCCGAGGCGGCCTCCCAGCGCAC
>JBCDFO010000275.1:0-6615 GCA_039177895.1 Bacteroidota bacterium
TGCTGCTGTCGCGCCACCGCCGCATCGGCAGCAAAGACCCCCGCACCGTCGCGCTGCGCAAGGTGATTGACGTGACGCACGGCGAGGGGTTTGTGCTCCTGACGCGCGACGGCAAGATTGACTGGCTGCTGCGCCTGGACGGTGAGGCTCCGCTCTTCGCCACGATGGTGAAACGGCTGCTCCAGGACGACGGCGTCCGCCTCGAAACCCAGCGCCACCGCGAGCGCACCCAGCTCCGCGACGAGGAGCAACAGTGGAGACAACGCGGCCGGGCGTCCAGGGTCGAACCGGATCCCAAGGTCCAGGCAAAGCTCCATGAAGCCAAGGCCTACGCAGAGCGGGTCCATGCCCAGGTACGCGAGCGCATCATGCAGGACGATGGGGCGTCGGTCCCGCGGTACCGGGGGGCGCTGCTCTTTCAGCCCGACCGCGGCGAGACGGTCTACCACTCGGTCCCGGCGCGCTGGAACGCCGACGAGGCCCTGCGCCACGCCGTCGCGGCCAACCCGCGCGTCCCGGGTGACAGCGTTGACTTCCACCGCACGCTCCTCGACCGGCAGCGCCAAGCGCAGGGGGAAGGAACGCTCTACCTCACCAACACACGCCTGCTGCTCATCGACCCCCACTCGGACACGGTGCTCTTCCCACTTCCGACGATCAGCGGCGTGGCTGTCGGGGACGGCTTCGTGGAGGTCGAACGCGCGCAGCACCTCGGCCGCGTCATCCACCTCGACGACCCGATGGAGTTTGCCCGGCTGCTGGAGCGGCTGGTGTGGGAGGCGACGTAGCGCTCGTCCAGCATCACGCCTCGTCCAGCCGAAGGCGACGCCTCGTTGTGGCGCTCGCAGGGCGAAAGGGCGTCTCCACAGGAACGCGAAGCGCCTGATAGTCTCGGCGGCGCACGTGCTCGCGTTGCTCTTCTACAAAGTCGCTCACATCTGTGATCGAAAGGAGGGCGTCTCGTCCGTATGTGCGCAGGACGCTGCCCCGCAAGCCGAGTTGGAGGGCTCTCCGTTCCAGCTTGGAGCTGCTCGGGTGGTGATCGGGATCCCACTGCAGCCGCACCATCGATCCCTTGAGCGCGGTCTGCCACGCTTGCTTCGACTCGAACGGGGCACCTCGGTAGCTCGACTCGACACTCTCGGCGAGTATCGTCTCGAAGAACGCGCGCCGGAGCCGGACAGCCAGCGTCACCTCCTGATTGGGCTTCGTCCCCCAGCCGGAGCGATACATCATCCAGAGGAAGTTGGGCTTGATCCAACTCATCCGCTCGTAGCTGAACGCTCCGCCAAAGTAGTCGTGCTCTGCCGCGAAGTGTCCGATGTCGGACCGGTACGCCTGGTAGACGACGATGCTTTGGTCGTCGTACTGCGCCATGATGTGCCGCCCCGCCCTCGGCCAGGTGACGTTCTGCTGGAGGTAGGGAGCAATGTCGAGGTGCACGAGATAGACTACGTCGTCGCCCAGGTGAGCGGTCTGGCCAGTGCGCCTGCCGCGTACTCGATGTGGACCACCCGACGGTGCTGCGCCACCTGGGACGGGGACGATCCGTGCACCGTGAGAGGACGCATCAGGACGGCCCCACCTATCCCGACAGCACACGTCACGGGCTCGATGTCCTGAGTGACCCCGCTGAGCGAGGTAGGTGTCAGCTTGCCACGCTGGTGCGTCCCCGGCAGCACACGCAGCGCGCCGTTCTCCGCAGGGCACGGATCGAGGTGCAGCCGCACGGTCACCATCTGCTCCAGAACGGCAGCAGGCGGTTGCACGTGCACGACTCCGCCCTTCAGTGACCACGGACCGTAGCCCTCGACATCGGCACGCTCCTTCACCGCGATGGTCTGGTCCTGATGCCACGCCACCTTCCAGTTGGCCTCCGGTTTTTTGTCGAAGAGAATGGCGCGGACAGGGTTCGCATCCGGTCCCAGCACGGCCGCTGCAAGTCGGGAAGCCGCTCCCGACTCAGCTTCGGCGCGGATCGCCGGGATGGCAAGCGCACGGCGAACGGCGAAGAGGGCACGGCCGCTTCGACGAGGCGCGGCAACCGCTTCGGCTTCTGTAAAGGCGTGCCTCAGGCGTTCGACCTCAGTAAGGCCGAGGACGTCCTCGACGACGGCATACCCGTCCTCATCAACCTGCGAAACGTAGTCACGCACGGCTACGCGTCGCCCTCAACGGGGAGGCGGGCGGAGGCACGGCGGACGGGGCGCGTGCGGCTCGGCGCGCGCGGGGCGGCCAGTTCGCCCTCGGCCTCGGCGTGCGCGATGGCGGCGCCGATGAACGCTACGAACAGCGGGTGCGGCGTCTCGACCGTCGTCTTGTACTCCGGGTGGAACTGCACCCCCACGAACCACGGGTGGTCCTCCTCGGACAGTTCGATGATCTCCACGAGGTCACGCTTCGGGTTGACGCCTGCGAACCGCATCCCGTGCTCCTTCAGCTTGTAGCGCAGCGCGTTGTTGACCTCGAAGCGGTGGCGGTGGCGTTCGAGGACGCTCTCGTGGTCATAGACGGCCCGTACGCGCGCATCCTCGGCGAGGCGGCAGGTGTAGTGGCCGAGGCGCATCGTGCCGCCCTTCTTCGTGATGCCCTTCTGCTCCGCCATCAGGTCGATGACGGGGTAGGGCGTCTCGGGGTCGAACTCGGTCGAGTTGGCGCTGTCCCAGCCGCAGACGTGCCGCGCGAACTCGACGACGGCCATCTGCATCCCGAGGCAGATCCCGAAGAAGGGAATCCGCTCCTCACGCGCATACCGCACCGCCTCGATTTTGCCCTCGATGCCCCGGTCGCCGAAGCCCGGCGCGACGAGCACGCCCGCCACATCGCCGAGCAGGTCGTCCACGTTGTCTTCGGTGAGCTTCTCCGAGTGAACGAGTTTCACGTCCACCTGCACCTGGTGCGCGGCCCCGGCGAGGATGAAGCTCTCCGAGATCGACTTGTACGCGTCCTGGTGCTCGACATACTTGCCCACGAGCGCGATGCGAACCTGGCGCTCGGGGTTCTTGAGCCGCCGCAGGAAGTCGACCCACGCATCGAGGTTGGGCTCGGAGATCGTGCGGTCGTGCGCGGCAGCGTAGGCATGCAGCCCGAGCCGCTCGATCACGACGTCGTCAAAGTGCTGCTCGCGGAGGAGTAGCGGCACCTCGTAGATCGACTCCGCATCGAGCGACTGGACGACGGCGCGCGGCTCGACGTTGCAGAAGAGCGCGATTTTGCGCCGGATGTCGTCCGTGATCGGGTGCTCGGTGCGGCAGACCAGGAAGTCGGGCTGGACGCCGTAGCCCTGGAGCTGCTTGACCGAGTGCTGCGTCGGCTTCGTCTTCAGTTCGCCCGCCGCGGCGAGATAGGGGATGAGCGTGAGGTGGATGAGCGCCGCGTTGTGGCGGCCCACTTCGAGCGCAAACTGGCGGATGGCTTCGAGGTAGGGCAGGCTCTCGATGTCGCCCGCCGTGCCGCCGATCTCGGTGATGACGACGTCGTAGTGCCCCGTGTCGCCGAGCGCGCGCATCCACGCCTTGATCTCGTCGATGACGTGGGGGACCACCTGGACGGTCTTGCCGAGGTACTCGCCCGCGCGCTCTTTCTGAATGACGCCGGAGTAGACGCGGCCCGTGGTGACGTTGTTGGCTTGACTGGTCGGGCGGCCGAGGAAGCGCTCGTAGTGCCCGAGGTCGAGGTCCGTCTCCGCGCCGTCGTTGGTGACGTAGACCTCCCCGTGCTCGTACGGGTTCATCGTCCCCGCGTCCACGTTGATGTAGGGGTCGAACTTCTGGACCGTGACGCGCAGGCCGCGCGCTTCGAGGAGGCGTCCCAGCGACGCCGAGATGATGCCCTTGCCGAGCGACGACGTGACGCCGCCGGTGACGAAGAGGTACTTCGTGTGCGGCGGCGCGCCGGCGGGGGCGGGCACGCGGCCGGGGGCAGTAGCGGTCGGGAGTGTAGGCACGGCGGGGTACGGCTGTCGGTGGGAAGACGGGCAGGCGACCCGCGCCGAATGCGGGTCCACGCAATCTAACCTGCCCGGCCAACGGCTCCAACGAACCCCGCTCGAATTGGCTATGACGCCCGGCCTCGCCTCAATGGCACCGCGTCCGACTCCCGCTATAGCAGCGCCCGCAGAAAGCGCCCCGTATGGCTCTCTTCCACCTGCGCGACCGCCTCGGGTGTGCCCTCCGCGACGATAAAGCCGCCGTGCCGCCCGCCCTCGGGACCGAGGTCAATCAGGTAGTCGCAGGCCTTGATCACGTCGAGGTTGTGCTCGATCAGCACCACCGTGTGGCCGTCGGCGATGAGCGCGTTGAAGGCGTCGAGGAGCTTACGGATGTCGTCGAAGTGCAGGCCGGTCGTAGGCTCGTCGAAGAGGTAGAGCGTGTGGCCGGTGTTGCGCTTGCCGAGGTGCGAGGCCAGCTTGACGCGCTGCGCCTCACCGCCGGAAAGTGTGTTCGAGGGCTGGCCGAGCGTGAGGTAGCCGAGGCCTACGTCCTGCAGCACCTTCAGCTTGCGATAGACGGTTTTCTGGTCGGCGAAGAACGCGACCGCCTCGTCCACGGTGAGGTTGAGGATGTCGTCGATGTTCTTGCCCTGCCAGCGCACTTCGAGCGTCTCCTTTTTGTAGCGCTTGCCGCCGCACGCCTCGCACGGGAGGTAGAGGTCGGCGAGGAACTGCATCTCGATCTGCACAACGCCCTCGCCCTCGCACACCTCGCAGCGTCCGCCCGGGACGTTGAACGAGAACGTGCCCGCGCGGTAGCCTCGAATCTGCGCCTGGTGGGTGCCCGCGAGCAGGTCGCGGATGCCGTCGAACGCGCCGATGTAGGTCACCGGGTTCGAGCGCGGCGTGCGCCCGATGGGAGTCTGGTCGATCAGCTCGATCTTGTCGATGAGGCCGTAGCCCCGCACCTCGTCGTGCGCGCCGATCTTCTCGGCAGGCTCGCCGCCCTTGAGGCGCTGGAGTGCCCGCGCGAGCGTCGCGTTGATGAGCGTCGACTTGCCGCTGCCCGAGACGCCCGTGACGCACGTGATCACGTCGAGGGGGATCGTCACGTCGAGGCGCTTGAGGTTGTTCTGCCGCGCGCCCTTGACCTCGATGGCGCGCTCGGGGTTGACCGGACGCCGCTCATCGGGCACGGGAATCGTCTTGCGCCCGGAGAGGTACGCGCCGGTGAGCGAGGCGTCGTCTTTGAGCGCTTCCTCGAACGTGCCCTGGAAGACGAGGTCGCCGCCGAGCCGCCCCGAGCCAGGCCCGATGTCGAGGAGTTGGTCGGCGCGGCGCATCATCTGCTCATCGTGCTCCACCACCAGGACGGTGTTGCCAAGGTCACGCAGGCCTTCGAGGATGGCGATGAGGCGGTCGTTGTCGCGCGGGTGCAGGCCGATGGTCGGTTCGTCGAGCACGTAGAGGCTGCCGACGAGGCTCGACCCGAGCGATGTGGCGAGGTTGATGCGCTGGCTCTCGCCGCCGGAGAGCGTCGAGGCAAGGCGGTCGAGCGTGAGGTAGTCCAGCCCGACCTGCACCAGATAATTGAGCCGCTTGCGGATCTCTTCGAGCACCCGCCCGGCGACCTGCTGCTCGAAGTCGGTCAGCGTGAGCGCCTCGAAATACGCGAGCGCGTCGGCGGTCGTGAGTTCGGCGATCTCGCCGATGTGGTAGCGCGGCGCGAGCGTGTCCGGGTTCGTCGCAGGGTCGTCGCCGATCTTGACGTAGAGCGCCTCGGGGCGGAGGCGGTAGCCGTTGCACTCGGGGCAACGCGTGTAGCCGCGGAAGCGCGCGGCGAAGATGCGGTAGTGCATCTTGTAGGAGCGCTGCTCCAGGAAGCGGAAGAAGCCGCGGATGCCGATGTAGTCGCCGAAGCCGTCCCACACGGCCTTCTTGTGGCGGTCCGGGAGATCCTTGTACGGGATCGTGACCGGGATCGACTGGTGCGCCGCCATGCGGAGGAGGTCGCGCTGGTGCTTGCTCCACTTGTCGGTGCGGAACGGCGCGACGGCCCCCTGCTTGAGCGAGAGGTGCGGGTTCGGGATGATGAGGTCCTCGTCCAGTCCCGGCACGCGACCGAAGCCCTGGCACACCGGGCAGGCCCCGAGCGGGCTGTTGAAGCTGAAGAACTGCGGCGTCGGCTCGTCGAACACGCGCCCATCGCGCTCGAAGTGCGCCGAGAAGTGCAGCAACTCACCGGCTCCTTCTTTCGGCACCGTCACCGCGACACAGCGGTCGTGGCCCTCGCGGAAGGCCTGCTCCACTGAGTCCGCGATGCGCTGTGTCGTGGCGTCGTCGTTCGGCTTGGTCGCGAGGCGATCGACTAGCACAAGCAGCCTCTTGACGGGCGTGCGCACCTTGGCGGGCTCCGTCTCGTTGAGGTCGAGGAGCAACGGGGCCTCGCCCTTCGCGGCTTGCTTCTCGGTCGGGAGCACCACGAGGCGGTAGAACCCGTTCGCCTTCAGCGCTTCGAGTTCGTCGGCCTTCTTGCGGCCCTTGTGGTTCGGGAACGGGAAGCAGAGGTAGAACCGCGTCTTCGTGGGCAGGTCGCCCTGCAGCGCCTCGGCGACGGAGCGCGGGCTGTCCTTCGTGACCGGCTCGCCGGAGATGGGCGAGTAGGTCGTGCCGATGCGCGCGAA
>JBCDFO010000276.1:0-6613 GCA_039177895.1 Bacteroidota bacterium
CACGCCCGACTTCCCGGACCTCCTCGACCGGCTGGACTGCTCGGTGGCGCTCTCGACCTACCAGGCAGGCAAGGTCATCTTCATCGGGGGGCAGTCTGGAGAACAGGGCGGGCGGCTCGTCCAGCTTCCACGCACGTTCCGGAAGCCGATGGGCATGACCATCCAGGGTGACCGGATGGCGGTAGCCACGAAGGAGGAAGTCGTGGTCCTCGGCTCGTCGCGCGCGCTCGCGCCGGGCTATCCGGCCAAGCCGCGGACCTACGACACGCTCTTCGTCCCCACGCAGGTGCTCCTCACAGGCGAGTGCGACCTGCACGACCTGGCCTTCATCGGGCCCCCAGGCGGCGACCGTACCGAATTGACCGCCGTCAACACGCGCTTCTCCTGCCTGTGCCGCTTCGACGCGCGTTACCACTTCCAGCCGGTCTGGACGCCGCCGTTCATCACGGACCTGGTGGACGAGGACCGCTGCCACCTCAACGGCATGGCCATCAGCGAGGACGGGAGCCGCCCGGTCTACGTGACGGCCCTCGGCGCGACCAACGTCGAGCGGGGCTGGCGCGAGAGCCGGCTCACGGGCGGCGTGGTGATGGACGTCGCCTCGGGCGAGATCGTCGTCGCGGGTCTCGCGATGCCGCACTCGCCGCGCCTGATCGACGGAAAGCTCTTCGCGCTCGTCTCGGCCGAGGGCCTGCTCGTGGAAGTGAACGTGCAGGCGGGCACCGTCGAGCCGATCATCCGGCTCCCGGGCTTCGTGCGCGGCCTCGCGCGGCACGGCGACTACCTCTTCATCGGCATGTCGAAGCTGCGGCCGGGGCGCTCGCTTGGCGACCTGCCGCTGGCGCAGCAGGACCTGCAGGCGGGCGTGGCCGTGGTCCACCGCACGAGCGGGCTCCTCGTCGGACAGCTCACCTACGAAACCTCGTGTGAGGAGATCTACGATGTGGCCGTGCTGCCGGGCCTGCGCCGCCCGGGCATCCTCGGGATGGAGAGCCCGCTGCGCGCGAGCGCGCTCGCAACGCCGCAGTACGGCTTCTGGGGCCGTCCGCAGGAGACGGAAGAGGCTAGCACACCCAGCAACTAAGGTTCACCCGGAGCAGCGATCAGTCTACGGTAGGTCCTCCGGTGTTCAGTGCGGGGTCGATCTCGCGGAGGTAGGCCCAGCGGTAGATGCCCGTGTTGTGACCGTCGCCCCAGCGAATCTGGAGGCCGTAGTTGCCCGCCGGACGCAGTTCCTCGATGGTGTGCGTTTGCAACGACGGCAGTAGGAAGATCATCGGGTCGATAGGTTCGCCCATCTGAGCGTGCCCGCCGCGGCACGTCACGCACGGGCACGCGCGGCGCAGCCCCTCGAACGAGAGCACCGACGTGTGGTCGTCGCTCCAGCCAATGGTGAGTTCCTGCGCGGCGTGGTCGGCCGTGAGGCGGATGGGAGTCGGGGCGGGCATGACGAAGGGGGCAGACCGGTGCGTCGGGAAAAAGCGGGGTAGGAGGTGTGGACGTGTGGACGCATGAACGTATGGACGACCAGAAGCACGTTCACACCTGCACACGTTCACACCCAGAGCGGGCCTCGAAGGTCGCGGCACGCCACGCGTCTACGTCCAGATTGGGTCCTACCCCTCCTCTGGGCGCAGCAGCGGGAACAGGAGCACATCGCGGATCGAGTCCTGATCGGTCATGAGCATCGTCAGGCGGTCGAGGCCGATGCCGATGCCAGCGGTGGGCGGCATGCCGTATTCGAGTGCGCGGAGGTAGTCCTCGTCAATGACGTTCACAGCCTCGTCGTCGCCGGCGGTGGCGAGGCGCACCTGGTCCTCGAAGCGCGCGCGCTGGTCGAGCGGGTCGTTGAGCTCGGAGAAGGCGTTGCAGATCTCCTTGCCGTTGACGATCCCCTCGAAGCGCTCCACGAGGCCGTCCTCGATGCGGTGCCGCTTGGCGAGCGGGCTCAGCTCGACGGGGTAGTCGGTCACGAACGTCGGCTGGATGAGCTTGGGCTCCACGAACGCGCCGAACACCTCGTCGATGAGCTTGCCCGCGCCCATCGAGGCGTCCACGTCCAGGCCGAGGTCCTTGGCGGCCGCAGCGAGTGCGTCGCGGTCGAGCCCGCGGAGTTGCTTGCCGGTGTGCTCCTCGATGAGGTCGAAGATGGGGCGGCGGGGCCAGGGGCGGGCGAACGAGAGCGTGGTCGTCGTGCCGTCAGCGTTGGTCACGGGCACGTCGGTCGAGCCGTGGAGCGCCACGGCGATGGCTTCAAACAGGTGCTCGGCGAGGTCCATCATCCACGCGTAGTCGCGGTAGGCGACGTAGAGCTCGAGCATCGTGAACTCCGGGTTGTGGAAGCGGGAGAGCCCCTCGTTGCGGAAGTTCTTCGCGATCTCGTAGACGCCCTCGAAGCCGCCGACGATGAGGCGCTTCAGGTACAGCTCGTCCGCGATGCGCAGGAAGAGCGGCATGTCGAGCGTGTTGTGGTGCGTCGTGAAGGGCCGCGCCGCCGCGCCGCCGTAGAGCGGTTGCAGCACCGGCGTCTCGACCTCCACGTAGCCGCGCCCGTCCAGCTCGTCGCGGAGCGTGCGGATGAGGGTCGCGCGCTGGCGAAAGACCGCGCGCACGTCCGGGTTCACCGCGAGGTCGACGTAGCGCTGGCGGTAGCGGAATTCCTTGTCGGTGACCTCGTTGAACGTCTGCACGTTGCCGTCGTCGTCCACCTGGGCCTTCGGGTAGGGCATGGGCCGCAGCGCCTTGGCGAGCACCACGAAGCGGTCCGCCTCGACGGACACCTCGCCCATGCGCGTGCGGAAGACGGTGCCCTCGACGCCGACGATGTCGCCGATGTCGAGCAGGCGCTTCACGACGCGGTTGTAGAAGCCTTCCGGGTCGCCCTGCTCCTGAAGCTGGTCGCGCTTGAGGTAGAGCTGGATCTTGCCCGTCGCGTCCTCCATATCGGCAAACATGACCTTGCCCTTGCCCCGGATCGAGCGTAGCCGCCCGGCGACGCGCACGCGGATCGGGGCCGTGCCTTCCTGCTCGGGGTCGTGCTGCGCGTCGTCGTAGGTGGCGAGGATCTCGGCAGCGCGGTGCGTGACGGCCCACTCGGCGGCGGGATAGGGCTCGACGCCCGCCTCGCGAAGCGCAGCGAGGTGCTCGCGGCGGAACTGTTCCTGTTCGGTGAGGACGTGGTCAGACATGGATGCGGAAGGGCAGGGCGAGAAGAGCGTTCAACAAAAATAGCAGCGCCCCCGATCCCGCTGGACCGAGGGCGCACGGGCGTGAGCACCGCGGTACTAGCGGGCGCCGGATCGGTAGTTCTCGAGCGGGCGGACCTGCATGTAGACCGGGACGGGCGGTTGGTCGGCGAGCCACACCGGAGCCGGGCGTTTCTCGTTGCGCCGCGTCGGCAGGCTCGCGATGCGGTCGAGGACGGAGAAGCCCTCCATGAGTTCGCCGAAGACGGTGTGCATCCCGTCGAGCGAGGACGCGTCGCCCTGGACGATGTAGAACTGGCTTCCTGACGAGCGGCGTCGCGGGTCCTGCCCGTCGCCGGGCCGCGCCGCCGCCACGATGCCGCGCCGGTGCGTGAGGTCAGGGTCGATCTCGGCCGGGATCGTGTAGCCGGGGCCGCCCTGGCCGTCGTTGGTGAGGTCTACGTCCTTCGAGTTCGGGTCGCCACCCTGGATCAGGAAGCCGTCTACGACGCGGTGGAAGGTCGTGCCGTCGTAGAAGCTGTCCTGGACGAGGCGTTTGAAGTTGTCGCGGTGCGCGGGCGTCTCATCGAAGAGACGGATGACCATGCGGCCGTACTCCGTGCGGATCTCGTAGAAGTTCGTCCGCGGCAGCGTCGGGTCCTGGGTCGCCGCGGGGTCGTCCTCAGCCACCGCAGCGCCTCCTCCGCAGCCGAGCAGGAGCCCTCCTGTCAGCAGGACGACGAGGAGAACAGGCGGGAAGGCCGCGGTAGGCCAACGGGAGAAGAGCGCGTGCGACACGGTGCGGAGCGTCACGATGAAGTGGTGGCAGAGCGTCAACATACGACGCTGCATCCGGGGACCAACGTTCCCTGTGGGCTCACGCCGCCCAGCGCCGCACCTCTGTGGCAAGTGCGTCACGGTGGCGTGTCAGGAGCGTAGCAGTATCGTCGGCGAGGTGCCGGGACGGCGCGCCCTCGGGCTGCCCGTTGGCCAGCGCGGCCAAGCACGCCAGCTGCGCGTCGAGCGCTGCTAGGAGGTCGGCCACAGACGTGCTCCACGAGGTCGCCGCGACGTCGTCAGACGAGGTCGAGCGCGGCCAGAGCCGCAGGCGAGAGCGCTTCGCGGGGATTGCGTCGGGCTCTAGCAGAGAGCGCCCGGTCGTGTCGAGTTCGGCCTCCAGCGCCGTGTCGAGCGCCGCGAGTTCGGCCCGGATCGCATCGAGGCGCTCGTGCTGGGCGAGCGAGAGCGCGGCAGCGCGGGCAGTGGTGGCCATCGCCGCGAGACGTCGGACGGCGGTGTGTACGGTCGCGAGGGTCGCCTGGAACGCCGAGGGCGAGCCGTGGAGGCGGGCCTCTTCGGCGAGAGCGGCGAGGTGGGTGGGCGCGTCGCCAGCCAGGGGGCCGGGGGCGACGGGGAGCGTAGCGGTGGGGATCATAGACCGGCGAGGTCGGTGCCGGGGTGGGCACGCACGTCGCTCGCGCTGGTGAGACAAGCGGTCGCGGGGGGATGCCGCGACCAGAGCGCGCCTCACACCATGCATCCACCGCCCGGTTCCACGCCGCGTCCGAACCTTCACGAAACCCTGAAGCCAGGCCCGACTCTCGCCGTCGCTTCATCGACGGGTCACGCGCTCTTCGCGAACACAACGGGAGCCGCCGATGCAGTTCTCCAGAGGGAGCCTCGTTATCTTGGTGCTCATACCAAGTCCGCTTGATGCGTTGCGATGGTGTCATCCTGGACTTGTTTCAGGATCTCTGACGATTCCGATGTTTCGAGACATCACTGAGATGCTGAATCGAGTTCAGCATGACAAGATCGAAAGCGTGTAGCCGGATCGGGTATCACAAGGACCCGTAGCTTAACGGTTAAAGCAACTGGCTCATAACCAGCGGACTGTAGGTTCAAATCCTACCGGGTCCACCTTGTCTCGGGCTCCCCGCGCTCAGGGCAGCAAACAGAACAGGGGCGGCGCTTCGCAGCACCGCCCCTGGCTATTTGAGCGCGAGGGTGAACGTCAGTCGCCCATCGAGGTGAGCTCGGACGTGACCGTGCCGCCGCCCATCGCGGCGGGCAGCGCCGACGTGCTCTTCACCGCCGCGCGCGTCTCGGCGTCGATGTAGAGCGTCATGTCCTCCGGCGAGTCCACCTTGTCGATCTCGATGACGTACGTCTCGAACGAGCCCGCGGCGACCTCGATGGTCTCCATGCCCTTCACGGTGACGATGTGGGCCTCGACCTGCTGGCTGACGGGGCTAAAGGCGTGGTACTTCGCCGTGTAGCCTTCTTCGAGCGGTAGCGCGCCGAGCGCGACTTCCATCGCGAGGCCGTCGGCCATCACGGGCGTGTCGAGCGCCTTGCTCATCGGCATCGAGCCCTGCGGGGCGCTCATGGTGCCCTCGATGGCGCCGTCGCTGTAGCCCATCTCGATGGCCATCGGGCCCTGGTTCATCGTGCGGGCGAGCGGCTTGAGGCTGCCCTGCGCCACCACGAACGAGTCGCGGACGGAGACGCCGCCCATGGCAGCGGGCAGCGTCGCGTGGTCCACGATGGCGTAGGCAGGCTGGCCGTCGTGCTCGGTCGCCGCGATGGTACGCTTCGCGCCGTCGAGCGGCATCGCCTGGCCACGGATGTTGAAGACGACGTCGTAGGTCAGCGTCCGCTCCGTGAGGGTGGCCCCCTCGAACGAGAGGTCCGGCGCCCCGGCGCTGGCGTTCGGGTCGGTGATGGTCACCGTGGCCGGATCGACCATGATCGCGTCCATGCGCTCCATGACGGCATCCTGGGCATCGGCCTGGTAGCGCCCGCCCACGTGCTCGCCAAGGAACGCCTCGATCTTGGTCATCATGGCGAGCTGGTTCTCCTCGCCGCGGAAGCCGTGGCCTTCGTCCGGCGCGACCATGTACTCAACCGGGAAGCCGCGGTCACGCAGCGCGACGACGATCTGGTCGCTCTCGCGCTGCTTCACGCGCGGGTCGTTGGCCCCCTGGATCACGAGCAGCGGCGACTCGATCTGGTCCGCGCTGTTGAGCGGCGACTGCGCTTCGAGCATCGCGCGCTCCTCGGGGTCGTCCATGTCGCCAACGCGGGTGGCGAACATCGTGCGGGCGGCCTCCCAGTAGGGCGGGATGGATTCGAGCAGCGTGATGATGTTGCTCGGGCCCACGATGGAGACGCCTGCGGCGTAGAGGTCTGGCGTGAAGGCGACGCCCGCGAGCGTGGCGTAGCCACCGTATGAGCCGCCCATGATCGCGACGCGCTCGGGGTCAGCAATGCCCTGGTCGATGAGGTACTGCACGCCGTCGGTGATGTCATGCTGCATCGCGCCGGTGCCCCACTCGTTGTTGCCTGCGTTGAGGAACGCCTTGCCGTAGCCCGTCGAGCCGCGGAAGTTGGGCTGCATGACCGCGTAGCCACGGTTCGCCATGAAC
>JBCDFO010000277.1:0-6603 GCA_039177895.1 Bacteroidota bacterium
CAGCGAAGAGCCGCCCACCCGGCTGTAGAGTTGGTCCTCGCGCGGACGCGGATCCTCGTCACGAGCCAGTCGCGTGGTGAGGACCGACGAGGCCGGGGCCCCGAGGTCGATGCCTGGGCCGTGCTGCGCGGTGCTGGCGCGTCCGAGGCCATCGTTGGCCAGCCAGACGACGCCGATTACCTCTGGATAGTCGGAGGGGTAGTGCGGGGCGTCGCCGCCTACGTTGCCTCCCGAAGCGACTAGGACGGTCCCTCGCTCATGCGCGTAGCGCAACGCTTCTTCCAATAACGGAGACGGTCGATCACGGCCGAAGGACAGATTGATGACATCCACGCCGAGGTCGGCGGCATAGACGAGGGCCGCGGCGAGGTCGTCATCCTCGGCCGTCCCATCCCGCCCGAACGCCCGCAGCACAACAAGTGCGCACCCAGGGGCCGTCCCGACCATCCCCTGCCCATCGAGCGCCGCCGACATGACACCCGCCGTGAGCGTCCCGTGGTCCTGCGCGCCATCCTCGGACACATCCGCGTCCCGGTCACGGTAGTCCCCTTCCTCTAGCACGACCGTTCGGTCAACGAAGTCGTAGCCGTGCACGTCATCCGTGAACCCGTTCCCATCATCGTCGAGGCCGTTGCCAGGAATCTCGCCCGGGTTGACCCACACCTGCGCGGCGAGGTCCGGGTGATCGAGCATCAGACCCGTGTCGAGCAGACCGATACGCACGTCGCGGTCGCCCAAGGTGATGCCCCATGCCTCGACGGCGCGTGTGACGCGGAGCACGGCGAGGCTGTCTGCGAACGGCTCCCCCGCCAGGGGATCCTCCACTGCCGGCTGAACAGCATCCAGGGTGTAGGTGCCGTTGCGTTGCACGTAAGCGACGCCGGGCTCGTCCGACCATCGCGCCTGGGCGGCCACCAGCGCGGCCGAGTCTGGATAGGACACGAGGTAGACGCGGTCGCGCCAGTCGGCCGACTGCCTCAACGCTACCGGGCGTTCCGGAAATGCAGAGCGCACCCCCGTCACATCGCGCAGTAGCGTTGTTCTGAGACTGCTCTCCTCCCCACGCAAAACCGCCTCGACGGTCACTCCCGCATCCGAGGCGGCGTCTGCCTCGCTCACCCGTACGATAAGTTCTACCGGGCCGGCCGCGTCAGTTTGCGTGTCCACCTGCGCTCGCGCCGGACTCGAGGCGATGCCTACCCCGCTCACGAGCGCCAGCATCACGCACCAGCGCAGCGTCGTCAACCGGTATGAAATCGAGGCAGCCATGGCTACGGGAAGGAAACAAACGCCCCTACGGACGCGGAGGCTGGATGGCATCGAAGATCAGGCCCCGGACGGCGAGCGAGTGGAGCGACTCGGGCAGCAGCGGAAGAGCGGCACGAATCAGCGCCGTCGGGACGATGCCTAGCGCGGCGCGGGCGAGGTACCCACGCGTGCCCGTTGCGCCAACCTCGTCGCGGAGTTCAGGGTACCGAGCCAGCATGCGCGGCAAATCGCGTTCCGCGAACCGAGTAAACTTGGCCACGGCGACCGCCAGCGTGTCAGGGTCGTGATGATACGCTACGATATCCGGGGCCAGGCGAAAGCCGTTGGGATACAGGCGACCGATCCGGAGCCCGATCTCGGTGTCCTCGCCGTAGTCGATAGCGGTGTCGAACCCGCCGGCCGAATCGAACGCATCGCGGCACAACGTGACGGCGGCGGTGACGAAGCGGGACCACGGGATCGGCGCGTACGGATCGGCGCGGCCGAGCCGCTCCTCTTTTGCTGCGAGGTAGCGGTGATAGGGCTCCACCGGGTCCAGCCCGAGTGGGATACGGCGGGGCATGACCGCGACGGCATCCAGGCGGCTGTGTGCGGCAGCCTGAGCCCCTATCCAGGACGGAGGTAGCGCCACGTCGGCGTCCACGAAAGCGAGCAGCGGCGCCGTCGTCGCCGCGACGCCCGAGTTACGCGCGGCTGACCTGCCCTGATTGGCGGCGTGGACCAACACCTCGACCCGATGGCCTCGCGCCTCGATTTCCGGCTGGTTTGCCTCGACGAGTGCCTCGACCGTCGCGCGCGAAGCGTCACTCGATCCGTCGTCCACGAATACGATCTCGACGGGCACATCTTGCCCAAGGAGCGACGGCACGGTCACGCGCAGCCACCGCGCCGCGTTGAAAAACGGCACGACCAGGCTCGCGACCGGCGATCCCTCCTCCGTAGACGATGCGGCGTTCGACGACGACACGGCTATCCCTCTACTTCATGCGCCACGAGCGACTGGAGCAGCCCGGCAAATTGTGCGCTGTGGGCGTCCAGGTCGAAACGAGCCACGTGTGCCCGCCCGGTCTCAGCCTGCCGCACTCGCTGGTCCTCGTTGGAGAGGAGGTCGTACGCCGCCTCAGCTAGCGCCGCGCTGTCTCCCACGGGGGCCAAAGCGACCGACTCGCCAGGGGCGAGGAACTCGCTGATGCCCTCGTTGGCCGACGACACCACCGCCGCCCCGCAGGCGGCTGCCTCCATCGGAACGAGACCCCAGCCCTCACTCCGGCTCGCGTTCAGCAACACGGCCGTCCGGTTGTAGAGCGCGCGCAATGCGTCAACGGAGGGACGAATCCGGACGGTCACCCAAGCCGGGAATCGATGCGAGGGCGGTCGTGCCGCGAAGACTTCGGCCTCGATGTCTGGAAGCAGCGCCCGTAGCCGCTCCAAGGCTGCGAGAAGCACATCCGGTCCTTTGATCGGATGCCGATGATAGAGGGCCGCCACGCGAGGACCACGTTGCCCTATCGGACGCTCGAGATAAAACTCAGTCGGATCAATGGCATTGGGCACCACCCCGAGCACGTCGAGGCCGTCCGCACGCACCTCGTCTGCGAGCCATTGGGCGCAGGTCACTATCGCCATCGGGTAGGCCCAGGTCTGACGCACATCCGACTGAATGTGGGCTTCGAGATGCTGGATGAAGTAGACCTTCGCACCCTTTTGCGGAGCCAGCTCGCGCACCCACCGTGCGGTCTGCACGCCCGTCGCGATCACGATGTCAGCATCCGGCAGGGCGTCGTCCGTCGCGAGCGGAACGATGCGCGTCACGACACCGGGATGCTGGTAGTACGGCGACGTCTCAATCCGGTGCAGCCGGTCTCGGACCTGTACGGCCGCCTCTCTAGCCCGCCCGCGCCACGACGGATCGGTGCGACGCGGCATCACCACCGTGACCGCGTGTCCCATCGCGACGAAGCGCGCCGCGTGCTGGTAGACCACCTTGACGCCGCCCATCGGAATCCGAATCGGGGCTGGCAAGACGAACGTGATTCTCACGGGTCAGGGCTGGCGAAGTCAGGATGGCCGGGATCGGGCGGTTAAAGTTCGAGCAGCGCTTTAGGGGTGCGCGTGAGGTTGTCGCAGCCGTCCTCTCGAAGCGCGATGATATCCTCGATGCGAACGCCAAAGCGGCCCGCGAGGTAGACGCCGGGCTCGATGGTCACGGTCGCGCCGACGGGCAGCACGTGCTCGACCTGCTGCGAGAGACGCGGCCAGGCGTGGACCTGCAACCCTACGCCGTGGCCGAGGCTGTGGGAAAACTGGGCACCGTACCCGGCTTCGGTAAGCACGGTGCGCGCCACCCCGTCGAGGTCTTTCCCAGTCATGCCCGCATGCGCAGCTTCGATAGCCGTCTCCTGAGCGCGCAGGACCGCGTCGTAAACCGTGCGCTGCTCGTCGCTCGCGGGACCGATCACCGCGGTGCGGGTCATGTCGGAGGCGTACCCGTCGAGGTAGGCGCCCATGTCGATGAGCACGATGTCGCCCCGCTGAAACATGCGGTCGGTGGGGCGTGCATGCGGGAGCGCGCTGTTGGGACCGGACGCCACGATGGGGTCGAACGCCATCGCCGAGGCCCCCCGCCGCAGGTGCTCGACGGTGATCTCGGCTGCGAGGTCCCGCTCAGTGATGCCAGGCCGGATGCGCGGCAGGATCGCCTCGAACACGGCGTCTGTCACGGCCTGGGCCGCGCGTACCTGAGCGATCTCCTCCGGCGATTTCTCGGCGACGATGGCATCCAACAGGTGCGCGACCGGGTCGAACTCGACGCGCTCGAATCGCTTGCGTAGGCCCCCAAACGCGGCCACAGTGAGGTGGTCGCTTTGCACCGTGACCGTAGCGCCATCTGCGATCCACCCTTGCTCGGCGACGTGCGCGTGCAGGTTGCCGGAGGCGATGTGGACCTCAGCGTCTGACACCTCGCGCCGTGCCTGCTCGTCGTAGCGCCCGTCCGTCACGAAGTGGGTGGCGGCTGCGGTGACGAGCAGAGCCCCGTTCGATCCGGTAAAGCCTACGGCCCAGCGGAGGTCGTGGAGGGCCGTTAGCAGCAGCGCATCAGTGCCGCGCTCGGCAAGCAGCGCGCGCAGCCGTGCCAGCCGCGGCGCGTGCAGCGATCCGGACGCAACCGTGCCCGAGGCAGCGGTAGGTACTTCTGCCATCGCTACGACCGGACGGAGTAGTTCGGGGCCTCCTCCGTGATCGTGATGTCGTGCGGGTGGCTCTCGCGAAGGCCCGAGCCCGTGATGCGTACGAACTGCGCCTCGTCGCGCAGCGCCGCGATCGTGGGGGCACCGCAGTAGCCCATCGCCGCGCGGAGGCCGCCGACCATCTGGTAGACGACCTCGTCGAGGCGTCCCTTGTAGGGCACCCGCCCCTCGATGCCTTCGGGAACGAGCTTCTTGAGGTCGTCTTCGGCGTCCTGGAAGTAGCGGTCCTTCGAACCCGCCTCCATCGCACCGAGCGAGCCCATACCGCGGTAGTGCTTGTAGCGCCGCCCCTCGTAGAGGATCGTCTCGCCGGGGCTCTCCTCAACGCCTGCGAAGAGGCCCCCGATCATCACCGCATCGGCTCCGGCGGCAATGGCTTTCGGGATATCGCCCGTCTGCTTGATGCCGCCGTCGGCGATCAGCGGTACGTCGTACTTCCGGCACGCCTTCGCTGCGTTCATGACGGCTGTAAGCTGCGGCACCCCGACGCCCGCCACCACCCGGGTTGTGCAGATCGAACCGGGCCCGATGCCGACCTTCACCCCATCGGCCCCGGCCAGGATGAGGGCCTCAGCGCCGGCCTCCGTGGCCACGTTGCCCGCCACCACTTCGAGATCGCCGAACGCGTTCTTGACGGATCGGACCATGTCGAGGACACCCTCGGAGTGCCCGTGGGCCGTATCGACCACGACGAAGTCAGCGCCAGCCTCGGCGAGGGCCGCGATGCGGTCGTGGGTGTCCCCCTTGATGCCCACCGCAGCCCCCACGCGCAGCCGCCCGAACTCGTCCTTGCACGCGTTCGGGTACTTCCGCTTCTTCTGGATGTCCTTGAACGTGATGAGCCCGAGCAATTGGTCGCCGTCACCAACGACCGGCAGCTTCTCGATCTTGTGGCGCTGAAGGATGGCCTCGGCTTCGTCGAGCGTGGTCCCGAACGGGGCCGTCACGAGGGGCGGCTTCGTCATGATCGCGCCGAGATCGACCGTTCCGTCGTGCTCGAAGCGGAGGTCGCGGTTCGTCACGATGCCAACGAGCCGCCCGGCCCCATCCACGATGGGAATACCACCGATGGAATTGCGGGCCATCGTCGCACGGGCTTTCGCTACCGTATCCGTCGGCTGCAGCGTGATCGGGTCGAGGATCATCCCGCTCTCTGAGCGCTTCACGCGGCGGACTTGCTGGGCCTGCTGCTGGATCGTCATGTTCTTGTGGAGCACGCCCACGCCGCCCTGCCGCGCCATGGCAATCGCCATGCTGGCCTCAGTGACGGTGTCCATCGCCGCCGAAAGCAGCGGGATGTTGAGCGGGATGCCGCGCGTGAGTCGGCTGGCGCTGCGCACGTCGCGGGGCATGACAGACGAGTGCGCGGGGAGCAGCAGGACGTCGTCGTAGGTCAGCCCTTCCTGGTAAATCTTCATCGCGGTGGTATCGGGTGGGTCAGGCGGAGTCGGGTGGTGGCGACTACTGTGGATCGACGAGCGCTTTGAGCTTCACCGAACGCCGGAGCGCGTTGATCTCGTGCGGGGCGAGACGACGCCAGCGGCCCCGACGCAGCCCAGAGAGGTCGAGGCCGGCATAGCGGACGCGGTCGAGCGCAACGACCTCGTGGTCGAGCGCCTCGAACATGCGGCGAACCTGGCGGTTGCGGCCTTCGTGGAGACTCAACGCGATGTGGTGGTGATCTTCGCCCGGATACATCGCCTGGTCCGCAACGGCAGGTCCGTCGTCGAGCGCGACACCGGCGCGGAGTTGGTCGAGCTGATGCGGCTTCACCGAGGCCCGCGTCTGGACGAGGTAGACCTTCTCGATCTCGTAGCGCGGGTGCATGAGCCGATGCGCGAGATCGCCGTCGTTGGTGAGGAGGAGCGCTCCGGTCGTATCGCGGTCCAGGCGACCAACAGGAAACAGGTCGCGCTGCAGGTCCTGCGGGAGCCCGTCGAGCACGGTGCGGCGGTCGTTCTCGTCGTCGGTGGTCGTGATCGTGTTCTTGGCCTTGTTCAGCAGCACGTAGGCCAGCTTCTTCGGCGCAATCGCACGCCCATCCACGCGCACGTCCTGGTCGGGCGTCACTTTGATTCCCATCTCC
>JBCDFO010000278.1:0-6572 GCA_039177895.1 Bacteroidota bacterium
CGAATCCGCAGCAGGCGGTCGAGGCGCTGGTCGGGGTCGCCGGTGCGCGAGAGGTCGTGGCCCGCGTTCGGGTAGCGGACGTACTCGACGGGGCGCTCCAGCACCTTGAGGCTGCGGTAGAGCATCTCCGACTGCGAGACGCCCGTGCGGAGGTCCTGGCTCGCGTGCAGGATCAGCAGCGGGGTGCGGATGTCGGTCACGAACGTCAGCGGCGAGTTGAGCGCGAGCGCGATGCTCGCCTCCTCGTCCCACGGGAAGCCGCCGAAGTGCGACTCCACGAGCCGCCACGCGTTGCCCTCGCCGAAGAACGTGTCTAGGTCGTAGACCCCGCGCTGGGCGACGGCAGCGCGGAAGCGGTCCGTCTGCGAGACGATCCACGCCGTGAGGTAGCCCGCGTACGAGCCGCCGGTGACGACCTGGCGCTGCGCGTCCACCCACGGCAATGCCGCAGCGAGGTCGGCGGCAGCGAGCACGTCGTCGGTGGGACCCACGCCCCAGTCCTGGAAGTTGGCGCGGCGGAACGCGGTGCCGTAGCCGCCCGAGCCGCGCGGGTTCGTGAACACGATGCCGTAGCCCTGCGCAGCGAGGTACTGGAACTCGTGCCACATCGTTGCCTCGCCGGGGCCCCACATGGCCATCGGGCCGCCGTGGATCTGCACGAGGAGCGGGGCCTGACCTTGGCGGCCGGGCGGCTCCAGCACCCACACGTCGAGGTCGGTCGAGATCGTGTCGAGCACGACGGTGTCTGGCGCGAAGCCAAGGCCGGGCGTGACGCTGAGCGTGTCGGTGATGAGTTGCGCAGCGGAGTAGGGCGTGTACGTGGCGAGGCGTTTGCCCTCCAGCCAGGCGGCGTTGTGACGGGTGAGGCGGCGGACGCGCTGGCCGCCGAGGCTTGTCGCGACGAGCTCGTAGGGGTTGCGCATCGTCGTCTCCACGAACGCGATGGTGGCGGGCCCGGCGTCGAAGCTGCGGACGCCGGTGTCGGCAGCCGTGATGCGTTGGATGGCCGTGAGCGCGAGGCTGTCGGCGACAAACGCGGAGTCGGCGGCGGCGCGGGCGAGGCTGTCGGCGCGGGCACGCTCCTCGGGGCTGATTTCGGGGATCTCGAATTCGGCTTCCAGTCCTGTTGTCTCCTCATCCTCCGGCAACTCGCCGATGGCGCGGAGTGAGTCGGCGACGGCAGCGCTGTCGGAAGCGGCCTCGTACTCGTCGCCCGTGAACTGCCGCTGCGGGAGCGGGGCGTAGCCGGTGGGCGCGCGGAAGAGGGGGAAGCCGCCCCGGTCGGGCGCGACGAAGTAGACGAACCACCCGTTCGCCGACCACGCGAAGTCGCTCACGCTGCGGTCGAAGTCGTCCGTGAGAAACTCCGGCGCGCTGCCGTCGAGGCGGAGGACGCCAACCTCCAACTGCGCGTAGCCCGCGTCGGCGAGGCGCTCGGCGAGGAACGCGACCGAGAAGCCGTTGGGGGAGGGCGTCGGGCGCGCGAGCCGCCAGTCGTCGAGTTCGAGGATGGTGCGGTAGCGGTCGTCGGTGAGGCGGCGCATGTAGAGTGCCTGCGAGCGGTCGCGGTCGGGGTGGAGGTCCTCCTGCATGCGCGTCGCGACGAGGATGTGCTGGCCGTCGCGCATCCACGCCCCGCCCGAGTGCGAGCGGAAGCCCGTCGTGATGGCCTCTGCCTCCGCGACGCTGCCGTCCGCGCGGACGGGCACGACGTAGTAGTGCGTATAGCTCGGCATCGGGTCGAGGCCCTGCTCGCCCTGGAAGTCGAGCCGCGAGGTTACCTCCGCGATGCGCGGGCCGTCGTCCGTGAGCGAGGTCGTCGCGGCAGCGTCGAGGTAGGCTTGCACGGCGGCCAGCGAGCCATCGGGGTTGGCCGCAGCGCGCGGCGGGGCAGCGCGGCCCGGGCGCTCCTGGCTCCATGTGGGTCGTTCGGACGTGAGTGAGTCCACGGCGTGGTGCGGCAGCGTCGAGGCGACGAGGAGGCGGGTGCCGTCGGGCGACCACTGCGGGCTGCGTGCCCCATGCGGGAGCGCCGTCGCCTGGAACGCCTCGCCGCCGGTGAGCGGCAACACAAACACCTGCGGCTTCCCGTCCACGCTCCGCACGAATGCTACCGACGCCTCGTCGGGGGCCCACGACGGCTGCGTGGCGCTCGTCTCGCCGCGCGTGAGCGGACGGGGTGCGCGCCCGGCTTCGGTATCGGCCAGCCATAGGTGCGTGCGGTAGTGGCGGTCGCCGTCCACCTCCACGACCGACTTCACGGTGTAGACGGCGAAGCGGCCCGACGGCGACAGCGTCACGTCGCCGAGCTGCTGGATGCGGAAGAGATCGGTGGCCTGGATGCGATCAGAGGGGCTGCGGTCGGACTGAGCGCGGGCGGGAAGTCCAGCGGCGAGCAGCACCGCGGCGAGCAAGACGAGGAGGCGCAACATGGAGAGGCGGTGGAAGAGCGGAGGCGCAAAAGATACCGGCGCAGCCTTCCAATGCGGGCGAAAGGTGTAGGGCTGGGTAGACGCGGGCGCGCATTGAAGCGGGCTCCTCGGGCAACGGGTGCCTGAAAAACGTTCCAACCGCGCAAAATGAAGCAGCCGCGCTCTCGGGTGTTCGATAGAGCGACGGCATCACGAAGGGCACGGCACACGGTTTGACGGACGGCACGGCGTCCCCATTCACCTACAGTCCGCTCCAGCAATCGGATGGGCCAGCAACAACTCCTCCTTCTCGTTCTCGGCATCGTGATCGTCGGCCTCGCCGTCGTCGTGGGCATTCAGTCCTTCGAGGAGAACCGCGCGAAGTCGGAGCTCGACCGCTACGCCCAGATGGGCGTGGAGCTGGCCGCCGAGATCGTCGCCTGGTACAAGACCCCCTCTGCGCTGGGCGGCGGCGGCGAGGACGTCTCCAACCTGGCCAGCCTCACGATTTCCGACCTCGGCTACCCGCTCGACGCTACCGACAGCTATGTCGGGAGGACGCGCACGGCCACGACGGCCAACGGCGTCCGGCGCCACGTCGTGCAGAACGGGACCGCGCCGTACATCCACATCCACCAGATTCCGGTCCAGTCAGGCATGACGCGGGTGGAGGTCTATGTCTTCGGGACGAACCCCGCCTGCCTCGTCTTCCGGAGCGATTTCTGGCAGGAGTCCGATTCCTGGACGGATGGGAACGACAACAGCACCCCGCCTGACAACCCCGACGCTACGCGGTGCTCCTGGTAGCCCCATTCCGCAGCGGAGGGCTGGCGGGTGCTCACGCATCCACGCCCACGGCCTCCGCGATGGACGCCAAGCCGTCGAGGTCGAGGAAGCGGACTAGGTCGCGGTTGATGCGACCGACGAGCCCCGGGCCTTCGTAGACGAGCCCGGTGTAGAGCGACACCAGCGACGCGCCGGCGCAGATCTTCGCGTAGGCCGCCGCGCCCGAGTCCACCCCGCCGACGCCGATGATGGGCACGGCTCCGTCGGTGAGCTGATAGAGGTGGCGCACGAGCGCCGTTGAGCGCGCCTGGAGCGGCACCCCGCTCAGGCCGCCGCGCCCGATCCGGTCGAGCGTGGCCCGGTCCGCCGAGACGAGCACGCGGTCCGAGGCTGTGTTGGTGGCGATGAAGCCATCGACGCCGTGCCCGAGCGCGAGCGCGACGAGCTCGGCCGTGCCACCGAAGTCGAGGTGGCCCGCCACGACGGCGGGCGGGGAGAACTTCACCAGGACCGGCGGTCGGTCCCCCGCCAGCGCGTCCAACTCGGTCATGACCCGCGTCAGCAGCATATCTAGCGCCTGGGGCTCCTCGAAGGTCTTGCCCTCGGCGGTGTTCGGGCACGACACGTTGAGCGCGAGGTACGCCGCATGCGGGGCAACCTGCCGGACGCTCTCCGCGAAGTCGTCCAGGGCGGCCTCGCCGAGGATGTCGGGGCTGTGCGTCTTCGCTACGTTGATGCCGAGCACCAAGCCGTCGGGTACGTCTGTCGCGGCCAGGCGCGCGGCGACGGCGGCAGCCCCGTTGTTGTTGAGCCCCATTCGGTTGACGAGCGCCGCGTCAGCGGGGAGCCGGAAGGCGCGGGGCAGTGGGTTGCCCTGGCTCGCGCGTGCCGTCACCGAGCCGACTTCCGCGAATCCGAAGCCGAGCGCGTCCCAGAACCCGATGCGGCTCGCGTTCTTGTCGAAGCCTGCCGCGAGGCCGACCGGGTTGCGGAAGTGGAGCCCACCCCGCTCCGGCCAGAGCGTCTGGGCGAGGCGCGGGTCGTCGTGGGCGAAGAGGCGGCGCACCACGCCGGGAACGCGCTGGCCGAGCCCGGCGGCGAGCATTCCGGCGTGGTGTGCCTGCTCCGCGTCGAGGCGGAAGAGGAGGGGGCGGAGGCGGTGGTACATGGCGGGGCAAGGTGGCCGGCGGCCATCAGCATGGCAAAGCGTGCGAGTCCCCCAATATCCGACCGTCCCTACCCGCTAGGCGTAAACGTTCGAGGGCCCCACACGGTGTCCGCGTGGAGCCCTCGAACGTTTGCATTTGCTTCTTCGCCGACAGCCGACAGCCGACAGCCGACAGCCGACAGCCGCTACCAGCCCGGCAGGAAGTTGAGCCCCCAGACGGTCTGCCGGTCGTCGCGCGAGAACGGCACGGCGAGGTACGGCTCCAGGATGAGCGCGCCAAACACGTTGATGCGCGTTGAGGCGCCCACGCTGTAGAGCGGCCGGGCCCGCGAGAACTCCTGCCCGACGGCGTCGATCTCCACGTTGCCGGTGTCGGCGTTGAGGAACGAGCGCTCGCTCACCGTGCCCCACGCCATGGCGGCGTCGGCGAAGAGGGTGAACGTGGTTGGGAGGTACGGGAAGTTGATCAGCCCAAACTCGGATGAGCCGAAGAGCGGGATGCGCCACTCCAGGTTGACCGCGCCAAACCGGTTGCCGAAGAGCCGGTCTTCGAGCTCGCCGTAGGACTCGTTGGTGAGCGACCCAAACGAGTAGCCACGAACGAGCGGGCCGTAGCGGAAGTCGAAGCCGAGGAAGTAGGGCCGGAGCGCGTTGTCCTCGGCCCCAGGCCCGTAGCGTCCCTGCGTGAGGCCGCGCACGGCGACCGTGCTCTGGAGGATCGACGGGAAGTGGAGGTAGCGCCGGTAGTCAGCCGTGAGGGTGCTGTACTGGAGCGACCCGACCGTACCATCGGCCCCGAAGAAGTAGCGGCCACCGCGCACCGGCCCCGTGAGGCCGAAGAACGAGTAATCGCCCACGTAGGCCCCGCCCAGCTCGACGAGGTGGAGCGCGTCGAAGTTGTCTTCGATGCTACGGCGGCGGACTTGCCCGTTCGACGGGTTGATGTCGTCGAACTCGATGTCGTAGCCGATGCGTGTGTAGCCGGTCGAGACCTGAACGCGCCGGGTGGTGGAGAGCGGGTAGGACGAGAAGCCGCCGACCTGCGAGTAGTAGATCCGCTCGTAGAAGCGCGTGAAGAACGGCGTGTCGTCGTCCAGGGCGACGCCGATGCGCAGGAACGGGATGTGCGAGACGGCCCCGCCGTAGTTGAGGCGGTTGCCCTGGTTGACGTACTGCACCTGGCCGCCGATGTCCTTGAAGGTCCCGTTGGCCAGCGCGGTCACCGCGAGCTGGTGGTTGCCGAGCTGGTCGGTGAAGAGCATGAAGATGCCGCCGCCGACGCCCAGGCCGCCTAGCGCAGAGTTGAAGCCTACACCGACGCTCGGCTGGCTGATGTAGTCCAGGGTGAGCTTGGGCGAGTACTCCTTCGTCGGGAAGTCACGCGTCTCCGGGAGCCCTTCGAGGTCAGCAGCGAGGTAGGTGTCCACCCGGCTGCGGTCCGCGGCATCGGTCGGCACGAGGAGCGCGGCCTGCGCGATCTCGGAGCCCGGCGGCACGAACGGCTCGCCCTGCGCGTCGTCCGATTCGAGCGTGTAGACGTTGTAGCCCTGCGCCTCGAACGCGGAGTACATCACCCGCCCGGTCTGGGCCGCCACCGTGAGGGCAGGGCTCATCGCGGTGATGCCGCTCACGCCCGCGGCCAGGTTCGTGACGCGGTAGAAGTCCCCGGCGGTGTTCTCCTCGCCGCGCATCGCGTAGCGGTAAACATTGGGGACCCCGTCCGGCGTCGCTACGAAGTAGATGCTGCGGCCATCCGGGCTCCACTGCGGGCTGATGTGCTTGCCCGCGCCGAGCTTCGGAAGCAGCGTCGTCTCCCCGGACTCCACGTCCAGCATCGCAAGCCTCATCTCGCCGAAGCGGAGGCGCTCGAACGAAGTGGTGCCCGACTGGTCCGTTGCGTAGACGAGCGTGCGGCCGTCGGGACTCCACTGGGCCTGCAGTTCGGTGTAGCGGTTGTTGGTGAGCTGCTGCGCCTCGCCGCCGTCCACCGAGACGGTGTAGAGGTTGGCGACGCCGCCGCGGTAGCCCGTGAACGCGATGCGCTCGCCGTCGGGCCCCCACGTGGGGTCCATGATCGAGGTCACGCCCTCGACCTTGAGGCGCTGGAGGAGGTCGCGGCCCGCCACGTCCACGATGGCGATCTCGTTGTCGCCGTCTGCGAAGACGACGTAGGCGAACTGGCGCCCGTCCGGGCTCCACGTCCCCGC
>JBCDFO010000279.1:0-6564 GCA_039177895.1 Bacteroidota bacterium
AGGCGAGCGGTCCGTCCAGATCACGCCCGTCTCGACATCCACCAAGTCGTAGAGCAGTCCGGCCTCGGGCAGATACAGGTGCTCGATGGCCCACGCGGCAGCGCTCGTCGGGACGGCGGCGTAGGTCGTGTCGCCGGTCGCGCGCCAGAGACGGAAGAGCCCCGGCGTCCCGTCGGCGATGGTCGTGAAGTTGATCCGGTCGCCGACGTTGTCGCCGTGGACGGCCGCGACGTAGCCCGTCAGGTCCACGCCGCCTGGGGCTGGGTCGTGCGCGTCGATGGCGAGCGAAGTCCACCAGTCACCGCCGCGGCGCGCCGCGGCGAGGATCCACGCCTCGCCGAGGACCTCGTGTGCGCCGAGGAGGCCGTAGATCGACTGGCCGGTGTGCCAGGCGGGCTCGTACTCGTGCCAAGTTCCAGCCTGGAGGTCGTAGTCGCCACGCCCCATGCCGCGCTCGTCGAGGTAGATGTCGGCGAGGTAGCGGGCGCCTTCCTCCAGCGCCACGCGGATCGCCGCGGCACGGTCAGCGTCTTGGGCGAACGCGGAGCTTGTGAGGAAGACCGCGCACGCGAAGACGAGCAGCGCCAATCGTGTTACAGAGGTCGTCATGAGTCGTCGGAGGTGGGCGTCCAGGTCGTACCGTCGAGCACGACCTCGCGGGTGAGGATCTGCTCAGCGGCGCGCAACTCAGGGGCGGGAAGTGTTAGGCCATCGCCTCGGATATGTAGCCCATCGAGGCGGACGCGGCGGATGGGGGCGGCGTCCTGGCCGAGGAGGCGGACGGCGTGCTCGCTCGCGGCCCACACGCGCACGTCGCTCAGGAAGAGGTCGTGGATCGCGGTCGGAAACTGGCCGCCGCGCCAGCCCTTGTAGTCGGTCGTGACCTCGAAGGCCGTCTCCGCGCCCATCAGGTCGAGGTCACGCACGTAGACGTGGCGGATGAAGCCGCCGCGGTCGAGGTTGCTCTTGAGGTAAAGCCCGCGCCCGTTCGTGTTCGTCCCCACGTTGCCGTCGATGAACACCCACTCGACGCCGCCCGCCATCTCGGAGCCGATGGACATTGCGCCGCCCAGCGTGGAGCGGAGGCGGTTGTTGCGGATGACGACGAACGCCGTCGAGGGCCGCCGCCGGCCGTCGGCGTCACGCCCGGCCTTGAGCGCGATGGGGTCGTCGTCGGTGTGGATGTCGTTGTCCTCGATGAGGACGTAGCGGCTGTTCTCGGGGTCGATGCCGTCGTCGTTGGTGGTGCCGTGGCGGATGGTGACGCCGCGCACGGTGACGTGCTCGCAGAGGACCGGGTGGACGGTCCAGAACGGGCTGTTCTTGAGCGTGACCCCCTCGATGAGGACGCGCTCGGACTCGATGAACTGGACGAGGCTCGGGCGGAGGTAGCGCGGTACGCCGTCGCCATCGTTCTGGCCGTCGCCGTCCACGTCGAAGACGCCGCCGCCGAAAATGCGCTGGGCGATGGGCACCTGGTCGCCACCGAGTTGGCGGATGAGCGGCTTGTTGCCTGCGGTCTCCTGGAGGCGCTCGGCGCGGGGCGCATCCATGTCCTTCCAGCGCGTCCAGTACTGCTGCGTCTGCCCGTCGATCACGCCGCGCCCGGTGATCGCGATGTCCTGCGCGCCGTCGGCGTAGAGGAGCGGCGAGTAGTTGTAGAGTTCGGTGCCCTCCCAGAAGCTGCGCACGAGCGGGGTGTACATCGCTGGATCTGTCCCAAAGCGCAGCGTCGCGCCCGCCTCCAGGTGCAGCGCGATGCGGTCGCGGAAGTGGATGGGGCCGTTCGAGAGCCAGTCGCCTGGCGGCAGCACGACGCGCCCGCCTCCGGCGTCGGCGCAGGCGTCAAGGGCCGCGAGGATGCCCGGTCGGTCGTCGGCACCGGTCGAGTCTGCCGACGCCCCGTGGTCAGTCACGAGGCAGTCGCGGTCAGGGATGCGCGGCTGTTCGATGCGCGCGACGATCTCGGGGACGAGCGCCCAGGCCTCGGCCTCCTGCACCGCCGAGGCCGCCGCCGTCCAGCGCTCCGCGACGAAGTCAGGCGTCGGGATCGCCTCGAAGTCGGCGGACGCACGGAACCCCGTCGGCGTGGGCGGGCTCTCGACGTAGGGCGGGTCGGGTTGCGCGGTGGCGGCGAAGGGAACTAGCGCGATCAGTAGGACGCACAGCTCAGCGGCACGTCGGAGCACACCCCCTGATCTCGCTCCGCTCGATCTGTCCCCCTCAATTTCGAGGGGGACAAACTGGGTTAGGTCACCATCACTATGCTTCGCCCTCTCAATCGAGTCATCCCCGCGCACGCGGGGACCCACCGGATCACCCGGAAGCTCACGTCGCCATGCACCTTCACGAGCTGCACGATGGCTGGGCTTATCTCTTCGCCGTTGCTCTACGCTCCTCTCGTCCTGCGTCGGCTCCGCTCTGTCGAACTCCGCTCCTCGGACTGTCCCCCTCAGTCCTGAGGGGGACAGCTCGTGTGCCATCCCAGGCGTACAAGCGGGGGGAGCCAGTTGGCTACGGCGCTGCGTCGCTGGCGAGGCAAGCTGCACCATCTCTGTACGCTCACTCGCCGTGTTTCTGGGGCGTCTCATCATTCCCCCTCCTCGGCTTCGATCCCGAGCGGTGCCGTCGGGCGCTCGCCCTCGGCGAGGCGCGCATACCACTGCGCGAGCACATCGGCGGCGAGCTTGCGGGTGCCCGTCTCGGAGAAGAGGCCCTTGCGGTTCCAGAACTGCTGGTAGCGCGCGTGCCACCGGCGTGGGCTGCGGAAATCTTTCAGTACCCACGGCACCGTCCCCACCACCTGCGGCGTGGCGAGCGCGACGGCCATCGTCTCGTCGATGAGCGCGGCCTGGTACTCCTCCGTCCAGCGCTCGGGGTTCTCCCTCGGACCGTGCAGCCCGGCGACGGCCCCGGCGCCGAACTCGCTGAGTACGAGCGGCTTGTCGTAGGGCACCTCGAACGATACCTCGGCGATCTCGGCGGGGGTGCGGCTGCCGTACCACCCGACGTAGGTGTTGACAGCGAGCACGTCGAGATCAGCCCCAAGCGGGTCATCGACGCGCTGGACGAGGCTGCTGGCGCGTCCGCCTGTGTCACTCACCCTACCTCCTGCACCGTCGGCGGCGGCGGCCTCGACGCTGGAGCTTTTGAGCGCGGCCGTCACGAGCCGTGTCGGATCGAGCGCGCGCACGTCGGCGATAAGCGTGCGGAGGAAGTGCATCCGGTCCTCCGTGATCGGCGTCTCGTTGGCGACGCTCCATAGGATCACCGAAGCGCGATTCTCGTCGCGGTCGATCATCGCCGCGAGCATGGCCCGGGCGAGCGCGAGCGTCTGCGGGCGGGCGTAGTCGATCTCCTCCCAGTAGACCGGGATCTCGGCCCAGAGGAGCAGGCCGAGGCTGTCGGCAAGGGCGGCGGCGCGCTCGGAGTAGGGGTAGTGCGCGAGCCGGACGAAGTTGGCCCCCGTCGACTGCGCGGCCTCGAAGAGCGCGAGCAGGTCGGCGTCCGACGTGGCGCGGCGGCCCTGCGCGTCGAACGCCTCCTCGTGTGTCGAGATGCCGCGCAGGAACACCGGCTCGCCGTTGAGCAGCAGTTCGCGCTCGCGCGTGGCGACGGTGCGGAGGCCCACGTGCTCGGTCACGCGGTCACCAGCTGCTTCCACGACGACGTCGTAGCGCCTCGGCGTCTCGGGAGACCAGCGTTCGACACTCACCTGGTCGAGTTGAAAGGTCGTAGTCGCCTGCCCTCGGCTGTTCGCGCGCACCTCATCGCGGAGACCGAGTTCGGGGATCGCGAACGTTACATCGGCTCCGTCCGCACCAATCCCGGCGACTTCAGCGTGGGCCTCGATGCGTGCACCGCCGTCCGTGAGAAAGCGAACGCTCAGATCATGGATGTGCGTCTCCGGCAGCAGCACGAGCCACACGGGCCGGGTGAGGCCGCCGTAGTTCCACCAGTCGGTGCGCCGCGCGGGGATGCCATCGTCGCGGCGGCTGTTGTCCACGGCCACGACGAGGCTGTTCTCGCCGTCGGCGCGGAGGCGGTCGGTCACGTCGAAGGCGAACGGGGTGAAGCCACCCTCGTGCACGCCGAGCTTCTCGCCGTTGAGGAACACATGCGTCATGTAGTTCGCCGCCTCGAAGTGCAGCAACACGCGCCCCTCATGCTGTGGCGTCGCGAACCGCTTGCGGTGCCACACCGGCCCCTCGTAGAGCCAGAGTTGCGGGTCTTGGTGGTTGAAGTCGCCCGGCACGGTGAGCGTGGGCGCGGAGTCCCACTCGTACTCCACCAGTTCTCCGGGCTGCGCCACGCGGTCGGCGGGGAAGTCGCGGCGGCTGTTGCGGCTGCGGAGCGCCTGCCCGAACGGCTCGACGAGGTAGTGCCAGTCGCCGTTGAGGCTGACGCGGTCGCGGTCGTAGAGCGCCCCCACCGGCTCGACAGGCTGCGTCCACGCAGTGCCCGCCCCGATGAGGAACGCGGCGATGAGTACGAACGGGCGATAAGACATGGCGGTAGCCAGTCGGGCGTCTGACGGTGAAGCAAGCGGCAGGAAGCGTCCTCCCCACCCACTATCGATTCCGAAGGCGCTGAGCCTTTTGTGCCTCTTCGAGCGCTGCCCGGCTCCCCCTGTTCTCGCGCTGCTCGAACTGTCCCCCTCACGCGTGAGGGGGACAGCTTGACCGTCGTCCAGACGCGTCAAGCAGGGGGAGCCACGCTACTAAGCGACTTCGTTAGCGCACCACCACCACGCGGGCGGTCGCGGTGTGCGTCGTCGCGGCGCTGGCGGCGGTCACGCGGACCACGTAGACGCCCGCAGCCAGCGCGGTGCCGTCGAGCTGCACGGTGGCCGTCCCGGCGGGGAGCGCGGTGCTCGGGCGGGCGAGCACCTGGCGGCCCGTCACGTCGTAGACGGCCACCTGCACGTCGGCGGCCTCCGGTAGTGCGAGGTCGAACGTCGTCGCGGCGGCGAACGGGTTCGGGTAGGCCGCGCTGAGCGCGAAGGCTACCGGTACGGTCGCGTCGTCCTCGTTCGCGACGGCGTTGTAGGTGCCCCAGCGGGGGTCACCGACGGGGCCGCCGTCGCTCGCGCCGGTCGCGCTCTGCGTCATGATCTCGATGGCGAAGTCGCGCCCGTTAAAGTCGCGGAAGTTGGGCGACTCCGAGAAGTTCGAAGCCGCCGCCGCGAACGCATCGCCGAAGGCCCCGTCGATGGCGTCGGCCTCGGCGTCGACGTTGGTGAACGTGACCGTGAAGTTGTTCTCCGCGTCGTCGGTCGAGTCCACGCCGTCGGGGTCCACGATGAGCACGTCGGTGAACGTCGCGTTCGGGAAGGCCACGTTGAAGTCGATGGCGGAGGAGCCACCGATGTCCACGATGGTGACCCTCTCCATCACGAACGTCTCCGGCGCGGCGTCGAGGCGGATGCGGTCGGCGGACTCGTAGACGGTGCTGTTGCGCATCGTGAACGAGCCGAGGTCGAGGTCGCCGCGGAAGGCGATGGGCCGCCGCCCGGCGTTGGCGATGATGACGTTGTCGATCAGCACGCTCGCAATCTCGTCGTCGAGGCGGAGCAGGTCCTCGTCCTCACCCGAGTTGAGGAGGTCGGAGTTGGTGATCTCCAGCACGCCGTCATCGTCGGCGTCGTAGCGCACGATCTCCTGGGCGTTGCCTGCGCCGTCGAGAATCAGCCGGTCGAGGACCAAGCTCGTGTTGGGCCGCACCAGTGAGCCGTCGAAGTCATCGCCCGCCGCTGTGATCGTAGCGCGGTCTACCAGGGGCTCGTCGGTGGTCGCCGGAGTCACGATGCGCATGGGCACATCGTTGCGGAGCGGCTCGGAAACGAGGAATACGTCCTGCGGGAAGAGTTCGATTTCGAAGCCGCTGCCCGGAATCTCTCCGAGCTGGTTGACGACGACGGCAAGCGGCGGGCCGCCGACTTGCAGCGTGACGCTGCTGGCATCCGTCCACAGGTCCCAGCGTCCGTCGCCGACGAGCCCGCCGCTCTCGGCTCCACCGATGAGCGCGTCGCTGCCCTCACCCGGCGCGAGCTTGATGTCGAAGTCGCCGTTGACGGGGTCCTGCCAGAGCGGGTTGGCCTCGCCGTTGCCGGTTCCGTTCGCGAAGGCATCGCCGGCCACGTTCTCGTCGCCGGGGAACGGCTCGCCGTCGCCCGAACGCCAGACGTAGGTGAAGTCGATGCTGATGCCCTCGCTACCCGCGCCGACAGGAATGTCGATCGCACCCTCGCCTGCGACATCGATTAGCGCGTCTTCGATCTCGATCTTGGCGTAGTCGTCCGAGCGGATGTCCACCGCCGGGTTGCCGCTGGCGTCGAGTTGGAAAAGGGTGGCGTCTTCGAGGCGGAACACGCCGACGCTGCCGTCGAGGCGGAAGCTCTCCATGCGGTAGGCGGTCACGTCTTTGAACCAGAGCGTGTCGCTCGCGGCCTCGTGGCGGATCGGCCCGCGCCCGGAGTTCTCGAAGACCACCTCGTCGAAGATCAGGTTGCCGAGCACGACCGGCGCGCCGTCTACCTCGTCGTTGAAGCGGAGGAGGAACTCC
>JBCDFO010000280.1:0-6552 GCA_039177895.1 Bacteroidota bacterium
CCGCCCGTCGAAGAGGAACGGAGCGATGCGGAGATCGCCCTCCAACTCGGGCTGCCCGAGCGCCGCTGGGATCGCTACGTCGCCATTGAGCTGGCCACCGAAGGGCCGCGACAGCCCGACGACGCGTAGCACCTCGGCGAGGTCGAGCCCGCGTGCGGCCACATAGGCGGTGTCGGTGCGGGCGGGCGAGAACGCACCGGACAGGGTGAGCCGCTGTGGGGCCGCGAAGGCATCGGTGTTCATCCGCGCGAGCGTCAGCCCGTCCGTGACGAGGGCATCGGTGTAGAGGTCCACGGTCGGGGCTCCGGCGAGCGCCCAGTGGAGCGCCCCCGCCCGGACGTACGCCTCCTGGAACGTCACCCGAGCCGCCTCCGGGCGCGTCTGCACGGCGAAGGCAACCACGGCGTCGCCGAGCACGAGCGAGTCGGGTGCACCGCGGGCCGCAGCGTTGTAGAGCGGGCGGGCATCCAGGCGCACCGTCCCGGCCCCGCGGTCCAGGTCGAGCGCTAGCGACGGACGGGCCAGCATCTGGCCGCCCAGACGCAGGCTATCGGCACGCGCATTCAGCGTCAGAACCGACCGGCTCAGCAGCGTCCGGCCATAGCGGCTGTAAAGCGAGGCGCGGATGGCGAGGCCTTCGGTGGCGACCGGGCCTGTGGCGAGGGTATCGTCGCGGACGGTGAGCGCGAGCGCCAGCGAGTCCGTTCCCGCACGTCCAATGAGGTCGAGCGTTGCATCGCGGGCCAGCGTCGGTAGCCCGGGGACGAATGCCTGGAGCGCGCCGGGGTCGTGCAGCGTCGCCGTGAGCCGCACAGGGCGCGGTTCCAGCGGCTCGGTGGCGGCCGAAGCCTCCGGCGTAGGGGGGGGTTCGTTGTCCGGGACCATGCGCGACTTGCGGCGCTCGGCGGCCACGGTCCGCGCGACTGCGCCTCCCCAGCGCTGCCCGAGCGCAAGCACGTCACCAAGCCCGAGGGCCCCGCTCAGGGTCACGTCTGCGACGTCGCTCGTGAGCACGAGGCGTGGTGTGTCGTCCAGGGGCCTCGTGCCTCTCCTCCCGTCATTCGAGACCAGCGACGCAGACGCGAGCGAGTCCAGTGGCACGATGGCGAGCGCGAGCCGATCCGTGCCGAGCGAGCGCAGGCTATCACCGACCTGCACCTGCGCCGTCTCCAGCGTCGCGTCGAGCGTGGCGCGGAGGTCGGCGAGCGTTGTCCCTTGCCCGTCCAGCCGGAGCTGTCCAGTCACGTCGGTGCGCGGTGCAGCGGTGTAGAACGCCTGGGCGTCGAGCCCGGACACGTCGGCATCGAGGCGGTAGGCGAGCAGCCCGCCGAGCCCGTTGACCTGGCCTGTCGCATCGAGGCGGCTGCCCGACCGCTGCGCGAAGACACGTCCGGCGATGGCCCCGCCGCCGAGCCGGAGGTCCGTCGCGAGCGTGTCGGCCCAGATGTCGCCGACCTGCACGGCGCTGAGGGAGGCTTCGATGCCGAGCGTAGCTGCCGTCGAGTCGGACGGAGCATCGGCCAGGCTGGCGAGGGAGACACGGCCAGTCAGGCCGCCCGCCAGGTCCGTGCGTTGCAGGACGCCGCCCACGTCCAGCGCGTCGAGATCCAGATCCGCGCGCCAGGTGGGGGTGGTGCCGGCAGCAAGCGCGAGCTCGACGGTGCCCTCGATAGCACCCGTCTCGCGTGTGACAACGGCCAGGACGCCTGCGATGTCCCACGCGGCCCCGTCCGGCCCGCGACGCTGCGAGGCTTCCACATTGCCGCCCAGCCGTACCACCCCGAGGTGCGCCAGGTTGGGAAGGCCCAGCGCATCCGGGTCGTATCCCGGTAAGATGGCCATGAGGTCGGCCTGGCGGACGGTGCTTCGTCCGAGGTCGAGCGTGCCCGTGAACGCGTCCTCGGAGAGCGCGATCTGCCCCTGCACCTCGATTTGCGTCGCGCCCCGCGCGGCAGCTAGGGTCGTCACCTCGAGGTCCCCGAGCGGCCCTTCGGCGTCCACCTGAAGCGCCAGCGCATCGGCAAGGGGGCTAGCCGGCACGACCCGGCGCAGTTCGTTCAGGTCGAGGCGGTCCACGTCGAGGCGGAGGTCGAGCACGCGCTCGGCCAGCGGCGTCGCGTTGAAGGGCTGCCCGGCTCGGCTCGTGAGTGAGGCATAGCCCGAGAGGCGCGTGCCCTCGGTGCGCGACGCGCTCGTCAGCAGCCGCAGGCCGTCTACCGCGATCCCGTTCGCGTTTACCGCGACGGTTACCTCGGCATCGGCGATCTGGAAGGGGAGCGTCGGCAGCATAGCGGCGAGACGTTCTACCTCAATGCGGCTTGACCCAGGGGCGAGGTCGAGCGCCCCGCGTAGGTCAAGCCCTTCGATCCGCGTCCGCGTCACGTCGAAGAGGGTGCCGTTGGCCACGAACGGGGGGGCGTCTCCGTCCCGAGAAGTCACCACCTGCCCGTCTTCGACCTCGATGTCTGCCGAGCGGATCGTGAGCGGCGGCGGCGGTTCTGTCGAGGGCGTCTTCGATTGGAGCGCGGCGAGCAAGTTCCACGTCCCGCTGCTGTCCTGATGCATCGCGACGCGTGGGCGCACCACGTAGATCTCATCGATCTGCAGCTCGCGGTGGAGCAGCGGCAGCCACTTCGGGCGCACCACGAGCGAGTCCACGGCGGCCACGAGCTCGCCGTCGGGGCCATAGAGCCGCACGTCGCTAGCGTAGAGATCGAAGACCAGGTTGCCCGTGAGCTGGCCGATGGCGAGGCGGCCCTGCAACTCGCGCTCGACGTAGTCCTCGATCTGGTCGCGGAGCGCGTCGCGCCCGACCTGGGTGCGCGTCAGCCCGACGAACAGCAGCGTGCCGAGCACGACCGCCGCAACGGCGGCGCGCACCAGAGCACGAGGCACGGCGAGCAAACGAGACACAAGCAGGGCAGCGGAAGAGAGAAGCAGACGCAGGAGAGCCGCCGCATCAACCGGGGAAGTAGCAGGCGGGTTCGCAGCGGCAGGTCCGTGGACAGGTGGCCGGTGGACGGTACGGCGAGCTTCGGTACCGCGAAAAGACGCCACCTCCGTATCCGGAAAAAACGCGCAACCCCGCCGAATTCACGAGCACGAGCTTGACGGCTGTGGACGCCGCCGCAAGATTTCTCACCGACTCACCGACTCACCGACTCACCGACTCACCGACTCACCGACTCACCGACTCACCGAGCGCGCGTAGGCCCAGGCCGCAGTCACGGCGTCCTCGCTCACGTTGTCGGTGACGCGCGCGAGGCCGAGGTCGTCTAGCACGACGAACCGGATCCGGTCGCCGATGCGCTTCTTGTCGGTGCGCATCGCCGCCATGAGGTCGCTGTCGGAGAGGGCGGTGAGGGAGCCGGGGACGGGGAGGCGGGCGACGAGGGCGTCGGTGCGCTCGAAGGGGAACGCCTGCCGGAGCGTGCGCGAGAGGTGGAGCGCAGCCCGCATACCGAGGGCCACCGCCTCGCCGTGCGTGAACGTCCCGTAGCCCGCAACCCGCTCGATGGCGTGCGCGAACGTGTGGCCGAAGTTGAGCGTGGCCCGGCGGCCCGACTCGCGCTCGTCGTGACCGACCACGTCGGCCTTGATCGAGGCGGAGCGGTGGAGGACGTGCGCGACCACAGCGGCATCGCGGGCGAGGAGCGCGTCCCAGTTTGCTTCCAGAAACGCGAAGAACTCCGCGTCGGCGATGAGGCCGTACTTCACGACCTCGGCCAGCCCGCTCGTCCACTCGCGCTCAGGGAGCGTCGCCAGCACGTCCTGGTCGACGTGCACGAAGCGCGGCTGGTAGAACGCGCCGACGAGGTTCTTGCCGAGGCGGTGGTTGATGCCCGTCTTGCCGCCGATGGCCGCGTCCACCTGCGCGATGAGCGAGGTCGGGAGTTGCACGAGCGGCACGCCGCGCAGCGTGGTCGCGGCGGCGAACCCGGCGAGGTCGCCCACGACGCCGCCGCCGAGCGCCAGTAGCGGACGGCTCCGGTCGATTCCGTTCTCCAGCGCCCACGTCTGGATGCGCGCAAGGTGGACCATCGACTTCGTCTCCTCGCCCGCCGGGAGCACGAGCGCCTCCGGCTGCCAGCGCTGCCGCCGAAGCCCGTGCAGCAGCGGCCCAAGGTGCTGCCGCGCGACCTGCTCGTCGGTCACCACGAAGCAGCGGCCCGGCGAGAGCCCGCGCACGCGCAGCCGCAACGGCACGTCAGACAGCGGTTCGAAATAGATCGGGTACCCCCGGTTCTCGGGCAGCACCACCAGGACGGGCTCACTCCTCACAGGGGTGGTTGTGGAGCGCGTCGTGCGGCCACGTTCTGCGTTCCCTCGGTCCACGTTCCCTTGGTCCACGTTCGACGCCATCAGCCCATCACCTCGATGAACGCGTTCGCTTCGGCAATCGCCTCCTCCATGTCCGCGATGAGCCCGTCCACGTCCGTCTGGAGCGAGGCGACCTCGCCTTCGAGCGACGCGATGGCCTGGGCGTTGAGGTTGTGCTTGAGGAAGAGCACGTGGTCCCGGAACGTGGACAGCACGGGCTCCATCGTGCGCTCGACGCGGCGCATGGCGGCGATGAGTTCGTCGTAGCGGTCGCGCGCATCGTCGAGTTGGTCCTCGCTGCGGCGGCGGAAGTCGGGGTCGCTGTACTCGTCGAGCTCCTCCTCCCACTCGTTGAAGAGCGACGTGCCCGCGTTCTCCACCGCCTCGATGCGGTCGCGCACCTCCTCGGCGTCGTCCTCAGCGCGCTCGTACTCGCGTTCGAGCTTGCGGTAGGTGCGCTCCAACTCACCGCCGTCGAAGCCGGTGAGCGCCTGGAACTCGTCGAGGGCGGAGGCGAATTGCTCCTTGGCGTCCTCCTGGCTCTCGCGGGCCTTCTCGACGCGGTCGGAGAGGAGCTCGCGGCGCGGCGTGCCGAGGCGTTCGAGCGAGTCGTAGTAGAGTTCGCGCGCGGCGGACTGGCACCCGACCTGCGTCAGCGCAAGGAGCAGGATGAGGGCGACGAGGAGGAGGCGCATGGCGGGCGGCGGTGGAGAACGGGGGCAGGAAGATCGGTACGCCTGGGTGTAAGTTGAAAGGCAGTGGAGTGCTTCAGGAATCCAGTAGCTCAGTGATTCAGCTTCCACACGTTCACACCTTCACACGTCCACATCTCTTCCCCATGTCCGACGACCTCGACGCCCGTTTCCAGGAAGCTGCTGCTGCCGCGCAGGACCTCCCTAGCCGCCCCGACAACGACACGCTGCTGCGGCTCTACGCGCTCTACAAACAGGCCACGGCGGGCGACGTGTCCGGCAAGCGCCCCGGCTTCACCAACCCCGTCGGCCGCGCGAAGTACGACGCCTGGGCGGCCCTCGAAGGAACCGATAGCGAGGCGGCCAAACAGGACTATGTCGACCTCGTGGGCGGCCTGCAAGACGCCTGAGCGCGTCCCTCCTCTTCCTGTCGCGCCGTGTCCCCGTCTCTCTCCACCCCACCGGATCCCGCCGCCATGGCCGACGTGCGCCCTCCGGTTGAGCGTGTGACGGCGACGCTGCTCGGAACAGGCACGTCGACCGGGGTCCCCGTGATCGGCTGCACCTGCCGCGTGTGCACGTCGAGCGACCCGCGCGACAAGCGGCTGCGCTGCTCAGCGCACGTCGTGGCGGAGACGGACGCCGGGCCGGTGCACCTCCAGATCGACACCGGGCCCGATTTCCGGACGCAGGCGCTCCGCTTCGGTGTCGAGGCGGTGGACGCCCTCCTCGTGACGCACCACCACTTCGACCACGTCGTGGGGATGGACGACCTCCGGCCCTATTTCTTTCGGGAGCCTGCGCCGATCCCGGTCGTCGCGCCGCCCAACACCGAGGCCGCGCTCCGGAAGATGTTCGGGTACATCTTCGAGGACGGCAGCTACCCCGGCATCTCGAAGCTCGCTTTGCGCGCGGAGACGGAGCCCTTCACGGTCGCGAGCCGCACCCAGCCCGCCGCCTGCGTCGAGGTCACGCCGGTCCCGGCCTTCCACGGAAGCCTGCCGCTCTACGGGTATCGCGTCGGCGGCCTCGCCTATCTCACCGACGTGAGCGCGTTGCCCGAGGCGAGCTTCGCGCTCCTGGAGGACCTCGATGTGCTCGTGCTCGACGCGCTGCGCCACGAGCCGCACCCGACGCACTTCTCGTTCAGCGAGGCCATCGCGGCGGCGGAGCGGATCGGGGCCCGCGAGACGGTCTTCGTTCACATGACGCACAGCATCCTCCACGCCGAGGACGACGCGGCGCTGCCCGACGGGATGCGGCTCGGCTACGACGGGCTGGTGCTCACAGCACGAGGGTAGAGGTACAGGCGGCAGATTCGTAGGTGGGGACGCAAACCCCACGAGGGGCGTCGCGTAGCACCTGCGTTCACCGTCGTACCACGCTGCCGCTCCCCCGTCATGGCCGCTCCGCTCGCTCCCGTCCTGCCCGACGCGCTCGGGTCCGCTTCCGAACAGACCGTCGCGCTCCTGCCGCTGCTCTACGTCGCCTGGGCCGACGGCGTGCTCACCCCGTCCGAGGTCGCCGGGATCCGCCAGCG
>JBCDFO010000281.1:0-6520 GCA_039177895.1 Bacteroidota bacterium
CCCGGACGCCGAGGCCAACATGGCGCGATTGCTCGCAGCGTGGCGTGAGGCGGGCTGGCCTGTCGCGCACGTCAAGCACAACTCCACGGCGCCGACCTCGCTGTTGCGGCCGGAGCTTCCGGGCAACGCCATCAAGCCCGAGGTCGCCCCGCGCGACGGCGAGCCGCTCTTCGAGAAGAGTGTCCATAGCGCGTTCATCGGGACCGATCTCGAAGCCTATCTCCGCGCAGAAGCCATTGGGGCGCTTGTCGTTGTGGGCCTGACGACGAACCATTGCGTCTCGACGACGGTGCGCATGGCAGCCAACCTCGGCTTCGCGGTCAGCGCCGTCGCCGATGCGACTGCTGCACACGAGGCCGTTGGCTACGACGGGCGACAGTTCACCGCAGACCAGATCCACGAGGCCGCGCTCGCCAGCCTGCACACAGAGTTCGCGATGATCCGGACTACGGCCGATGTGCTGGGGGAAGTCGGTGAAGGAGGGCGACGGTAGAGCGTTTGCGCGGAGGAGTGCAGGCGAGGGACTGGCAGACGGCTCGCTCTGACGCGTCTGGCGTCACGGCACCCTCGGCGTGCGCGATATTGGTAGGGCCATCGGCCTAAGCGCTTGTGTTGCCCCTCGATAAACCTCTGTTGCTCTTCCCTTGGAATAATCTGAAGGGGCTGATACTTTCGCGGGCCCAGCCGCCCACCAGCCCCCGAGGCTCTAACTTCCGGACGCATGCGTAGCTCACTCCCCTCGAAGCATGTCGGCGTGGCGCACCTGCTCCGCGTTTCGCTTCTGGGCGTCACGCTGTCGCTTGGCCTCGCCCCCCACGCGCACGGCCAGGAGTATGGCCCCGGCGAAGACCCAAGCGTGGACTTGATGCGGGGCGAGATCGTTGTCTCCACGAACCTGGCTCCTGGAACGCCGGTCGAGGTAGAGGCCAACGAGGAGGAACTGGGCGTCTACATCGTGGACCGCCTGCAGATGATCAAGCTGGCGCACACCCTGGGGGCGGTCGAACTCCGCCTCAACGCGGAAGGCTACGAGCCATTCACGCAGCAGCTCGAGAACGGCATGCTGGTAGACGCCGTGGAGGCGCAACTCGTGGCGGTGCCGCCGTCGGTGTCGCCCGTGTGGCCGCTCGCGGTGCTCGTTGCGCTATGCCTCCTCGTAGGCGGCGGCATCTTCGCGCTCCGTGCCCGGCGTCCCCGCGCCCCGGCGGCCGCCACGAACCGCTTCGACCGGTACTACCTCGACCGCGTGCTGGGCTACGGCGGCATCGCGACGGTGTACCTCGCCGATGACAAGAAAGAATCGATGCAGGTGGCCCTCAAAATTATGAACGAGGGCCTCATGGACGATGTGGATCTGGTACGCAAGTTTCTGCGCGAGGGGGAGGTGCTCAAAACCATCGCCAAGCACGACCCGACCGCGCCCGTCGTCAAGTCGCTACGCTACGGCCGCGAGGCCGAGATGCCGGAGGGCCGCCCCTTCCTGGCGCTCGAATACCTCTCCGGACAGACGCTCCGGGATCACCTCAAGACGGCCCCGCCCCTCTCGCTCCGCAGCGCGCTCGGCGTTGCGCGGCAGGTGTGCCACGGCCTCGCCCCGGCGCACGCGCACGACATCTGGCACCGGGACGTGAGCCCGGACAACGTGATGATCGTGGGTGAGGAGGACGGCCAACTCCAGGTGAAGCTGATCGACTTCGGGGTGGCGAAGAACGAGCATACCATGGTGGCCACCGTCAACTCGGCCATCATCGGGAAGCCGAGCTACATGTCACCCGAGCAGTGCCGCGGGGACAACCTCGACGCGCGGTCCGACCTCTATGCCGTCGGGGTGCTGCTGTATGCGCTCGTCACCGGCGCGCCGCCGTTTGTGGGGCGCGACCCCGTGCTCGTCATGCAGCAGCATCGCCTCGATCCGGTGCCGCCCCTGCCTGAGGACCTGCCCGAGGAGTTCAAGACGTTTGTGATGACGCTGCTGGAGAAGGAGGCGGACAAGCGCCCCGCGAGTGCCGAGGCAGTCATCGCTACCATCGAAGAACTAGAGGCTGCCGAGAAGACCCAGCCCTACCGGAGCGCTCGGGCTTCGTAACCTCAGACGTACCCTGCTCTCCCCATCATCCCCTCGCTCCTGTTCATGCTTGCTCTCGTTCCAACGCTGGCCATCAGCACGTCCGTGATGTGGGGGCTGGTCATCGTGGTCGGTCTGATCTTCTTGGCGCTGCTGGGCGCGCTCTTCTTTCTGCTGCGCAAGCAGGGGTCGGCCAAGCCCGAGCCGCGTCCTGCGTCGCGCCCGTTGCAGACGCGGGCGTCTATGTCGCCCCCACCCGCTCCCAAGCCGCCCCCAGCCCCGCCTAGTCCTGCGACTCCGGGACCCCGCCCGATGCGCACGGACCCGGGAACTGGAGAGGGGGCTGCCCCGCACCTCCGCCGCGTGGAGCCCCGCGCTGGCGAGCGGACGCCACCGCCCGGCCCCCCGGTGGGGGCGGCGACCCTCGGCGAGCCGCGGCCCGGGCTCCCGAGTCGGGTAGCGCCGGAGCCGCAAGCCTTTGAGAACAAGACCATCAAGATCACCCGGCCGCCGCAGGACAAGACGGTCAAGCTCCTGCCTGCGCGCTTCGTCGTCGAGGAAGGGCTGGCCGACGTGCAGGAGCTGCGCTTCTTCATGGACGCGGCGAAGCCCGTGACGCGCATCACCTTCGGACGCGCGGCAGGCCCCGCCTACGTGCACATTCAACTCAAGCCCCGCACGGTGAGCAGCCGCCAGGCGACGCTCGCCGTTGACCGTGCAGGCAACTACCGGCTCATCAACCACGCGCCAGCCACGAGCAACCCGACGCTCCACAATGGCCGCGAGCTAGGCGTGGACGAAGAGGTCCCCCTCGCCGAAAATGACGCCATCGCGATGGGCGAGGTCCGTTTCCGGTTCAAGGCCGACTAGCCGTCGCGCGCTCGCGCCGTCTCCCGATGCACCTGCACTCTTCTTCTCACCACGAGCGACGCCGCTAGGGCTATGGCTGATTTCGGACCCCATGCTTCGCCTCCGGGGGTGGGCCATCAGGCCGCGGCCGTGAGCGTCACGGGACAGCGCGACCACAACGAGGACACCGTGCTGGTCCTGCAGGCCGCGCATGGGCCCGCGCCGCTCTCGCTCGTGGCCGTCGCGGATGGCATGGGTGGTTATGCGCTCGGCGAGGTGGCCTCCCAACTCGCGTGCGAGGCGCTGGAAGCGCTCTGGCCGTCCCTGCAGGAGGCGATGCAGCACCAGTCGCTCTACGAAGCCGGTCCTGCGTTCTTGACTGACGCCTTTGCCCTGGCCAACCGTCACATCGCTTCCCACGCGGACGCCAACCTGGACGGTGAGGCGCGGATGGGGACGACCCTCGTCGTCGCGCTCGTTCACGGCGACCGCGCGCTGTTCGCCAACCTGGGGGATAGCCGGGGTTACCTCCTCAGCGAAGGCTACGTCCAGCAGGTGACCGAGGACCACTCAGTCGTTGCCGATGCGATGCGCCGGGGGATCATGACCGAGGCTGAGGCGATGCAGAGCCCGTATCGCCACGCGCTCACGCGGTCGCTCGACGGCACCGACGATGAGACGCCCGACCTGTTTCCGCGCCAGGTGCGCTACCTCGAACTCGAGCCCGGGGCGACGCTCTGCCTGTGCTCTGACGGGTTGTCCGGCGTCGTCTCCGACGAGGCGCTGGAGCAGATTCTTGTCGGCGCGACCGATCTGCAGCAGACCGCCGAAGGCCTCGTGCAGCACGCGCTCGACCTCGGCAGCCTCGACAACGTGAGCCTGGTGCTGCTGCGGCTCGAAGCAGCGGGCCAGCACCCCGCCGGGTCACCGAAGGCCACGATGCCCGAGCGCTACCGCCGCGCCGCCCAGGCTGCCCGAGTTAGCACGACGGCACCGGCCGCGGAGGTCGTCGAAACGGTAGACCCGCCGCGCAAGTCGTATTGGGTCGCGATTGGGTTTGTCGCGGTCGCCCTACTCGCCGTGGCCCTGGTGATGGTCTGGCTCGTCTCGTACCAGAGTCAGGAGCGCGGCATGGTCGAGTTGCTTACGGTCCCAGACATCGTCGATCTGTCGGCCGCCGAGCAGGAGCCGCTGCAGTGGCGCGCCACTGGGTTCGGCGACCAGACCGCATTCGAGATGAACGTGATCCGCTTCGATCCTGCGGCCAACGACGCCCTCCTCGCCGAGACATCGGTCCCGCTTCAGCACGCTGACTCAACCATCACCTGGCTGCGTCTCGCCGACGAGCCCTCCTCGCCCCTGCGTACGCCCGGCAACTATGCCGTGACGGTGTTCGCCCTGGTCGGCGACGAGACGGTCCGCTCGACCAGCCACCGGCTTGAGGTGGTGGACAGGACGCCGCCATCGCCCTAGCGCGCCCAGCGCAACATGTTGGCCGAGCCCGCTCCCCCATCGGCGTCCCTGCTTCCGCGGCCAGCACCTACAGCACATATCGCGACGACTTCATGCCGCTTTCGAGCCACCCAGCGACTACGGTCCAGCGCGTTCTACGCATTAGTGAGCAACTGCGACGCTACGCGCTGGCATGTCTGGTCCTGAGCAGCATCGTGGTCGGCGGCATGACCGCCCGGGCGCAGCCCTTGACGGTGCATGCCATCGTTGAGTCCGTGGAGCCGCCCTTCGTCCGCATGAGCCTCATGGGCGACCATACGTCCGCGCAGTGGGAGGGCGACTTCATGCGGGTGAACCCCATCACCGGCGAGGACCTGATCCCCGCCATCCAACCCATTACCGGGACGGTCAGCCTGGAGGACAACGCCTTTCTGTTCGTGGAGAGCAAGCGGCTGCGCGTGCTCACGCCCGACGGCAAGACGCGCTTTCACAACAACCGGAAGTCCTTCGGCTACCTCACCGACGGGCATCGTCCCTTCCTCCCGATGGGCACGCCCCTCGCCATCCTCGACGTGATCCAGGTTGGTGACACCGAGGTGGGCGTCGTGGCGGCCGAAGCATTCCTTTGGCAGCGCGATGGAGCGACGCTGACAGCCCTGCTGCGAGAGAACACCGTGGCGCGGCCTGTGCAGGTCGGCCAGCTTGTGCAGATCGGCCCGATGGACATCGCGTCCCGCATCGAGTTGCAAGCCCAGGTGCGCGGTCAGCAGGTCGAGGTGCCGCTCACGCTCTACGGGCAGGAGATCGGGACGACGGCCCCGCTCGTACTCTGGCTGGCCCCCAACACCTACACCTTCTCCGTGGACGCGGAGGCCTACTACCCGGAAATCAAGGAACTGACCATCAACCCAACGCCCGTGCGGGGGACCTACAGCCAGTTCCTGGAGACGCAGCGCTCGCAGCAGGTCATCATCACCCTCCGGCCTCGCCGACCCGCCCCAGAGCTACTTCAAGCGGGAGAAAACAGCGTGCGACGCGGGGCCAACGGCGAAGCCATACCGCTGCTGCGCGAGGCGCTCGACACCAACGTGCAAGCGCTCGAAGGGGAAGAGCGGCGCAAAGCCGAAGACCTCTTCACCCTCGCCGAGGAGACCTACGAGCTCCAGCAGTACGCCGAACAGAACGGCGCTTCGCCCGAGACCGTCTCGCGGATCGCGCTGCGCTGCCGGAGCCTCCGTCGCAACCTACAACAAGGCAGCAAGCCCGGCGTCCGCACCGTCCTCGATGAGTTGCTGCAGGACATCCCCGCGACCCACCCGCTGATGGTGAAGTACGAGGCCGCCTACAGCCAACTCTAACTAGGGGACCTTTCCTAGGCCGCGTCATCTCTCTCTCGACCGAACCCCGATCTCGCATGGCCAGCCCGGTTTGTTCTACACAGCCATCGCTTGAGTCGAAGTCGATGGCCCTGCCTGAGCGCCGAGCCACATGTGCGCTGGCTGGGTTGCCGTGTGTGGGTTCGTCGGGGCTCCGCGGTCTGCTCGTCGCGCTGCTCGTGCTCGCGTGGGCTCCCAACGCGATGGCTCAGCAGGCCCTCGGCTCCATCGTCTCGGTGCTGCAGGAGGGGCCCAACACCCGCATCAGCATCGAGGCGGATGCCGCCTGGACGGTGAATCCCGGGGCGGCCGGATTCGTCCGTGGCCTCCTGGGCGAGAGCCGGTCGCGCACGGCCCGCTTCACCGTGCGCGAGGTCCGGGGCCAGCGCGTCGAGGCGGACGTGGTGGAGTTCCGGCAGGTCCCTGTCGTCGGCGATCCGGTGCTGTTCACGGAGGGGGCTGTGCTCGCCTCCGAGACGGTGGTCACGTTCGGCATCCTCCGCGTCAGCACGAATCCCAGCGATGCGGTGGTCTACGTCGATGGGGAGGAGGTCGGCACCGCGCCCGTCGCCATCGAGCGGCCCATCGGGACGACGGTGCAGGTCGCGGTCGAACTCGACGGCTTCCGGTCCCGCAACCAGCGCGTGCGTGTGAGCCGCTCCGATGCGACGCTCCGCTACCAACTCGATCCGGTGCGCGTGGGAGCTACCCTCGTCCTGACGACTGCGCCCGTCGGGGTGGAGGTCGTGCTCAACGAGGAGGTGCTCGGCGAGACCCC
>JBCDFO010000282.1:0-6497 GCA_039177895.1 Bacteroidota bacterium
CCGACTCCGGCCTCGACGGCTCCGGCTACGTCGTCGCCACCGACGTGGCCGGCAACAGCGATTCGCTCCTGGTCGAGCTTGACGCCCCAGCGGTCCCCGACACGGCGCTGCCGGTGCTCGCGGGCACGCTCACCGACCAGACGTTCAGCGGCACGGCGACCGACAGCACGGCCATCGACACGGGCCTCGCGACGGTGGCGCTCGACGCGGCGTCAACGAACCTGTCGCTCGCGGTGGACCCGTTCACGGCAGGCGACCCGCTGGCGGCCTTCACGGCGACGCCCATCGATGGGGCGCTGGCGGCGTCGGGGTACGTGATCGCGACTGACGTAGCGGGCAACGCCGACTCCCTCTTGGTCGAGATCGAGGCGGCCGTGGTGCCCGACACGAGCGCGCCGGTGCTGGCTGGCATGCTCACCGATCAGACATTCTCCGGCACGACCACGGACGATACCGCTACCGATACCGGCATTGCGACGGTGGCGCTCGGTACCTCGACGACGAACCTCGCACTCGCGGTCGATCCGTTTACGCCGGGCGACGCCACCGTGAGCTTCACCGCCACCCCCATCGACGCGGCGGTGAGCGCCTCGGGGTATGTCGTTGCTACCGATGTCGCGGGCAACGCGGACTCGCTCTTCGTCGAGATCGAGTTGCTGTCTTCTGGCATGCCGTTCGACCTGACCTACGCCATTGCGTACGCGTTCGACACCGAAACAAGCGGGACGATTACCGTCTCGGCGGTCAACATCGGTACCGAAGACATGAACCGAGTCCGGGTCAAGCTGACCGCCACCCAGGACGTGTCCGTGTCGCCGGGGCGCATCAACCTCGGCGCGGTGCCTGCGGGCTCGTCCAAGGATGCCGTGTTCACCTTCTCGGACGCCGGACCTGACGCGAGTGCCCGCTTCCGCGTGCAGGACCTTGACGTACGTATCGCTGACGAGGACAACCCCGATAACAACATCGGCGAGGTCGTGCTGGTGCCGATTGCGGATCAAGCCCCGCCGGTCCTGTCCGGCGGCTATGCGGCCGAGTCGTTCGACGGCAGCGCGAGCGATAGCGCCACCGATGACACCGGCATCGCTACCATCGCCCTCGACGGGGCCGCGACGAATCTCACCCTCGTCGTCGATCCCTTCACGGCTGGGGCTTCGAGCGTCGGCTTCATGGCCATGCCCACCGATCCGACCTTGGACGCCAGCGGTTACATCGTCGCCACCGACGTGCAGGGCAACGCCGACTCGCTCTTCGTCGAGTTCGACGCGCCCGACACGCTCGCCCCGGCTCTCACCGGGGCTTACAGCCGCAGCCGGTTTGACGGGACGGCTACCGACGACGACACAGGCGTAGCGACAGTGACCCTGCGCAGCGATGCGACGAACCTCGCGCTCGCGGTCGATCCGTTCACCGCGGGCGACGCCACCGTGAGCTTCGCGGCGACGCCCATCGACGCGGCAGCGGGTGCCTCGGGCTACGTGATCGCGACCGATGTAGCGGGCAACGCGGACTCGCTCTTCGTCGACATCGCGCCGCCGCCGCCCGACGAGACGCGCCCCGTGCTGACAGGCACGCTGGCCGACCAGGCCTTCAGCGGCGTCGCCACGGACAGCACGACCATCGATACCGGCCTTGCGTCGGTCGCCCTCAGCGCTGGCGCGACGAACCTCGACCTCGCCGTCGATCCGTTCACGGAAGGCGATGCCACGGTGGCCTTCACCGCGACACCGACGGACGGTGCCCTGGCCGCCTCGGGCTATGTGGTGGCGACCGACGTGGCAGGCAACACGGACTCGCTCTTCGTCGACATTGCCCCGCCGCCGCCGGACGAGAACGCGCCGGTGCTCTCAGGCACCGCTGACGGTAGTGTCTTCACTGGCACGGCGACGGACCAGGCACCGACGGACGAAGGCCTAGCATCCGTTGTGCTCGACGCTGCCGCCTCGAACCTGACGCTCGTGGTGGATGCCTTCGGCCCCGGTGCGGCGACCGTGAGCTTCACGGTGACACTCACCGACACCGGCCTATCGGGATCGGGCTACGTGGTCGCGACCGACGTGGCAGGCAACGCCGACTCGCTCCTCGTTCAGATCGACCCCGTCGTAGACGAAGACGCACCGGTGCTGACGGGTAGCTATGGCCGTCGCGACTTCTCAGGCACGGCGTCGGACGACCGCTCTGGAGACACGGGACTGGCGTCGGTGACGCTGCGCGACGCCGTAAACATGTCGATCTCGGTGGCGAGCTTCACGGCCGGTGCATCGTCCACGACGTACACGGTCACGCTCCTCAACAACAGCGAGTTCGGCGAGGGGTACGTCGTAGCTACGGACGTGGCGGGCAACGAGAGCGAGCTCTTTGTGTCCTCCGCGGAGTCGGGTCGGCGGGTCACCAGCGACGCCTCAGCCACCGGCGACGATCCTGAAGACGCCGCTGGACGTGACGCTTCCGACGGCCTAGGTGCCAGTCCAGACGACACCGGTGCCGACCACGACCTCGCTGACGGTGGGTCTGCCGACCGTGGCCTCGATGCGGGTCGTTCGGGCGAGCCGAGTGCGTCCGGCCCCCGTGGGCAAGACGACACCGCCTCACTCGACGCTGCCAACGACGCTGGCCCTGCTGAGAACACAGATCCTGCCGCCGATGACGAACGAGGCACCCGCGCCGACCGTGCTCCCGACCGAAAGCCCGCAGACGACGAGTCCCCTGCCGAACGCCTCGATGCATCCGAAGCGGACCGCGAGGATCGCACGGCTGCGTCGCCGGAGGCAGACCGCGCTGCGGCTAAGCCCGACCGGACCAGCGGGAACGACAGGGGCGACGTGGACGACCGAGCAGTGGAAGGCACAGCCGATGCATCAGAAGCCGGCATATCGGAAACCAACACATCGGAGGCGGACGCGCCTGAGTCCACTGCACCCCGCACGACGGACGTGCCTGCTGCTCAGGCCACGATCCCCGATGCCTTCGAGGTGGACGTGTACCCCAACCCGGGGGGCGTGCGCCGCAGCATGACGCTCCGCCTGCCCGAGGACATGGCGCTCTCGGTCACAGTGACCGACGTGCTGGGCCGCCGCGTCTTCGAGCAACGGGCTACGCTCGCAGCCGGAGTGCACCGCCTGGATCTTGACCTGGGCGCGCTCGCTGCGGGTACCTACGTGCTCGACGTCACCGCTGACAGCGCACGGCGCGTGGTCCGCCTCAGCGTGTCCCGCTAGACGGCGGCGCCCCGTTCTGGGGTATCGAGCGCGAGACGGATGTACAGCACCCCTCACGGTTGCAAGCCCGCGACCGTGAGGGGTAGCCTAAGCTGCACCGCGCAGCGTTCGACGCGGAATCATCTGGAGCCCGACTGGCTGGTCGGGTGAATCGTGGGCATCGGGGTGGTTCGATGCGGAACGAATCCGAGCGGCTCGGTCGGATGGGATGGCACCGAGGCTTGACTAGCTCAGGCGAGGCATGGCACCGCCTCACCTGCGTCGTCTGGCTCCCCTAGCCCCTGAGGCCTACATAATGTGTATCAAGGATTTGCGACTCATCATTCTTGCTTGCCCTGTCCTTCACGTTCAGTTAACATGGCCTTTGTACGGCGTGTCTGATCTTGGCCCTCCACCTGCGCGCGCTCCTTCACCCCTCCGCCTCCAGGACCTATGCGCTTCTCGCTCGCCCTCTTCGCTGCGGCGCTCGCTCTGGCGTTCCTTCCGCTTCAGGCGACGGCCCAATCCGACGACTTCCGCCCCGTCGTCCTGACCGGGAGCGACACTCCGCTTCTCCTCGGAGCAGCGGTCACGCAGCCCGTCTGCTTTGCGCTCAACGGAGCCACGTGGACGCAGTGCCCCCTCCAGGTCGACGAGCGCGCGTGGCTCGACCGAGGCTCAGCCTACCCGCAGGATCTCAACCCAGAGTTCTACGGCATCGACCAGACCCTGCACTACACCGCCCCGCAGGACTATCCGATGCCCAACTTCACCCCGACGGTGCCCGCCGACCCGAACCCGGCGCTCGACGCCAACGATGAGGTCGTGATGATGGCACGCTTCTTCGGGGAGCAGACCAACCTCGCGGTCAATCCGCCCCCGAACGCTCCCGAGCGCGTCCAGGAAATCGAGTTTGAAGGCCGCTACGCCTACCTCTACGTCCCGCTGACGGCGTACGATCAGAGCGCGGGATACAACCTCGTCTCCTACACCTTCAACCTGCTGCGCGGCGCGTTTCCAGACTTCTACGACTTCTCGGGCGACCACTTCGACCGGTTCAACAAGCGCGGGCACAACGAGGGGGACCGCCTGGCAGCCAACCCGGAGTACAGCGTGGTCGTAACGCCGCATTACCGGACCACGTTCGAGGACCGCTGGATCCAGCGCGAGTTGCAGTTCGCCGACGGGACCGGGGGGTACGGCCCCGACATCCTCGACCGCGTCAAGTACGCCTCCCGTCCGGACTACCCGGGCTCGGCGTCGCAGTGCGGACGCACGATCTGGTCGGGCAGCGCGGCGCGGGGGACGCTCGGCATCCAGAAGAACGGCCCCATCCGCGCCATCCGCTTCATCCAAGGACTCAACTCCGGGGGCTACAACAACGTCACCTACCTCCTCTACGAGCGCTACCTCGAGTTCAGCAAGGAACTGGCGATGCACCAAGTGCCTGGCTCGTCGATGTGGTACGACCTCGCGGGTGCGGCCGACGGGATGATGTACTACAGCAACCTCGTCCCGGAGGGTCGGCTCGTGGACGGCACGCCGGACTACGAGGTAGACGGGGAGTTCCTCGGCGCCTACATCGACTGGGACTACCTCATCGGCCCGCAGGGCTCGATGGTCGGCGTCTGGGAGAAGGAGACCAACGTCCAAAACCTCGTCCCCGACTCCTACTACGAGGACGCGTCCTCCCCGGCCATCATCAACTGCACGGGCGACGGGAAGGCCATCGGCAACTTTGGGAACGTCCACTACGCGGACAAGCCCAACAGCCCGAACATCAACATCCCCTCAACCGACCCGCGCGAGCTCGAGGCGTACTTCCCCAACGGGACGCTGCGCTTCTTCCGCTCGACGCGCCGGGTTGTCCACACCACCCCGGACCTTCCCACGACGGAGGCGGACGCGCTCGTGGTGCAGCTCAAGACGCCGATGGCCGTGGTCGTCGAGGACCGGCTGGTGCCCTCGGGCGACCAACTCCCGCCGGTGCTGAGCGGCACGCTCGACCGGGCCGCTCAGACGTTCTCGGGCGAGGCCACCGACTCCGGCGCAGGCGTCGCCTCGGTCGTGCTCGGTACCCAGACCAACCTCACCCTCGCAGTCGATCCGTTCACGAACGGCGACGCGAGCGTGGGCTTCACGGTCACCCCCGTCAACCCGACGCAGCCAGGCATGGGCTACGTGGTGGCGACGGACCCGGGCGGCAACCAGGACTCGCTCTACGTGGAGGTCCCGGTGCCCGCTGGCGATCCGGGGCCGCCCGTCCTCTCCGGCTCCGTGGACGGAGTCCTCTTCACCGGAAGCGCCGTCGACAACCAACTCGACGATACCGGCATCGCCGCCGTCACCCTCAGCGCAGGGGCGACCAATCTGATCTTGCAGGTGGACCCGTTCACGGTCGGCACGACGCAGCCGGTCTCCTTCACGGTGCTGCTGGGCGACGTCGAGGCTGGAGGGCAGGGCTTCGTCATCGCCGAGGACGTGTCAGGCGCGCGCGACTCCATCGCGGTCGTGCTCGAGGCCGCGCCTGCCGATACGAACGCGCCGGTCTTCACGGCGACGCTCGACGATCTCACGCTCACCGGGACGGTGACCGACGCGGGACCCCTCGACCTCGGCCTGGCCTCGGTGACGCTGGACGCGGGGGCTGCAAACCTCGACGTGCAAATCGACGCGTACGACGTGGGCGACCCCTCCGTCGGCTTCGTGGCGAGCCCGGTCGACGACAGCGCCCCGGCCACAGGCACGCTCGTCGCGGAGGACCTCGCGGGCAACGTGACGACCTACGCCATCGATCTGCCCGCTGCCAGCAACGACCTCGCGCTGCGCCTCGACCGCTACCGGTACACCACCGAGACCGACGGCGACATCACGGTCTGGGCCGTCAACATCGGGTCGCTCACGATGGAGGACGTCGCCGTGCAAGTGACGAGGCTCCTAAACATGGAAGACGCCACGCCCGAAAAGATCGTGCTGGGTGCCATCGTTCCAGGCGACTCAGTGCAAGCCACGTTCGCGTTCGTGGGGGCCAACGCCACCTCGGAGATCCGCCTCCGCGTGAACGACCGCATCGTAGGGCGCGGTGAGGCCAACTTCGACGACAACGTCATCAACGTGGCACTCATTCCGTCGCCGCAGGATCTGCAGCTGTCCGGCGCACTGGCAGACCGCACGTTCAGCGGGACCGCCCAAGCCAACACGGACGGTCTCACGAGCCTAGCCCTTGCGGCGGATGCCGCCAACCTGGCGCTTACGACCGATCCGTTTGCTGCAGGTACGACTGAGGCCGTGGGCTTCACG
>JBCDFO010000283.1:0-6469 GCA_039177895.1 Bacteroidota bacterium
GCGCAGCGCTTCGTCCGGGTTGCCCTGGTAGCTGCCGAACGGGAGGTCGACGACCACGAGCGCGCGCTGGACGCCGCGCACCACGCACTGCGCGTGGTAGATCATGTGGTCGAGCGTCATCGGCACGGTCGTCTCGTGCCCAGCCATTACGTTGGAGGCCGAGTCGCCGACGAGCAACACATCGATCCCAGCAGCGTCGAGGAGGCGGGCGGATGTGTAGTCATACGCCGTGAGCATGGCGATGGGCGTCCCGGCGGCACGCATCTCCTGAAGGGTCTGCGTGGTGACACGCTTCGCAGCGGCGGCAGTGGGTGTGACGGTCTGGGTGCTCATGGTCGGGGTGGATGGAGGCCCATGAAAAAAGGCACCAACCCTAGCGAGTCGGTGCCTCTTGGCGAAGTAGGGGAGCCTGAATCTACTGGCCGCCGCCTGCCGTCAGCGTGATGCCGAGTTGCTCGGCGACGGGCTGCGTCAGGTCCACGGCGCTCGGCCCGGCGTAGAGCACCACCGGCGCGTCGTTGGCGCGCGTCGAGAAGACGATGGCGATGCCCTGCGCGGCGGCCACCTCGTCGATGGCGGCCTGGAGCTTGTCGTAGAGCGGCTGCAGGAGCGTAGCCTCCTGCTGCTGGAGCGACTGGAGCTTCTCCTGCTGCGCGGCCTGGAGCTGCTGCTGGAGGTCGAGGAGCTCCTGCTCACGCTGCTGACGCGCCGTGTCGTTTAGCATCGAGGCGTTTTGCTCGTAGTCCTGGTACTTCTCGACGATGCTCTGCTGGAGCGTGGCGAGCTCCTGCTGGTCGGCCTCGACGCGCTGCTGAAGCTGCGACTGCACGTCGCGCGCCTCGGGCATGCGGGCGAGGAGGAGGTCCGGGTCGAGGTAGCCGATCTTGGCGTCCTGCGCCTGCGCGGCGAGCGGGACGAGCGTGAAGGCAACGAGGGCCGCGAGGAGAGAGCGGTAAAGGACGGTCATGGATGGGGGTCCTGTAGGTGGTCGGAGTCGTAGGGGTGGTTGCGAGAGAAACGGGGGAGGCGCCGTGCTTAGCGCCCGCCCGTGGTGTCGATGCCGAGTTCGACCAGCACGAAGTCGGTCAGGTCGTGCTCGGGCTTGGCAAAGAGCAGGAGGAGCTCGCCGCCGCGGTCCACGACGTAGTCGTAGTCCTCATCGAGGGCGACGGTCTCGATGGCGGTCAGGACGCGCTCCTGGACGGGCCGCAGGCGCTGCTGCTCCTCGCGGAAGAGCTCGCCTTCGGGCCCGAAGTACTGGCGACGACGCTGGTTGAGCTCCTGCCGCTTCTGGCGGATCTCGTCCTGCCGGCGTTGCCGCTCCTCGTCGGTGTAAAGCAACTCGCGCGCGGCAAACTCTGCCTCCAATTCATCGAGCTCGCCCTGAATGCGGTCGAGCTCGGTCGTGTATTCCTGCGCGAGTTGGTTCAGGCTCTGCTGCACGGAGGCATACTCTGGGAGCCGGTCGAGGACGCGTTGCGTATCGACGAAGCCCATTTTCTGCTGCGCCGCAACGGGTGCAGCCATAAGCAGGGCAAGGAACAGGCAAACGAAACGGGACATGGGAGGTGACGGTCGGCTGTAGACAAATGGGACCCTCTCGCTGACAGCCGACAGCTAAGAGCCGTCAGCCTACTGCCCGCCAAGCGAGAACTGGAAACGCCACTGCGGAACGCCCGTCTCGCTCGAGTTGGAGCGCGGCGTGAACGGGTCGATCTGGTAACCGTAGTTCAGGTCCACCAGCCCGAGGATGGGCAGGAAGAGCTTCGCCCCAAAGCCTGCTGAGCGGAAGAGCTTGCTGGGGTTGTACGTCGCGAAGCGGTCCCACGTGTTGGCCGCGTCGAGGAACACGTAGGGCGCGAACTGGAGCTGCGGCGACTGCACCGCGAGCAGCTGGATCTCCGCGCTGTACTGGTTGAAGATGCGGCCACCGACGGCCTCGCCGTCCTGCTGCGGCGAGATCACGCCGAACGGGTAGCCGCGCATGAAGAGCACATCCTTGCCGAACCCGACGAAGCCGCCGCCCTGCGCGTCCAGCGGCGAGCCGCCGATGAGGTAGCGCTGGAACTCGACGTCGTCGCCCGTGAGCGAGCCGATGTAGCCGTAATCCGCCTTTGCGCCGAACGAGAGCCGCCCGAAGATGGGGAGGTACCAGTCGTTCGAGAGCCGCCACTTGTGGTACTGGATGAAGCCCGGCAGCGGCAGCGCGGCCTCGGCGGAAAGGAGCAGGCTCGACCCCGCGCTCGGGAAGAGCGGGTTGTTGAGCGAGTTACGCGTCAAGCTCTGCCGGATGTTGAGCTCCTGGCTGATGCCCGTCGGGAGCCCGAAGACTCGGCTGAAGTCGTCGCCGCGGATGTTGTAGAGGCGGTACGACAGGTCGGTGCCCGTCTGGAAGAAGTCGTCGGGGAACTTCAGGCGGAAGCGGTTGAAGACGCGCGCGTTGAAAAGCTGGAAGCTGTCGCCCTCCTCCAGGTCGCTGGAGACGAAGCGGCTGCGCAGGCCGTTGTAGGTGTAGCCGAGCGAGAAGCCGACGGGGTTGGGCCGGCCGCGGAACCACGGCTCGGTGAAGCTGATCGAGTAGTTCTGGTAGAACCGCCCGTTGGTCTGCACCTGGAGCGCGAGCGTCTGGCCGTCGCCGGAGGGCACCGGACGCCAGGCCGAGCCGTTGAAGATGTTCTGGATCGAGAAGTTGTTGAAGCGGACGCCCGCCTGCAGGAGGAGCCCCGTGAAGCCGCCCCAGCCGCCCGAGAGCTCAAGCTGGTCGCCGCCCGCCTCGGTGAGCTTGTAGGTCAGCCCTACCGTCTTCGAATCCTCGTCGATGTCGATGGCCGGGCCGCCTGCGAGTTCCTCCTGCGCGAAGTAGTTGAGCGTGATGAGCTCGCGCACGGAGCGCTCGATAGCCTGGCGGCTGTACGTCTGCCCGGGGATCGTACGCAGTTCGCGGCGGATGACGTGCTCCTTCGTCTTGGTGTTGCCCGCGATGGTGATCTGGCCGAATTCGTAGACGTCGCCCTCGTTGATGAGGAACGCCATGTCGAGCGAGTCGCCCGGGGCCTCGGTGATCGTTGGGAAGGCGTTGAAGCGGAGGTAGCCGCGGTCGGTGTAGAGGCTCGCGACGTCGGAGTGGTCGGGGTTGTAGTAGAGGTTCTGCTCGAACTTCTTCTTGCTGTAGACCTCGCCCTTCTCGAAGCCGAGCGCGGCGCGTAACTGGGCGTCGGTGTACTCGGTGTTGCCCTCGAACGTCACGTTGCGGACCACGTACTGCGGCCCCTCCTCGACGTTGATGCGGATGTTGACCTCCGGGTCCCCCTCCTCTTCGCCGACGACCCATACGGAGTCCTGCACGACGCGCGCGCCGTAGTAACCCTCGTCCTGGTACCAGTTCACGAGGGCCTCCAGATCGTCCTCGAACTCACGCGCGACGAAGCTCTCGCCGCCCCAGAAGCGCCACCAGCGGTTCTCGGGGGTATTCTTGAGGCGCTTGCGAAGCGTGCGGTCGCTGAACGCCTCGTTGCCGACGAAGCGGATGTTCTCGACCTCGACCTTGCGCCCGCGGTCGATGGTGTATACGAGGTCGGCGCGCCCGTTCTCGCCCATCGACTGCTCGACGTCGATATCGACGAGAAGGTAGCCCTCGTCGCGGAAGTAGTTGCGGATGACCTGCTCGGTGCGCGCCACATCGACGGGGCGGACGGGGCGGCCTCGGAGCAGGGGCACGAGGTCTTCGAGGTCGTCGCGCTGCCCGCGCTTGATGCCCTCGAACCGGATCGAGCCCAGGCGCGGCTGCTCCTCGACGCGGATGAGCAGGAAGATGCCGTTGCCGACGATGTTCTCCGCGACCACTTCGATGTTGGAGAACGAGCCCGCCTGGTAGAGCTTGCGCACGGCTTCGGCGACGCTGTCGTCCACCGGGAGCTGCACCTGCTGGCCGACCTCCAGCCCGCTCACCTGCAGAACGAAGCGGCGGGTGTTCTCGTCCTCCGTCCCCGCCACCGAGACGCCGAGGATCTCGTAGACCTGCGCGGTCTGGGCAACCGGCTGAGCCGGGATCTGCGCGGACGCTGGCGGTACAGCGGCGGCGACGAACGCGAGCAGGAGAGCGAGCAGCGCGGAACGGTACATGAGGCGAAGCAAACGAGAGCGTGGGCGGGGTCGCCGAAAACAGGAGCAGTCGGGCGCGAGGCAGCGCGGGGTGGGAAACGGGGCGTCGCTCGGGATTCGTGTGCGCGGGCGAGGCACTTCGCCGCCCCGACGGGCGACGGTGGGGGCTACGCGGGGGCAGGGTCGGGAGCGGAGACGCGCCCGAAGCGACGCTCGCGGTCCTGGAACTCACGGAGGGCCTCGTAGAGCGCCGCCCGGCGGAAGGCGGGCCAGAACCGCTCCGTGACGATGATCTCCGTGTAGGCGATCTGCCACAGGAGGAAGTTCGAGACGCGGAGGTCGCCGCCCGTGCGGATGAGCAGGTCGGGGTCGGGCAGCCCGTCCGTGGCCAGGTGCCGCTCGATGGCAGCCTCGTCGATGGCCTCGGGGTCGAGGCGACCCGCGGCGGCCTCGCGGGCCAGCGCCCGAGCGGCCTCGACGAGTTCCCAGCGGCCGGAGTACGACAGCGCCAGGTTGAGCGTCATGCGGGTGTTGCCCGCCGTCCGAGCCATCCCCTCTTCCATCTCCTGGCGGCCCTTGCCCGGCAGTCGGGAGAGGTCGCCGAAGGCACGCAGGCGGATCCCGTTGGCGTCGAGGCGTTTGATCTCGCCGCGCAGCGTGCGTACGAGGAGCGACATCAGCGCCGTGACCTCCTCGGCCGGGCGGTGCCAGTTCTCCGTGGAAAAGGTGTAGAGTGTGAGGTGCTGCACGCCGAGTTGCGCGCATGCCTCGGTGATGTCGCGCACGGAGGTGACGCCGTGGCGATGCCCCACCACGCGCGGCTGGCCCTGCGCCTGCGCCCACCGCCCGTTGCCGTCCATGATGCAGGCGACGTGTGCTGGGAGCGGTCCGCGCGCCTTCAGCGCCGCCTGCGCCGCTCGGTCAGCGTCGGTCTGTTTGGTCTTGGTAAGCTGGACGTCCGACACGGCGGGCTCAGCACGGATGGATCTGACGAGCGTAGCACGCCAACTTACCGAACGCGCTTTGCCACCTTCGGGCAAAGCGAGTGAAGAGTGAGGAGTAAAGCGTGAAGAGAGGGGTAGTGACGTGGAGCACGTTTGCTCGGGAGCACGTTTGGTTCGCAGCTCAACGCCCGCGCCCCTCTCGATCTACGGCCTCGGCAGACCTGACTGGCACCTCGAGTCACACAGGGGTGGTCAAGGACCTTTCCGATCCTGTCCACGCAAAGCACCGTCACTGATTGCCGCTACAGCCCTACGCGCGGCTTTCTCGCTCTTCACCCCTCACTCTTTACCCTTCACTTCGCTCAGAACCGCGAGATGTCGTTGAAGATCACGAACACCATCAGCGCCAGCAGCAGCACGAAGCCGACCTGCTGCGCTACCATGCGCACCTTCACCGACGGCTCGCGGCGCGTGATGCCCTCGTAGACCAGGAAGACGAGGTGGCCGCCGTCGAGCGCGGGGATCGGGAGAATGTTCATCACGGCGAGCGCCACCGAGAGGAACGCCACGATCTGCCAGAAGCCGAACATCCCGGTGTCGGCCGCCTCCTTCGTCGCCTTGGCGATCATCACCGGCCCGCCGACCGACTCGCGCACGTCTTCCTTGCCGGTGAACAGCCGTCCGACGGCGGTGACGTAGAGCGTCAGCATCCGGGCGCTGTCCTGCGTGCCTGCTGCGATGGCCTCGCCGAAGCCGAGGTCGCGCCGTTCGATGCCGTAGAAGTCGTCCAGGACGGGCCCGATGGGTGCGCCGATGCCGATGAGGTAGCGCTCGGCCTCGTCGTCGAAGCGCGGCGACAGCGTGGTCTGGTAGACCGTCACCTCGTCGCGCTCCTCGACGAGCGTGAGGGACGCTGCGGGCTCATCCGCGCCCTCTTCCACGGGGCGGGCGAACGTGAGCGTCACCGGAGCCCCGTCGGTGGCCTGCACGGCGTCGGTGAGTTGGTTCCAGAGCGCCACCTGCTCGCCGTCGAGGGTGAGGAGGCGGTCACCGGGTAGCAGCCCGGCCTCGTCGGCGGCGGACTCGCCGATCACGCTCCCGATAGCAGCCGGGAGAATCGAGGTGCCAAACGGCGTCGTGCCGAGCTCGGACGGCTCGACGCTGCTGAGCCGCGACAGGAGTTGGTCCGGCCCCGTGAAGGTCTGCGTCCGGCCGCCGCGCTCGACGGTGACGGTGAACGGGTCGGCGACGAAAGCATCGGGGCGCTCGAAGTCGTCGTAGCGCTCCAGCGGGTCGCCGTTGACGGCCACCACGCGGTCGCCTGTGCGCAGACCCATCTCGTAGGCGATGGAGCCCTCGGCGACGTAGACCTGCTCGACGTTCTCGGCGGGGATGTAGCTGTCGCCGTAGCCCCACGCGAGGCC
>JBCDFO010000284.1:0-6463 GCA_039177895.1 Bacteroidota bacterium
AACGCCTGCCGGAGTTGACGGCGAAGGCACAGCGCGGGGATCTCACGGCAGACGAAATCACCGCGATGCGCGATGCGTTCGGCCTCCATCCACTTGACCTGCGGGCCGCCGTGCGCCTCCAACTGGCTGTCCTCGGCCTCGGTCTGCGGGCCGTGGAAGGGATAAGCGGAGACAGTTAAATCCGAAAAACGCGGAACTAATCGTCGGGGGGCTGGATGAAACTGAGTTCTTGGACGCCTCCAACCGCCAACGCGCTGCGCCACGCGCGCACCGCATAGCCCCTCGGGGTAGTCAGTATCTCCCGGCGGCCCGGGCGTCCCGCTTTCACCAGTTGGTATGAATCTCTACGTGGGCAATCTGCCCTTCTCGACCACAGACGACTCGCTGCGCGAAGCCTTTGAGGCGCACGGCACCGTAACGTCCGCCGTCGTCATCAAGGACCGCGAAACCGGCCGCTCGCGCGGGTTCGGCTTCGTCGAAATGGAAACCAAAGATCAAGGCGAGTCTGCGATCGAAGCCATGCACGGCACCGACCTCGGCGGCCGTACGCTCACGGTCAACGAAGCCCGCCCGCGCCAGGGCGGCGGCGGCGGCGGTCGCGGCGGCAACCGTGGCGGTGGTGGCTACGGCGGCGGCAACCGCGGCGGCGGCGGCTACGGCGGTGGCAACCGCGGTGGCGGCGGCTATGGCGGCAATCGCGGCGGTGGGCGCTGGGACAACTAGTCCCCCCACGTCTGACCTGCAGCGAGGCCTGACCCTTCCCGGTCGGGCCTCGCTTTTTTGATCGAAGCCGCTGAAACCGACCGATGCTTCACATCGCGCTCCATTTCGTGGTCCCGGTCGTCGTCGCCCTGGTGCTGGACCGAGCCGGGTGGGTGCGCACTGCACTCGTCTTGATTGCGACCATGGTGGTAGACATCGACCACCTGCTGGCCGACCCGATCTATGACCCCGAGCGCTGTTCCATCGGATTCCACCCGTTGCATTCGACACCCGCGATCGTCGTTTACGCGCTCGTCTTCGCCGGGGGCCTGGCTGCTTCGATGCGAGCTACGTCCGCCACCTCGAAGCGCGCAGCTCGACTCACCTGGCTGATCGGCTTGGGCCTGCTCATCCACATGCTGCTCGACGGAACCGACTGCCTCACGTAACGCGAGTCTGGCCTCCTGGCTCAGGCCGTCGCGCGACGCACGGCGACGAAGAAGGCAGCAAGCTTCGCCTCATCGAGGTGCCCGTCGGTGCGGACGCCGCTGCAGAGGTCGAGGCCGAACGGCTGCACGGCGTGTATGGCATCGCCGACGTTCTTAGCGCGGAGGCCTCCCGCGAGAAAGACCGGAACACCCACCGAGGCCGCGATGCGTCGACTGAGTGCCCAGTCGTGCGTACGTCCCGTGCCGCCGAGTTCAGGCACCGCGGCCGACGGGCGGCCCGAGTCGAGGAGGAGCGCGTCCACATGAGGAGCTACACGCGTGGCTTCGGCGACGTTGGCCTCCGACTCGACATGGATGACCTGTACGAGCCTGACGAGCGGCAGCGCAGCGCGAAGATGTGCGTACACGCTGGGATCGACTGCATCGACGAACTGCACCGTGTTGACGCCGCAGTGCCGCACCTGTGCTTCGATGTGGTCTGCGTCGGTGCTCGACGTCAGCAGAAACGTCGCGATGGGGGGCGGGACGGTCGCCGCGATCGCTGCGATCTGGTCTTCGGCGATCACGCCTGGCCCGCTTGGCATCGCCGACACCAAGCCCACAGCCGACGCGCCGTAGCGGATCGCAAGCCGGGCCTCCTCAACGCTGCCGATGCAGCAGATCTTGACGCGTGGGGCTATCTCGCTCAAGGTGCCAGGAGTCCGTCGCCTCGCATGGCCTTGAGGGCACTCGCCGCGATCGCGCCTCCGATCTCGGATCGTCGACTGTTGCCGTTCTTCTTGGTCGTTGTCGTCGCTGTCCAGGCTCGACCTTGAGAGGCGACGTCGTAGAGCGTCAGCTGAATCTCGAAGGCTTGTGTGCTCGCATCGTACGTGGCGGTTCCGAGCGTGTTGGTCGTCCAACCCGAAGAGCTCCGAAGACTCATGCCCGTGGTCCCAGCGAAGAGCACAGCCGTGGCCTCAGCTTCGGCACCATGCGCTGCAATGCGTTCGGGGCGTGGGTCCCGGGAGGTCTCGACAAGGACGACCTCAACGCCCTGATCGTCGAGTGCTTGCTGAAAGGCACTCAGCATGCCCTGCCGCATCTCGGGATCTGGGATGTCCAGCATCACGGCGAGGCGCTCGATTTCCGGTGGCGTGTCCGCGAGCAGGCTGGACTCGGTGGAGGTGGACGCGCAGCCCGCGAGGATCAGCAGGCTCAGCGCGAGCAGGGAGCAGGACGCGATACGAAGCAACATAGGAGGGGAGGGTGGGTGAAAAACGCCCCGAACCTACGCAAACTCGGCGGCCAACTCCTCGAACTCGGTGTCGAATAACGCAGCCAGCGTCTCGGGGTCCTCGACCACGCCGCGGTCGGTGGCGATGCCGAGCCGGACGCCACCCGCGTAGCTGAGGATGCTCACGCCCATCCCGATGCTGCCTGAGCACGGCACCCAGAACATCATCCCGGTCATCTCGATGCCCTCGAAGTGGAGCGGCTCGCGGGGGCCGGGCACGTTGGTCATCACCGCTGAGTTCTTCGCGCTCAGGATGTCAAGAAGCTTGTCTTGCAGCACGCGCGGCGCGGCACCGGCGGTCTGCAACACGCCCAGCATCACGAGTGCTTCGGGCGTCACCTTGATCCGGTCCATCCGTGCCTTCAGAATCTTGAGGCGCTCGCGAGGGTCCTCAACACCCACGGGGAGCATGAGGAAGACGATGCCGAAGTAGTTGCCCAGCTTGTACGCCTCCTCCAGCGGGCGCACGTTGACGGGTACCGCTGCGCCCAACTCGACGTCCTCAATGGGGTCGCCCTGCGCTTCTAGGTAGCGCCGCAGCGCCCCGGCCACGGCCGTGAGCAGCACGTCGTTGACCTTGGCGTCGTTCGCTGCACCGATGCGTTTCACCACGTCCAGGGACACCTCTTTCGACCACGCCACGCGCTTGAGCGAGTTCAGCTCGCCCTTAAACCGGGTTGTGCTATCCTCGGGCAGCAGCGCGAGCCGCGAGAGCGTCCCGCCGAGGCTCATCGCCTGCTTTGCCCGGTAGAACAGGTGGCTCGGGTTGACGGCCATCTTCACCGTGTCACCGACGACCGTGCCCGCCACCTTGGCGGTCGCGCCTACGGACTTGACAGCGGGCTTGAAGAGCGCCGTGAGCGGCGAGGCCTGCCCGTTCGACCGGGAGCCCGAGCCGCGATTGGGGTCGAAGTACTCGTCTGTCATCGAGAGCAGCACGTGGATAAGCGCGATGCCGTCGCCGTAGACGTGGTGGATGCGCCCAATGATCGCGCTCGCGCCGTCCACGTTCTGGACGAGGTGCATCTCCCACGGCGGCTTGCCGAAGTCGAGCGGCGTGCTGAGCAGGTCGCTCGCCAGCGCCTGCAGCTCGCTCTTGCCGCCGGGGTTGGGCAGGGCGACCTCGTGGACGTGCTTCTCGATGTGGAAGTGGGGGTCCTTCTGCCAGCTGGGCGTGGCGTGGCGTCCCTTCACGCGTTGCTTGAAGCGCTCAAAGAGCAGCAGTCGGTTGCTCACGATGCGCCGGAGCGCCTCGATCTCCATCGGCTCCCCGAGCAGCAGCACGCCCGAGATGGTGAACGGGTTGGTCGGTGCTTCCATGCGGAGCCACGTGACATCCGCCGTGCTCATGGGATACGATTTGACAGCCATATCGGTAGGGGTGGGGGAGGTGGCGGGCGGTGTCTCTTCGTCGAAGGACGTCGAATTCGATTGCCAGGTCCTGGGGAACGGCTCGCTTCAATGATCAATGACCAGGCCCAACCTACGTCATCCGTCGAGAACGGCAAGCTGGCCGCAGGCGGCGTCGATGTCCTGGCCGCGGCTCCGGCGGACGGTCACGCGCACGCCCTCGTCCACGAGGACACGGATGAAGCGGTTCAGCGCGTGCTCGCCCGTGCTCGTGAAGGCGGTGCCCTCGACCGGGTTGTACATGATGAGGTTGACCTTACTCGATGCCCAGCGTGCTACGCGGGCGAGGTTGCGGGCGTCCTCAGGTTGGTCGTTGCGGTCGGCGAAGACGCAATATTCGTACGTCACGCGCTGGCCGGTCGTGCGGGTGTAGTGCTGGACCGCGTCCTTCAGCGCAGCCAGGTCGGTTTTCTCCGAGCGGTTCACGGGCATGATGGCGCTCCGCTGCGGGTCGGTCGGCGCGTGGAGGCTGATCGCGAGCCGCACGGGTGGTACGGTCCCGGCGGCGATGTCATCGGCGAGCGTGCGGATGCGGCGTGCAAGGCCGACCGTCGAGATGGTGACGCGCTTCGGGCTAAGGCCGAGGGCGTTGGGATCGGTGAGGAGGCGGGCGGCGGCGGTGACGGCTTTGTAGTTCTGGAACGGCTCGCCCATGCCCATGAACACGACGTTCGTGACGCCCTTGCCAAAGCGCTCGAGCGCGAGCGTGTTGAGGTGGAAGACCTGGTCGTAGATCTCGCCCGGCGTGAGGTTCTGGTGGAAGCCCATCAGCCCCGTGGCGCAGAAGTGGCAGCCCATCGCGCAGCCGACCTGGCTCGACACGCAGACGGTGAGCCGCTTCGCCTTCCCCGAGACGTCGTCGAAGTCGGGGATCAGGACGCTCTCCACGCGGCGGCCGGTGCTGAGTTCGTAGAGCAGCTTCACCGTGCCATCGGTCGCCACCTGCCGCTGCACCTCGCGGATCGTCCCAATATGGGCGACCTCGACGAGCCGCTCGCGCATCGCCTTCGGCAGCACCGTGATCGTGTCGAAGTCCGTCGCGCCTTTGCCGTAGAGCCAGCCGAAGAGCTGCTTCGCGCGGAACGCTGGCCAGCCCTGCTCGGCGACGAACGCCGCAAGGCCGTCACGGTCAAGCGCTTTGAGGTCGGGAGGGTTCGTGGTGCGGGTTGGCATACCCCTGCCTACCCCGTCCAGCCGAGACCGATCCACGTTCGCCACTTCTTCCGAGCGCCCGCGCAGCCGGTCTCCTCCTTGGTCTATGCGTCAACGGTCGAGCGCCGCTGTACCGTGCGCACAGCGTAGGCGACCATCGCCAACGCGAAGGCTACCGCAATCGCAAGGGAGAGCCACGTGGGCAGGCCCGAGGCACCAGGCACCGCGTCAGGCAGGTAGAGGCCGTCGCGCAGCGCGGCCACGCCGTAGGTCGTCGGGTTGACGTACATCACCCAGCGCACGAACGCCGGAACGCCCTCCGGGGGGAAGAACGCGCCCGAGAGCACCCACATCGGCAGGAGCACCACGTTCATCACCGCATGGAAGCCGCGCGTGGTGTCGAGCCGCCACGCGATGGTGAAGCCGAGGGCTGTGAAGGCCGTCGCCATTGCGGCCGATGCCAGGACGATCACGAGGAGGCCCGTGATGCTCGGTATGAGGCCAACGAGCGGCGCGAACAGGAGGAAGATGAACGTCTGCGCGAGCGCCAGCGTGACGCCTCCGGCCAGGTTACCCAGGACCAGTGACAGCCGCGAGACCGGGGCCACGAGCGCCGCCTGAAGCAGGCCCCGCTGCCGCTCGTCCACGATGTAGATCGTCGAGAAGATGGCCGAGAAGAGCAGAATCAGCGCAACGATGCCCGGGAAGAGGTACTCCAGATACGGCACGTCGGTCTCGCCGGGCATCTGGAAGGAGTCGTAGAAGCCGAAGCCGAGAAGTACCCAGAAGAAGAGCGGCTGTAGGAGCGCTCCGGCCACCCGCGCCCGGTCGCGGACAAACTTCAGGATTTCGCGCTGCCACAGCGCACCGACGACTCGAAGCATGGCTAGGTAGTGACGGGGGGGCGGACAAAGGTCTGGCCGGTCGTGGCCACGAATACATCCTCCAGCGTGGGTCGCCGGACCGTGGCCGCTGCTACGAGCGCTCCTGCGGCGTCGTAGATGCGGCCGAGCAGCGGGGCGGGCGTCTCGTGCTCGACTAGAACGCGACGACCCAGCACGCGGGCGCGTAGCCCCAGTCGGTCGATGAGGAGGTCGGATAGCTGCTCCGGCGCGTCGGAGTCGAGCCAGAGAGCTTCGGTGCCGAGTTCGGCGCGGAGGACTTCGGGGGCTCCCTGCGCGACCACCCGACCCCGGTCGAGGATCGCGACGGCCTCGCACTGCTCGGCCTCGTCCATGAGGTGCGTTGCGACGAAGAGCGTCGTGCCCTCCGTGCGGCGTAATCGATCCAGAGCCTCCCAGAGATCCCGGCGTGCGAGCGGGTCGAGCCCGGTCGTGGGCTCGTCGAGCAGGAGGAGTTTGGGGCGGTGCAGGAAGCCGCGCGCGAGATCGACGCGACGGGTGAGTCCGCCGGAGAGCGTCTTGACGCGATGCTTTGCCCTTGAGACGAGGTCGAAGAGGTCGAGCAGCGCATG
>JBCDFO010000285.1:0-6442 GCA_039177895.1 Bacteroidota bacterium
ATCGGTTCGAGCGCGCGCAGCAGACGAGACCGGGCGGCCTCGTCGCCGTTCTGGGCACGGGTGACAAACGCGGCGTCCAACGCGGACGAGGACCGGGGCGCGGACATGGGCAGGGGTGAGGGTTCGAGAAGCAAGCCGCCGAGCAGCAGGGGAAGGTCACAAGGTAGGCGTTGGTCTTTGGTCTTTGGTCTTTGGTCTTTGGTCTTTGGTCTTTGGAAGCAAGCAGACCTTCGTGGCTGCGTCAAGCGAATTCAGCCTGGTCAGTCACCTCGTGGGTCATGGGTCATGGGTCATGGGTCATGGAAGCAAACCGATTCCCCGCCGTCCGTCAAGCGACACGGCCTCACCGCAACACGGCCTCACCGCAACACGGCCTCACCGCAACACGGCCTCACCGCAACACGGCCTCACCGCAACACGGCCTCACCGCAACACGGCCTCACCGCAACACGGCCTCACCGCAACACGCTCCTCCCATCCCTTCGGGTAGGGACACGAACGAGGGCCGGGGCTTATCCTCTGGGCGAGCGCCGATACCGCTTCCCCACCAGGGACAAAGAACCAAGGACACAGGACCCCACACGATGCCCTACCCTGTTCTCGCTGCGGGCGCGATGCCCGCCTACCTCACCGAAGTCGTCGCGCTCGTGCTCGCGGGCGCGTTCGTGGCCTACGTCTCGAAGCGGATCGGGCTCGTGCCCATCGTGGGCTTCCTCGTCGCAGGCGTCATCATCGGGCCCAACCAGCTCGGGCTCGTCGAGGACATCGAACTCGTCGACGCGACGGCCGAGATTGGCGTGCTGCTGCTGCTCTTCACCATCGGCATCGAGTTCAGCCTGGAGAAGCTCGCCAAGATCCGGCGGCTCATCGTGGGCGGCGGCGGGCTGCAGGTCGGTATCACGACGGCGGTGGTGACGCTCTTGCTCCTCCCCTTCGGCGTCGGCTGGAAGGCGGGCGTCTTCACGGGCTTCCTCGTGGCGCTCTCCTCGACCGCCATCGTGCTGAAGCTGCTCGGCGACCGCAACGAGACGGGCACCGAGGCCGGACAGGCGTCCGTCGGGCTCCTCATCTTTCAGGACATCGCCATCATCGTGATGGTGCTGCTCGTGCCAATGCTGGCGGGCGTGGGCGGCGGGCCGCTCGACATCGCGCAGGCGCTCGGGACGGCGCTCGGCGTGATCGTGCTCGTGTTTGTGGTCGCACAGCGGCTCATGCCGCCGCTCCTGGAGATCGTCGCGCGGACGTGCTCCTCGGAGGTCTTCCTGCTCGTGATCGTGGGCATCTGCCTCGGGACAGCCTACCTCGTCGGCCTCGCGGGCGTGTCGATCTCGCTCGGCGCGTTCCTCGCAGGCCTCGTCGTGAGCGAGTCGAAGTTCTCCGAGCACGCGTTCGGCGAGATCCTCCCCCTCCAGATCCTCTTCTCGGCGACGTTCTTCGTGTCGGTCGGGATGCTGCTCGACCTCGGCTTCCTCGTGCAGAACCTGCCGCTCGTGCTCGGGGTGGTCGTCGTGCTGCTGCTCCTCAAGGCCGTGATCGCCGGGGCGAGTGTGAAACTGCTCGGCTACAGCCTCCCGGTGGCGGCAGCGACCGGCCTGACGCTTGCGCAGGTGGGCGAGTTCTCGTTCGTGCTAGAACGTGCGGGCCGCGAGGTCGGACTCAGCCCGGCAGGCCTCGGCGAGACGGGCGCACAGACGTTCATCGCCGCGACGGTGCTGATGATGGCTGCGACGCCCGGCCTCGTCGCCCTCGCGGGGCGCGTCCAAGGCAAGCTTCGTGATAAGATGGGCGAGGAGCGCTCGGCGGCAGCGCAGCCCACGCCTGAGGTCAGCGCCGAGCACTTCGAGCACCTCCGCGACCACGTGATCGTGGCGGGCTACGGCGCGGCGGCGCGGAAGCTCGTCCGCGTGCTGCGCGGCTCAGGCGTCCCGTTCGTGGTGGCGACGCTCTCGCCGCAGGGCGCGCGCGAGGCCGAGTCGATGGGCCTCGCCGTGCTGCGCGGCGACTACTCGAAGCAGCACATCCTCAACGCGCTCGGGCTCGACCGCGCCAAGCTGCTCGTCATCCCCGACGACGGCCCGGCGATGGCCCACCGCGTGGCAGCCGTCGCAGGCGTGCTCAGCCCTACGACTCGCATCGTGGCCTGCACGCGCTCGCACACCGACGCACACCACCTCAACGAGGGCGGCGTGGACCGCGTGATCGCCGAGGACCTGGAGGCGCTCGTCGGCCTCTTCGAGGAGGTCCTGCGGCAGTACCAAATCGAGCCCGACCGCATCCTCGATGTGGAGGAGGCGCTGCGCGCGGGAAACTACGCGGCGTTTGATCAGAACGCAGATGAAGTCGAGCCCGTGGTCACGGACGCCGATGGGCACATGACGCGCACCGTGACGATTCGCAAGACCGCAATGGCCGCCGAGCGATCGCTCGGCGAGCTCCACCTCGATGACCACGACGTGACCGCGCTGGCTGTCGTCCAAGACGGGACGACCTACGACAACCCGAGCCCGAGCATCGTCCTGCACCCCGACGACACGCTGACGCTCGAGGGCCCCACGGAGGCGTTCAAGCACCTGGCCCCGCTGTTCCGGTCGGACCCCGGCGAGGCGTCGGGCGGCGATGCTCCAGGCAGCAGCGACGGCCCTGCAGGAGAAGGCGGCGGCTCCTCCGGGCCACCTCCACCCGGGCCCTACCCGACCCCCTCGCGGACGACGCCCTCGATGCGCCGCCCCATCGACACGGAGCGGACGTATACCCTAGAGCCCGATCCGGAGGCCGCTGCCAAGTGCTCCCACCTCGACCAGATCCGACCTGTCCAGGCAAGCGCGGTCGGCTGCGAGGAGTGCCTCAAGACGGGCGACTGGTGGGTGCACCTGCGCATCTGCATGGTGTGCGGGCACGTCGGCTGCTGCGACTCGTCCCCCAACCAGCACGCGACGAAGCACTTCCACGAGACCGGCCACGCGATCATCCGCTCGCTAGAGCCGGGCGAGACGTGGGGCTGGTGCTACGAGGACGAGGAGATGCTCTGAGCGAGGCCCTCAGCGATTCGCGTGCTCGTCGGCCGCGACAGGACGAGCAGGCCACGTATCCCAGGCGATCACCCCCTGCTGCCAGAAGCGTGGAGCTAGATTCTGCGGGTCGGTCTGCTCCACGTAGGCGTCGTGGCGCTCCTGCAGGCGCAGTGCTTCCGGCACCACCAAGGCAAGCCAGCCGATGAGCAGCGCGCCGAACACCGCAGGGGCCACGCGAGCCCGCCTGGTGGCTGGGACCAGGCCCCCACTCGTCTCGGGTATGCTCGTATCAGGGGAGGCGATACGCTGGTAGAGCCCTAGCGTCCACCCAGCGACCAGCGCAAAGACAAGCTGGCTGAGCGGCATCACGAGCAGCCCGCTCAGCATAAGATGCGCCGCCCCGGCCAGCAGCGACGCCGTCAGGGCGACGCGGACGAGCCGCTCGGTTCTCTCTTCGGTCTTCAAGGATTGGCGGATCCAGGCAACGGCGGCCCAGCCTCCGAGCCCCAGCACGAGTAGCGTGGACGGGACACCCCACTCCACGGCCCACTGTACGACGACGTTGTGCGGATGCGCCGCCAAGCCCTGAACGTTCACCGCTTCGAGCGCCGAAAAATGCATCGGGCCGAGGCCGAGCCACGGCTGCGCTTGGATGAACGTCCACGACAGGCCCCACAGCAGGTCGCGGTCGGAAAGGCCCGCCCGCGTCAGCCCCTGCGCGCTCTCGTGGCCCAGCGCAACCTTGAAAAGCACCCAGAACAGCGCGAATCCCGCGATCCAGATCGTGCCCTGCTGTGCCATCCAGCCCAGCGACTGGCGGCGGTAGAGCGCGACGGTCAACAGCGTGGCTACGGCCACGGCCGCGAGCGTCCCGCGCCCCCCCGACGCGAAAGCGAGCATCACCCAGCCCATCCCCAGAACGAGGCCCAGGACTCGGCGGTAGCGCGCCGTGCCGGTAGCACCCAGCAGCAGCACCATCAGCGGCAGCGTCCACGTGAGCAGGTGGTTGAAGTGCCGCGGGTGCGGCATCCCGAGGTTGGCGTACGGCCAGCCAGGCTGCCAGACGGCGTAGGTCACGGCGAAGCGTAGCAGGTAGATGCCAACGCCAACAGCGAGGACTACGTGTGCGCCCTGTCGGAACGCTTTCGGACGCTCGTGCGCTAGGGTAGCTGTGAGCAAGACCAACGTGCTGAGGGCAACCATCGACACCAGCTCGATGAGGGCGTACCGCGGCGAGGCCGCTAGCAACGCTGACACCGCGCCGCCTGCCATCACGAACCAGAGCACCAGACGAGCCAGCTTCGGCACCGCCTGCCAGCGACGCAGCCACGCCGTCCGCACGCTCGGCACCACCGCGACGACGAGGAAGACGAGCGCATACGCCGCCACCTGGAGCAGCCGGTGCGCGTCGTGCGTCGGTGCCAGCTTGTGGAGCGGCGTCACCAGCGCGCCTGCGACCAGCAACGCAACGCCGCCGACCACCCAGGCCCCCCACTGCCAAGCCGTGGGCGAGGCTGGCGGCGCGGATGAGGCTGCTTGCGAAGCGAGGGAAAGAGTGGTAGCCATAACAATCTGGGAGAAGTCGTCGGGCGAGAGGCGCTATGGGGTTCCCATGCAGGTCCAGTCTCCTACCGACTGCACGGCCTCTCCGCGAGAACACGGTGTCTCTACGCGAACACCTTGCCAGACCCCGTCCCAGCCGGAGCTACCTTGCTACCCATGCCTCTCCCCTTCCTGTGCGCAGAACGACCCTAAACGCAGAGGCGGCACCCCCGCCGAAGCCGAAGCTCCGACGAGAGTGCCGCCAAGCTCACCGGCCTTACGGGGCCGGTAACACTGGTGCTGCCTAAGCAGCAATGGCTTACGACGTCAGGGAGAAGTCGCAGGGCTGCGCACCCGTGATGATCCGGGTGGTGATGTCGGCCGGCGTGGTGCCACTAACGACCATCACGACCTGCGTGTCGAGCGCGTCGTTGCAGCCCACGATGGTGAAGCTGCCCGTGTTCGTGCCCGCCGTGCCGTTGGTCACGTTCGTGATCTCGTAGATCCCGTTGAGGTTCTCGTACTGGTCGGCGGCGCCCGTAGCCGGCGTCGAACCGTTGTCGCCGAGTTCGTAGCCGAGCTTGGCGAGGCCGTTGGTGCCGAGGCCGTTGAAGACGCCGTTGCCACCACCGAAGGCGGTCGGCTTGAGGGCCCAAGCCTGCGCGTCGGACGCGATGCGGATGGCGTCGTTGACCTGTGCGTCGGCGTTGGCCTTGGTCTGGTTCTCGCTAAAGGCCTGGATGCCGACGACGACCGCGAGGCCGACGATGACAATGCCCAGAACGAGGAGAAGAAGTTGCTGCTGTCCCATGAGGGTACCTCCTGAAAAGGTTGATTGTGAGGTGGGCGAGGTGAACCGCCCGGTTGTGGTTGGGTGTGAACGGCGTCGCGGCGGGAGAGCCGCTCTGAGGCGGTCGCCCCGTTTGCGTGTTCGGGGAGGGCTTGTGCATGGACCGTGCCCGTTCCGGAGCGCCCCAAGGCTGCGCGGGGCGCTTTCTCGCGTTTATCCGGTTCGGAGCGCCGATCTCGTCCGCGTTTTTTGACGCACAGCGCCTGTATTGCCCCTGGCCTGGTGCTACCCCTCTGTGTCCTAGGATTTCGACACGGGGGAAAGAACCCCCGCCGATTCCCTTTCGTAACAGGCCGCCTCCATTTCGACGCTGCTCCTCATCTCACGCTCCTCCCCATGGACTCCTCCTCCCGCCCCTCCCTCGACGACGCCAAGGCCGCTGGCGAACGCACGTTCCACGAAGCCAAAGCCGTGGGCGAGAAAACCTTGCAGGAGATTAAGGTAGCCGGGTCGCAGCTCGTCGACAAGGTACGCGACCTGATCGAGGAGGGCAACGTGCGCCGCATCGCCATCAAGAAGGACGAGCGTACCCTGCTGGAGATCCCGCTTACAGTGGGCGTCGGGGCGGGAGCCGCTGCGGTTCTGCTCACGCCGATGCTGGCGGCGCTCGGGGCCATCGCGGCGCTCGTGACCGACATCACGCTCGTGATCGAACGGGACGAGCCCGACACGGAGGCGCGCAACCCAGCCCCCGGGCTCTCGCCGGACGAGGACACCCCGAACGAGAACGTTTGAGCCGGATGCCTACGTTTCGCATCGAGGGCCACCCGCCTGCGGAGGTCTACAAGCTGCTCGTCTCGGCCGTCGTGCCGCGTCCCATCGCATGGGTGTCCACGCTCAGCGGCGACGGCGTGGCCAACCTTGCGCCCTACTCGTTCTTCAACGTCGCCTCCATCGACCCGCCGGTGCTGATGTTCGCGCCGCAGATGGCCCCGATGCCCGACGGCGGGACGCGCACGAAGGACACCCTCGCCAATCTGCGCGCCACGCGTGAATGCGTCGTCCACATCGTCCCGCACGCGCTCGCGGAGGCGATGAA
>JBCDFO010000286.1:0-6392 GCA_039177895.1 Bacteroidota bacterium
GCCTCGGGGTAGCGCTCCTGCGCAAAGTGCAGCGCGCCGAGGTTGAGGACGGTCGCTGACATGTCGGGGTGGGTGTCGCCGAAGAGCGCCCGCTGGATCCGCAGGGCTTCCTCGTACGCGGCTTGCGACTCCCGGTAGCGCCCCTGGTCGACCAGCACGAGGCCGAGTTGGTTGTAGTCGAGCGCCGCCGACGCGCTCTCGGGGCCGTAGAGCTGGATGCTGAGCGCGAGTGACTCGCGGAAGAGTGGCTCGGCCTCGTCGAGGCGGCCCGTCGTCCAGTAGAGTTGGGCGAGGTGGTAGAGCGTCGTTGCCGTCTCGGGGTGGTCGGTGCCGAGGTGCTCGCGCTGGAGCGTCAGGGCACGCTGGAGGATCGGCTCGGCCTCGGCGTAGCGTCCTTCGTCGGAGCGGAGCAGGCCGAGGCTGCTCAGCGTAGCGGCGACGTCCTGCGGCCGGGCGATCTCCTCGCGGACCGCGAGCGACGCCTGGAAGAGTGAGTCGGCCCGGCCGAGGTCGCCAGATTCGTGGGTGAGCATGCCCAGCAGGTGCTGCGTGCGGGCCAGCGCCACCACGTCGGGCGGGGTCTGGGCTGAGCGCAGCACGAGGGCCCGGCCGAGGAGCTCGGTCGCCTCATCGAACATCCCCTGCTCGTAGCGGAGGAGGCCCAGGCGCTCCAGGTTCTCGGCTAGCGCGTCCGTGGCGAGCGGATCGCCGTCGGTAGCCAGCGCCTCGTGCTGGGCGACGGCCGCGGTGAGCAGCGAGTCGGCCTGGTCGTAGAGTCCCAGGCTCGTGTAGACACGCCCGACGACGCCCTGCACTTCGGCTTGCACGAGTGGGACGGCGGCTAGCTCGGTGCGGAGCCGCCGCGCGCCCTGGTCGAGCAACTCTTGCGCGGTCACGCTCGCGCCGCGCGACTCCGAGGGGTCGGCCACCTCGAAGACGCCCACGAGAAACTCCTTCACGGCCTCCGTTCGGCTCGCCTCGCGCTCGACGCGGTCCCGCTCGGCGGCGAGCAGTTGGTTCTGCCGCGCGACCACGCCCGCGAACACCGTCGCCACGAGGGCGAGGCCAGCGACAAGCACCGCCGCGACGGCCCACGCGGGGTTGCGTCGTACCCACTTCCCGAGCCGGTAGCGCTTGGTCGCGGGTCGTGCCGCGATGGGCTGCCCGGCGAGGTGCCGCCGGAGGTCCGTCGCGAGCGCCTCGGCCGAGGCATAGCGCCGCGCCGGGTCCTTGGCGAGCGCCTTCAGTACGATCGTGTCGAGGTCGCCGCGCAGCCGTCGGCGGAGGCGTGGTGGGTCCAGCGGGAGGGGCTGGGCGTCGTCGTCGATCCGCGTGATGGCCGTGGACGGCCGCGTGGGCTCCGTCTCACAGATCACCCGCTCGATCTCGCCTGCGGAGGTCCGCGCGAACTGGTAGGCGCGGCGGCCGGTGAGCAGTTCGTAGAGGATGAGCCCGAGCGCGTAGACGTCGGTGGCCGTCGTGACGGCCTCGCCACGCACCTGCTCGGGGGCGGCGTACTGCGGCGTGTAGATGCGGCTCCCCGTCGCGGTCAGCGGCGCGTCGTCGTCGGCTCCGCCGAGGTCGTCGGGCGTGAGCAGCTTGGCGATGCCAAAGTCGAGCAGCTTGGCGCGCCCGCGCCCCGCTCCAGCCATGGGGGCGACGAGGATGTTCGACGGCTTGAGATCGCGGTGAACGACGAGGTTCTGATGGGCGTACTGGACGGCATCGCAGACCTGGAGAAAGAGGCCGAGGCGGTCGCGCACGCTCAGTTCGGCCGTGGCGACGTGCTCCGTGATCGGCGCACCGTCCACCACTTCGAGCGCGAAGAAGGGCGTCCCGACGAGGTCGCCGCTCTCAGTGCCCGCCACGCCGCCGTCGAGCAGCCGCGCGATGCCGGGGTGCTGGAGCCGCGCGAGCGTCTGCCGCTCGGCGAGAAAACGCTGTCGCAGCGTCGGGTGCGGGGCCGCGATGAGCTTGAGCGCCACCGACTGCTCGAAGCCGCGCCCGTCCTCGACGACGCGCTCGGCGAGGTAGACCGCGCCCATGCCGCCCCGCCCAAGCTCGCGGACGAGCCGGTACGCCCCCACGCGCCGCCCCACGAGGGCGGCCAGTGGGTCGGCTCCGTCCCCAGTCGTCGTGTCGAGCAGATGCTGATCCACCTGATCGAGGGCGCGGACCGCGAGGAACGAGTCAGCCTCCGCATCGGCGGCGAGGATGGCCTCCACTTCGGCGCGCAGCTCGGGGTCGTCGCCGCACTCGTCGTCCAGGAAGTCGATCCGCGCGGCGGGGGAGAGTTCCAGCGCGATCTCGAGCACAGACTCCAGCCGGGCCCAGCGTTCGCGGTCGTTCAAGAACGGCGAGGTTGGCATGGTAGGGCGCGGTGGGTGGGGCAGCATCTCGCTGGAATGCCGCGACGTAGGCGGACGAGGCAACGCGCGGGGGCAGAACATAGCATGCACACCCGCGCTGCGCAACGCCTGCACTGTCGCCATCGGGGCCGTCGCCATCGGGGCGGAGGCACGCACAGAAAAAGCGCCCCGCCCGGTTGGGCAGGACGCTGGAGTACGGGTGACAACGCAGGCGCGTGTGTGCGCGCCAGGTGAGGGTCAGCACGCCGCTAGTTCAGCGCCGGCTCGCGGCGGCGCTCCCAGGTCGTGCGGCTCACACCGTAGTGGTTGTAGACCGTATCAAGGAACGACGTGTCTGCCGAGGATGGCCAGTCGTTCTGGTCGAAGCCGGGCGCGTTCTCCAGGCGCTCCTGCGTGACATTGAGCACGAAGCGCTCGCGGTCGGTGTCCACGTCGAAGGCTTGGAGCGGCACGGCGAACAGCTTGTTGCCAATGCCGAGGAACCCGCCGAAGTCAAGGACGGCGTAGAGCACGCGGCCCGTCTGCGGGTCCACCATCAGGTCCTTGATGTCGCCAAGGCTCGTGCCCTGCGGGTTCACGACGGTCGTATCGGAAATAGAGGAAGTCGAAAGAAGCGGAGTCGTTTGCAGCGTCTGCATATCGATCGGTGGAGGTGAATACTCAGAATGCGAAGAGCAGTGATTTCTTGCCTGCTCATATCCTCCAACGGGACGCCGTGTGCAGGGTTGTGAACGCGAGGTTAAACCTTGGGGCGTCACGTTTTGCTGCGGAGTGCTGCACCGCGATCCAGACACCCCTGCGAGACGTTACGCTGCGACTGAGGTGAGCCGGGGCCGCTGCGCCCAGGCGCGCGCCTCGCCGACGAAGCCCTCGAAGAGCCGCCGCGTCCCAGCGTCGGTGTCCACGAGCATCTCCGGGTGCCACTGCGCGCCCACGGCGAACCCGTGCACCCGGTTCGGACTGTCGAGTTCGATGCCCTCGATCAGGCCATCGGGGGCCCACGCTGTCGCCACGAGATCGTGCCCCAGCCGGTCGACGCCCTGGTGGTGCATGCTGTTGATGGCGACCGTCTCCGCGCCGAAGGCCGCGTGCAGGTGGCTGCCTGGTGCCACGCGGAGGTCGTGGGCGAGGTGGTCGCGGGCGTAGCCCTGGGTGGGGAAGTAGTCGTGCTTGATTGCGTCGGGGAAGAACGCCGTCGTGTCCTGATGGAGCGTACCGCCGCAGGCCACGTTGAGGACCTGCATGCCGCGGCAGATGCCGAAGAACGGCTTGCCCTCGGCGAGCGCCCAGCGCGTCATTAGCAGTTCCACGGCATCGCGCGCGAGGTCGGTGCGCCCGGTGTGCGGGTCGAGGTCAGCCCCGTAGCTGGACGGGTGCACGTCCACGCCGCCCGCGATGAAGAGGCCATCGAGGCGGTCGTAGATGGCGCGCAGCGTGACCTCGTCCTGGTCGAGGAGCGGGATCATCACCGGGGCCGCACCGGTCGAGGCGAGCGCGACGAAGTAGCGGTGGTTCATCACCCACGAGTGCGGCAGTGCCTCGGGGATGCCGTCGATGGCCTGGAGGGTCTGCGCGGGGACGCCGATGAGCGGACGGTGCATGGGAGGCGGGGTGGTGGGAGCGGGGACCGTACGAATCGATGGCGCGGACGATACCAAAAACCGGACCGTCCGCGCCACGAAATCCTCGGAAGGACGGTCGCGCTCGGAGCCCGAGGCACGCGGCTCCAGGGCCCTTCGTGCTCAGGCGCTACCTCGCTAGCAGCACGCGTTGGCTCGCTCGCTTGCCATCAGCGCGCAACTCGACCACATAGACGCCGCTCGCCAGCGCCCCGGCATCCCATGTCACCTCGTGCCGCCCGGCTGCGTAAGGCTGCGCTACCGCGAGCCGCACTACCTCGGTACCGAGGACGTTGTAAACGGTAACCGAGACGTCAGCCGCGCCGGGAAGGGCGAAGCGCACGGTGGTACTGCGGGCAAACGGGTTCGGGTAGGCGGCTTCGAGCGCGAGCGTCTCGGGTAGGGTCCCGTCGTCTTCTATCGCCACGCCGCGTAGCCGGAGGGCACCCTCGTAGGTCTGCGCGAGGTAGCGGTTTGAGGTGAGCTCGCCGGACGGCGTGCGCACCGAACCGTCGCTGCCGTCGCGGTCCACGGCCTGGATGTAATAGAAGTGCTCCACGCCGGGCTCAGCGGTGCGGTCTTCGAAGCGGCGGTCGCTGGAGGCAGCCTCGTGGATGAGGGTCGCTGTGCTGTCGTAGCGGACGCGCGAGCGGTAGATCCGCCAAGCGTCGGGCTCGGGCTCGCCAGCCAGCGCGGTCCACTCCAGCAGGATGCGGTCGTCCATCCCCGCATCCGTGCCGCTCGTGACGGCGAACGTGGCGGGCGGTGCAGGCGAACGGGGGAGGTCATACCCGCTCTCGAAGTTGGCGATGGCGCGGCGGAACGTCTGGAAGAGCGAGTCGCGGCTCGTGAATACCCACTGGTTCTTCGTCTTCGTAAACGACTGCCCGCCTACCTCGTAGGTGAAGAGCGCCGTCGGATCGGCACCGGCCTGCTTCCACGCGCGCCCGATATCGATCGTGGCCTCGCGGCTCAAGCCCGCCGCGCCCTCTGCGATGACAAAACGCACGCTCTCGCCCGGCGCCAGCGTGTAGGGCCCATAGCCGTTTGCGTACGACATCCCGCCGGGCGTACCCAGCGCCGGGTCGCCCGTCGGGTTCAGGAAGCCCGGCAGACCCGTCGGCTCGACCGCGTTGGCATGGCGCGGGCTCTTGCGCCCCGAGGCCATCAGGTCGTACTCGACCTGCATCCTGGCCGCATCAAACGCGCTGTTGTTGATCGTGTACGACTCGTCCGAGCTAAACCAGGTGGTCGTCGCTGGCTGGCGCGCATCGTCTATCCCGCTCTCCGGTGTCCCTTCGGCAAAGAGCGTCACCGTCCCTGCGAACGCCGAGGCGGCCAGCCGTCCCGATGTATCCGAGGGGGCGACAAACGTCGCGGGCACACGCGCTGGCAAGATCGGGCCGCCGATGTTGTCGTAGAGCCCGAACGCCGGGAAGTGGCCGTGCCACGAGAACTGCGCCCGAAACTCCTGGCCGGGTGCGTCCGGCAGCACGCCATCGCCGCGCGCGTCGTTCATTGTGTGCTTGCCCCAGCCCGTTGGGTTGTCGCCGATCACAAACCGCGTCTCACGCACCACCGAGAGCCGGTTCTGCAAGAAGACGACCACGCCCTCAAGCGTCTGGTCGGGCTGCTCGATCTCAGGGTCCCCGTCGGTGTTGCCCGTGTTGGTGAAGGTGTACTCGATGACGTGGTAGTTGTCGTGATAGTCCTGGCTGAACTGCAGAATGCGGCGTTCCATCGTGAGGCCGAGCAGCGTGTTGACCTCGTTCACGAGCACATAGTCCGCCTCCAGCGTCGGGTCCACGGCGTCGACCACCATCTCTGCCTCGGGCGCAAACCGGCCACCGTCCACGGTCACGACCGTCGGGTCGCGTCTGCTGATCAGTTCGAAACGGACGGGGAAAAACTCTCCCGACCCATCCACACGGGGGCCGACATGGACGACGCGCGCCGGATACGTGACGCCGTCGGCTGTAACGTTGGTGGCGCCGATCCAGAGGCCCTTCGCTACCTGCATGTCGGTTGCAGGTCCGAGGTCGCGGTCGCGGTGGATGGCCGGCCAACGCCAGCCGTATTGGAAGTCGGCACCGCTGCTGCGGAAGCCGATTTCACGCTCGCTGCCGACCTCGGAGTACCAGTTATGGAACGAGCCCGCCGAGAGCCAGCGGTTCGACTGGGCGTCAGCGGAAACGGCGAAGCACAGCAAGAAAGCCAGACAGAGCCTAGCGAAGAGGCGCGACATGTTCAAGCGGAGGAATGGAGAAGCAGACGCGGCGAAGCTAAGGCCAAACGTGGGTCGCCCCCTACCCCAAGAAAAACGCTAGCGCACGAGCAGCACCTTCTGGGTGGCCCGTTGCCCGTCGGCACGGACTTCCACCACGTAGACACCGCTCGCGAGTCC
>JBCDFO010000287.1:0-6370 GCA_039177895.1 Bacteroidota bacterium
AAGGGCAACATCATGAAGTTCACCGAGGGCGGCTTCCGCGACTGGGGCTACCAGCTCGCCAAAGAGGAGTATGGCGCGGTCGACCTCGTCGTCGAGCGTGATCGTCTGCCACGGGCCGCCGTCGAGGTCGACCGCGCCGTACTCCTCCTTGGCGAGCTGGTAGCCCCAGTCGCGGAAGCCGCCCTCGGTGAACTTCATAATGTTGCCCTTGTGCACGAGCGTCACGTTGGGCTTGCGGTTGGCAATCGCGTAGTCGATGGCTGCGCGGACGATGCGCTTCGTGCCCTCCTCGGAGACCGGCTTGATGCCGAGGCCGCTCGTCTCGGGAAAGCGGATGCTCGTGACGCCCATCTCGTTGATCAGGAAGTCGCGGAGCTTCTTGTTGGCGTCGGTGCCCGCCTTGAACTCGATCCCGGCGTAGATGTCCTCCGAGTTCTCGCGGAAGATGATCATGTCGACCTTCTCCGGCTCCTTGACCGGAGAGGGGACGCCGTCGAAGTACTGGATCGGGCGGACGCAGGCGTAGAGGTCGAGCTTTTGGCGGAGCGCCACGTTGAGCGAGCGGATGCCGCCGCCGACGGGCGTCGTGAGCGGGCCCTTGATCGCGACGAGGTAGTCCGTGATCGCGGTCAGCGTGTCCTGCGGGAGCCACTCGCCGAACTGGTTGTTGGCCTTCTCGCCAGCGTAGACCTCCATCCAGTGGATCTTCCGCGAGCCCCCGTAGGCTTTCTCGACCGCCGCGTCGAGGACGGGCTCGCTGGCCTTCCAGATGTCGGGGCCGATGCCGTCACCCTCGATGAACGGGATGATGGGGTCGTCGGGAACGTGGAGCTTGCCGCCGGAGATAGAGATTTTCGACCCGGTGGTCGGAGGCGTAAGGTGGGTGTAGCTAGCCATCGGCAGGGGAGGAACGGGCGTGAATCAGACAGTCAGGACGAAAGGGCGGCCGCGCGCTCGCCCATCAGGGAGTCGTCGAGCACGGGGGCTGGACGAAGACGGTGCTGCGCGGTGTAGGGGAGCGGCTGCACGAAGTCGCCTTCCGCAAGGTGCGCCTGCGCGGCCTGCCAGAACTCAGGAGTAAAGAGATCGGCGTGCTCCGCCAAAAAAGTACGGCGCAGCGGCTCGACCAACCCGAGTCCGAAGATCAACTCTTCGGGAAAGACATCATGCTCGCCTACGGAATACCACGGTTCGGACGCCATCTCCTGCTCCAACGTGCGCGGCACGGGCTTCTTGCGGAAGTTGACGGTGCCCATCAGTTCGAGCTCGTCGTAGTCATAGAAGACGACGCGGCCGTGGCGGGTGACGCCGAAGTTCTTGAGGAGGAGGTCGCCGGGGAAGATGCCCGTTTTTGCAAGGTCCTTGATGCACCAGCCGTAGTCGATCACGGCCATCTCGGCATCCGCGATGGAAAAGCGCGCGTCGTTCTCGTCGAGGGCGCGGCGGACGTAGAGGTCGAGCGGCGTAACGCGGCGTTCGGTATACGTGAGCCCGATCCGCACGCAGTCCCCATCCAGCGACACGATGTGCCCGGCTTCGTCGAGGAGTTCGTCGAGGAGCGTCGGGTCGAAGCGGGCGCGGTCGAACTCGAGGTGCTCGAACGCCTGCGCGTCCACGAGACGGCCTGCTCGCTCGCGGCGGAAGACGAGCGCGTAGGCGTCCTTGACACCCTGGTGGGTGACGGTCTTCGGCGGGTCGAAGCGGTCCTTGATGAGCTTGAAGACGTAGTCGTAGCTCGGCATCGTGAAGACGGTCATCACCATGCCGCGCTGGCCGGGCGCGCGCACAAAGCGGTCGTTCGGGTCGCCAGGCTCGGCCTGGGCGAGGTGCCGCAGGAGGTCGCGGTAGAGTTCCGTCTTGCCGTGCTTGTTGAACCCGAGCGCGATGTAGAGCTCCGCTACGCGTTTGCGCGGTAGGAGCCCTTTCAGGAAACGGACTAAGTCGTAGGGCCGGTCGGCGACGACGAGGAAGTAGGACCGCGTGAAGGAGAACAGGATCGAGACGGCGTCCTCGGTGAGGAGGAAGGCGTCTACGAAGATGGCGCTGCCGTCGTTGGCCAGGGCAATCGCGACGGGCGAGGTGTAGGCACCGCAGTAGACGCGCCCGACCAGGTAGGCGCGGCGGTCACGGAAGAAGACCGACTCGATCAACTCGACGCGGTCCACGTGGCCCACGGCGTCCTTCTGGCGAAGGTGCGCCTTGAGGCGCGCAGCGAGCGCCTCGGCATCGGCACGCCTATCGCGATACGGGACCTCGAACGCGTAGGCCTCTAGGATCGAAGCGAACAGATCTGGCACCGACCCGACGCCCTCGAAGACGCGGACGACCGGCCCAGGCGGCGGTGTCTTGATATCGCTCGCGACGAACTCGATCTGCTCGTCCACGCCGACCGTGTCGAAGATGCGGCGGGTGATCGAGTTGAAGAACGTCTCGCCGAGCTCCCAGTCGTCGCGCTGGGCGTTGCGCTGGGCGAAGGCCCCGTGCATATTCGCCCAGAGATAGTGGTTCTCGATGTCCTCCCGGAGCGTGTTGCGCAGGTCGTATTCGACAGCGGCGACGGTACGCTTGTATAGGTCGAGGCGCTCGGTGGCGTCCTTGCCCATGCCTGCCCAGTCGCAGGCTTCAAAGCGCTCGCGGGCCCGGCGTGTCAGCACGCGGTAGCGGCGGCGGTAGCTCTCGAAGCCACGAAAGACGACTTCAGCGCTGCGGTCGGCGAGGGCAGGGATCGGCATAGGGGCTCAGGAATGATGCAGCAAGGTACACGTCGTCGCGCGTAGACTTTGCAGGGGTATCCCTCCCACCACCATCGTCGTCGTATGAAGAAATCTGTTCTCGTCACAGGTGCGTCCTCGGGCATCGGCCTGGCGACCGCGCACCATCTCGCGCGCGATGGCTGGCGCGTCTTCGGCACCAGCCGCACGGCCGCCTTCGGCGAAGTCCGCGATGGCCTCATGATGCTCCCTATGAACGTCGACGACGCCGCGTCGGTGGAGGTAGGGGTGGCGTGGGTCCTCGACCAGACGCCCCGCCTCGATGCGGTCGTGAGCAACGCCGGGTGGTCGCTCGTGGGGCCGCTGGAGGAAACGACGGACGCCGAGCTCCAGGCGCAGCTCGACACGCACCTGCTCGGGCCGCATCGCCTCGTGCGGGCCGCGCTGCCCGCGCTTCGCGCCCAAGACCCAGCAAACGGCGTCCGCGCCCACCTCGTTTTTGTCGGGTCGATAGCGGGCCGCATCGGGCTGCCGTTCCAGGGGGCGTATTCCGCCAGCAAGTTTGCGCTCGCAGGCTGGGCCCAGGCGCTCCGTCTCGAACTGGCCGCGTTCGACATTCCCGTCGCCCTCGTCGAGCCGGGCGACATCCGAACAGGCTTCGGGAGCGCCCGCCGCTTCACAGCCGCCCACACCGACGACTCGCACTACCGCGACGCCCTCACCCGCGCGCTCGACGTGACGCTCGAAGGCGAGCGGACCGGTCCGCCGCCCACGGTCGTCGCCGACGTAATCGCGGCCGCGCTGGCCTCGCCGTCCCCGTCGCCGCGCCAGACCGTGGGGCGGCTTGCCGACCGCGCCGGAGCCTGGGCTGCCGAGGTGCTCCCGGACCGCGTCACCGAGACGCTCAAGCGGAAGTTCTTCGACGTCTAGACTGGCGCTGAGCCGGACTATCTGCAGGTTCGATCTCAGCGCCTCAATCGCGTCGAAAGCGCATGCGTTGGTGGAGGCGTAGTCGCCCTGCCACGGCTTCATCCTCGGTGACGGTCTGCCAGCCTTCCTCGTCCGGTGCTGTGATCGCGATAGCATCCACAGGGACGGCGAGTACGCGCCGAGCGGCATCGGCGGCGTCGCGACCACGGATGAGCCGGACGGGCGCGTTGGTTTCGGCGGGATCGAACTCGAATTGAGGCATCGGGTAGGGGAGAGCCTGAGCGGACTCTGCATACCTTCACAGGTGTGCAAAGCGTTCCGTGTTGAGTCTAAGGACAGGAACGCATAGCTTTCGGAAGCGCTTTCAGCACCTCACACGCCTCCTCTCTTCATGGCTACTCAGACCCTCCCCACGGCCGACCCTGCCGCGCAGAACACGGCAGCCGACGACTTCATGCCGATCAACGGCACGGACTACGTCGAGTTTTTCGTTGGCAACGCGAAGCAGGCCGCCCACTTCTACGCGTCGGCGTTCGGCTTCCGTATCACCGGCTATCGCGGTCCTGAGACCGGCGTGCGTGATCGCGTCAGCTACCTCCTCCAGCAGGACAAGGTGCGCTTCGTGCTCACCGCGCCGCTTGGCCCCGACGGGTTCGTTGCCGAGCACGTGCGCCGCCACGGCGACGGCGTGCGTGACCTGGCGCTCTGGGTGCCGGATGCCCGACGCGCCTTCGCGGAGTCCACCAAGCGCGGGGCTCGTCCGGCCCGCGAACCCGAGGTGCTCTCAGACGATCACGGCGAGGTCGTGGTGGCCGCTATCGAGACGTACGGCGACACGATCCACACCTTCGTAGAGCGCTCGAACTACGCCGGCCTTTTCCTGCCGGGCTTCGAGCCCTACGCGAACCCCTACTGGCAGCCCGAGCCGGTCGGCTTGAAGTACGTCGACCATTGCGTCGGCAACGTCCACCTTGGCGACATGAACCGCTACGTGGCGTACTACGCCGAGACGATGGGCTTCCGCAACATCATCGCGTTCACCGACCAAGACATCTCGACGGAGTACTCGTCGCTGATGTCGAAGGTGATGGCCAACGGCAACGAGCGCATCAAATTCCCGATCAACGAGCCTGCCGAAGGCCGCCGCAAGAGCCAGATCGACGAGTACCTCGAGTTCTACCACGGCGCGGGCGTCCAGCACGTCGCACTCGCGACCGACGATATTCTCGCAACCGTGACCGCGCTGCGCAGCCGCGGCGTCGACTTCCTGACCGTGCCGACGACCTACTACGACACGCTCCAGGAGCGCGTCGGCACGATCGACGAGCCGGTGGACGCGCTCGCCGAGCTCGGCATCCTCGTCGACCGCGACCCGGACGGCTACCTCCTGCAAATCTTTACCAAGCCCGTGCAGGACCGCCCGACGGTGTTCTACGAGATCATCCAGCGCCGCGGCGCGCGCACCTTCGGCGAGGGCAACTTCAAGGCGCTCTTCGAAGCCATCGAGCGCGAGCAAGAACGACGAGGGAATTTGTGATTTTCGATTGGGGATTTACGATTTTCGATTGGAGATCAATGATGTACAATCGGTCCTAGGTCTCCACACGCGTTTTCAGTCGCAAATCCAACATCATCAATCTCAAATCCACCATGGCTTTCTACGTTCGTCTCGGCGAGGTCCCGCAGAAGCGGCATACGCAGTTCCGGCGGCCTGACGGCGCGCTCTACACGGAAGAAGTGATCGGGGCGGAGGGTTTCTCCGGTATCCAGTCCATCGCCTACCACCTGCATCCGCCGACGCTCGTGGACCGCGTGCTGGAGCCCGAGCCGTACGGCGTGGAGTACGTCGAGCAGGACTTCCTGCGCCATCGTCACTTCAAGGGGGCCGACGTGCAGCCGGGCGGCGACTGGCTCACGGGCCGCCGCTACGTGATGGGCAACGCCGACGTTGACCTCGCACTCTGCCTCCCGACGGAGTCCATGGGGGAGGCCGAGTTCTACAAGAACGCCTCCTGCGACGAACTCGTCTACGTCCACGATGGCGAAGGACGCCTGGAGACGGTCCTCGGCACGGTCGAATTCCGGCAGGGCGACTACGTCCACGTGCCGCGCACGCTCACACACCGGTGGGTGTTCACTGGCGACGTCCAGCCTCGCCTGCTCGTCATCGAGGCCCCGACGCAGTTCCGGCCGCCTAAGCGCTACCGCAACCATTTCGGGCAGCTTCTGGAGCACAGCCCGTACTGCGAGCGCGACTACCGTCCGCCGACTGGCCTCAACACCATCGACGCCGAGGGCGAGTTCACCGTCAAGATCAAGAAGCACGGCAAGCTGCACCCGTTCGTCTACCGCTACCACCCGTTCGACGTGGTCGGCTGGGACGGCTACATGTACCCCTACGCGATCTCGATCCACGACTTCGAGCCGATCACAGGGCGCATCCATCAGCCGCCGCCGGTCCACCAGATGTTCGAGGCGCACAACTTCGTCGTGTGCTCGTTCGTGCCGCGTCTCTTCGACTACCATCCGCTCTCGATCCCAGCCCCCTACAACCACTCGAACATCGACTCAGACGAGGTGCTCTTCTATGCGGAGGGCGACTTCATGAGCCGCAAGGGCATCGAGCGCGCGAGCTTCACGCTGCACCCCGGCGGTATCCCGCATGGCCCGCACCCCGGCACGACGGAGGCGTCCATTGGCAAGACCGTCACGCACGAGCTAGCTGTGAT
>JBCDFO010000288.1:0-6369 GCA_039177895.1 Bacteroidota bacterium
GCGAAGGCGGGCGCGAGCTACATCAGCCCCTTCATCGGCCGCCTGGACGACATCTCGACCAACGGTATGGAGCTCATCCGTCAGGTTGTCGGGATCTACGAGACCTACGGCTACGAGACGGAAGTCCTCGCGGCCTCGATTCGGCACCCGATGCACGTCGTGGAGGCTGCCGAGATGGGCGCAGACGTAGGGACGATGCCGCTGGGTGTAATTAAGAAGCTGCTCAGGCACCCGCTCACCGACAGCGGTCTGGAGCGCTTCCTCGCCGACTGGCAGGCCTACCTCGATGCGACCGGGCAGGACGACGCGCAGAGCGCTGCGTAGGGGCACGCTACGTGGGGGGTATACCACAGGTAGCAAGGTCGGGCGTGAGTCCGTAGTTTCGCACGGCCCGTTCACCGCCGCTTCGTCCTCCCTGCCGCATGGCCCGTCCGTCCGACACCGCTCCGTCCGCGTCCAGCGAGCAGGACCGCGTGCTCGTGACGCAGGCGCTCGGCGGCGACCAGCGGGCGTACGAGACGCTCGTGGGCAAGTACCAGGGCGCGCTGCGGCGGCACGTCGGGCGCATGGTGCGCAACCAGCGCGAAGTGGAAGACCTCGTCCAGGAGGCCTTCATCAAGGCGTTCTCATCGCTGGCCTCCTACTCGCCGAGCTTTGCCTTTTCGACGTGGCTCTACAAGATTGCCACCAACCACACGATCGACTACCTCCGCAAGAAGAAGCTCCCGACGTTCTCCATCGACAAGCCGATCCAGGCGAAGGACGGCGAGGTGCGCTACGAACTCCCGGACCAGACGTACCGCCCCGACCAGCACGTCGTCCAGGACCAGCGCCGCGAGCTCATCGAGGCCGCCATCGAGCAGTTGCCGGAGAAGTACCACCGCGTGATCGTGATGCGGCACCAGCAGGAGCTGAGCTACGAGGAGATCGCCGAGGCGCTCGACCTCCCGCTCGGGACGGTGAAGGCGCACATCTTCCGCGCCCGCGCGCAGCTCTACAAGTTCCTGAAGGACCAGCGCCAGGATCTGTAGCGCTTTGGGCTGTCGGCTGACGGCTGTTAGCTATCGGCAAGAAGGGGGTGCTGGGGGACCCGTCTTCCAGTAGGGCAGGAACGCTCGTTGGCCGAAGCAGCGCGTCTGCACCGGATCAGCTCAATGGGCTCCCCTCCTCAGACCGAAAGCTGACAGCCGATAGCCTCTCCCTCCGTGACCGTTTCGAAGAACGTGCGGAGGCGGCGCGGCGCGTAACTCTGGCGGGCGAGGTCTCGTAGCGGCTCAGCTATGACCCGCACTCTCCCTTTACTTTGCGCTCTGCTGCTCGTCTGGGCCGACGCCCGTGGGCAGCAGTCCTATGACTACGAAGCGGGCAGCGGCTCCGAGGAGACGCTCGACGCCGACCTCGACCTCGGGCTTGGCAGCGTGCAACTGCGAGCTGCGAGCGGACGCGCCCCCGTCATCGCCATCGAGGGCACGATTGCGGACGAGGAACTCACGCCGCTCTTCTCCTATGACGCGACTGGCGCGTATGCGGAGGTCGTCTTCGAGGTCAACCCCGACGACGGCATCTCGATCGGCGGCCTGCGAGGGGCCGAGCGCAACCGCTGGAGCATCGCGGTCTCGGACCGCGTCATGCTCGACCTGGACTTCGCCCTGGGCGTCGGCGAGGCCGACCTCGACCTGACCGGCCTGCGCGTGGAGCGGCTCGACCTCTCGTCGGGCATGGCACGGACGCGCGTGCGCTTCGCGGAGCCCAACCCCGTGCCGATGAAGATGCTCAGCGTCGAGGCCGGGATGGCTCCTGTCGAGATGCAGGGGCTTGGCAACGCGCGCTTCGAGCGCTTCGAGTTCGAGGGGGGCATGGGCTCCTTCCGACTCGACTTCTCCGGCGACGCGCTCCTCGCAGGGGCCGAGGCCGACATCGAGGTCGGGATGGGGAAACTCCACCTCGTCCTCCCCGACGATGGGGCTGTCGTGCTGATCGCGCCGGACTCGTGGGTGTCGCGCATCCGCATCCCGAACGGCTACACGAAGGAGTCCGAGGGCGTATGGCACAGCCCCGCCGTCCGCGACGCCGACGACGCGCTGCGCATCGAGGTCGAGGCAGGGATGGGGAGCATCGAGTGTGTGCTCGCCTCGGATGCCGGAGTAGGGAGCGGAGAGTAGGAGCGTCGGTCATTTGGTGCCGTCTTCGCTTGGGCGACGGGCCCTGGCGCGGCATCTTGCTCGACCGTCAACCCCCGACCCCACTCTGCATGATCGAACGCTACACCCGGCCCGAGATGGGCGCGCTCTGGAGCGAGCAGGCCCAGTTTCAGTCCTGGCTCGACGTCGAGCTCGCCGCCTGCTGGGCGTGGAGCCAGGCCACCGGCCAGATCCCGATGCAGGACGTCGAGGTGCTCTATGCCGACGCGTCGTTCGACATCGCCCGCATCCACGAGATCGAGGCGGAGACGCGGCACGACGTGGTCGCGTTCACGCGCGCCGTCTCGGAGACGCTCGGGCCGGAGAAGCGCTGGGTCCACTACGGCCTCACCTCGTCCGACGTGGTCGACACGGCGCTGGCCTATCGCATCACGCAGGCCAACGAACTCCTTCGCGCCGGCCTCGACCGCCTCGCCGGCGTGCTCGCCGCTCGCGCCCGCGAGCACAAGGCCACGCTTTGCGTCGGCCGTACCCACGGCGTCCACGCCGAGCCGACGACGTTCGGACTCAAGCTCGCGCGGTTCTACGACCAGGTGCAGCGCGACATCGTCCGCTTCGAGGCCGCGGCCGAAGCGCTCCGGGTAGGCAAGCTCTCCGGAGCCGTCGGCACCTTCGCCAACATCCCGCCCGAGGTCGAGCGGCTGACGTGCGAGCGCCTCGGCCTGCGCCCCGCGCCCATCTCAACGCAGGTGCTCCCGCGCGATCTCCACGCGCAGTACCTCGGCGCGCTCGCGCTCGTCGGGGCCACCATCGAGACCATCGCGGTCGAGATCCGGCACCTCCAGCGCTCGGAGGTCCTCGAAGCCGAAGAGGCGTTTGGCAAAGGGCAAAAGGGGTCGAGCGCGATGCCGCATAAGCGCAACCCGGTTGGCTCCGAAAACCTCACCGGCGCAGCGCGGCTGCTGCGCGGCTACATGGTGTCGGCCTACGAGAACGTCGCCCTCTGGCACGAGCGCGACATCAGCCACTCGTCCGTCGAGCGCGTCATCGTCCCCGACGCGACGATCCTCCTCGACTACGCGCTGCACCGCCTCGCGCGCATCGTGGAGAACCTGACCGTCAACGCCGACCGGATGAAGGAGAACCTGGAGCGGACCTATGGGCTCGTCTTCAGCCAGCGCCTCCTGCTGATGCTCATCGACACGGGTCTGAGCCGCGAGGCGGCCTACGACCTCGTGCAGCCGCTCGCGATGAAGGCCTGGCGCGAGCGCACGAGCTTCCGCGAGATCGTGGAGGCGAACGAGGCCGTCCGGCAGCACCTCAACCTCGGCCAAATCGGCGAGGCGTTCGACCCGGCCTACCACCTCCGCGAGGTGGATGCCATCTTCGAGCGGGTCGGGCTAGCGTAGCACCCTAGACGCCGCACCCTCGGCCGCTGTACGCTCAACCGCTGCGAACTCAGCCGTCGAGGTGCACTACATCGGCCTTCGTCGCGGTACCGCCTTCGACGGTGAGCCGGACGCAGGTCTTGACCTGGTGGAAGCCCTGGCGGCCCGCCGCACCGGGGTTGACGTAGAGCATCCCCCCGAGGCTCGGCACCCGCTCGATGCGCAGGATGTGGCTGTGCCCGCAGACGAACACGTCGGGCCACTCCGAGCGCAGCTTCGGCCCGATGCCCTTGGCCCAGCGTTTCGGGTGGCCGCCGATGTGCGTCATCCAGAGGTTCACGCCCGCGACCTTGATGCGGAGGTGCTCGGTCGAGCGTTGCCGGATGGGTCGCCCGTCGATGTTGCCCCAGACGGTCTTCGTCGGTGCTACCGCTTCGAGGGCGTCGAGGATGTCGGGCGTGCCCACGTCGCCCGCGTGGAGGATCAGGTCCACGCCCGCGAGCGCGTCGCAGAGCGCCGGGTGCAGCCAGCCGTGGGTGTCGGAGACAAGGCCGAGGGTCAAGGAGGCGGGCACGAGGCGGTGGACGCTGTATTAAGAAATGAGGAACCTAGGGGTAGGCGCTCCGGTTTTCGCGAGCCGCAGCATTCCCCCACCGCCATGCCGCAGCCACTCATCCAGCTCATCTACACGAGCAAAGCTACGGGCCTCGTAGGGCTCCCGACGCTCACCGACATCCTGAGCGTCAGCCGCAGCAACAACACCCGCGACCAGGTCACGGGCCTGCTCCTCTACCACGAGGGCCACTACATCCAGGTCTTCGAGGGCCTCTCCGGCGATGTCAATGCCGTGTACCGACGCGTGCTCGGCGACCCCCGCCACCGGGACGTGCAACTCCTCGTCCGGCGCCAGGTCGCTTACCGGACATTCCCGAACTGGGCGATGGGCTTCCGCAACGTGGCCGAGCTGCCTGAGGACCTCCAGCGGCACGTGAGCACGTTTCTGCAGGACGGCACGCTGCGCGGCGTCGCCCGCCCCGGCCTGGCCCACCGCTTCCTCGATGTCTTCCGAGAGCAGGCGGGCTCGGACGCCCGGGCCTGACCAGGTTCGGGCCTCAGCGAGGCACCCCAAACACGACGCTCGTGTTGTGGCCGCCGAAGCCGAACGCGTTCGAGAGCGCCACCGTCACCGTGCGGTCCTGCGGCGCGTTGAACGTGTAGTTGAGGTCGCACTCTGGGTCCGGCGTCTCGAAGTTGATCGTCGGCGGGATGCGGCCGTGCTGGATGGCGAGGATCGACGCGACGGCCTCGATGGCACCTGCCGCGCCAAGCAGGTGGCCGGTCATGCTCTTCGTCGAGGACAGGTTCATCTGGTAGGCGTGCTCGCCGAAGACCTTCTTGATCGCGTTCGTCTCTGCGATGTCGCCGAGGGGCGTGGATGTGCCGTGCATGTTGATGTAGTCCACGTCCTCGGGCGCGAGACCCGCGGTGCGCAGCGCGCCGTTGAGCGCAAGACGAACGCCCTCGCCCGAGGGGTCGGGAGCGGTGAGGTGGTGAGCGTCAGCGCTCATGCCGATGCCGAGGATCTCGGCGTAGACCGTCGCGCCGCGTGCCTGGGCGGCCTCGTACGTCTCCAGCACGAGGGCGCCAGCGCCCTCTCCGATCACGAACCCGTCACGGGTGGCATCGAAGGGGCGGCTGGCCGTGGCGGGCGCATCGTTGCGGGTAGAGAGGGCCTTCATCGCGCCGAAGCCGCCTACGCCGATGCCGGTCACGCCGGCCTCCGTGCCGCCGCAGAGCATCCGGTCGGCCAGGCCGCTGCGGATAAGCAGGAAGCTGTCCACGATGGCGTTGTTGCCCGTCGCGCAGGCCGCGACGGTGGCGTAGTTCGGCCCGCGCAGCCCATGCCGCATCGAGATCTGGCCCGCGGCGATGTCGAGGATCATCATCGGGACGAAGAACGGGTTGATACGGCGCGGCCCGTTCTCGTGGTAGTTGATGGTCTGATCCTGGAAGACCTTCATCCCGCCGATGCCGCTCCCAAAGACGACGCCGAAGCGGTCCTTCTCCTCCTGCGCCATCGTGCTGGGGTCCAGGCCCGCGTCGGCGAGCGCCTCGTCGGCGGCCACGAGCCCGTACTGGCAGAACGGGTCCATCCGCCGTGCCTCCTTGCGGTCGAGGAAGTCCGTGGCTTCGAAGTCCTTCACCTCGCAGGCGAACTGTGTCGAGAAGTCGGAGGCGTCGAAGTGGGTGATGGGCGCGCCGCCGCTGCGGCCGGCCATCATACCATCCCAGAAGGCAGCGACGGTGTTGCCGATGGGCGTGAGTGCGCCGAGGCCCGTGACCACGACGCGGCGAGGGGAGGTGGGGGCTTGGAACATAGGGGTGAGAGGCGGGGAGGCGGCTCAGCAGGGAGGGCGGGGGCAGACGAGGGCCCTGGCCCGATAACAAAAACGACGGCCTCGGATGCACGGGGTGCAGCGAAGCCGTCGGGATAGGAGAGGGCGGAAGACGCGCGGTGCTTACGAGGCCTTGCTCTCCACGTAGTCGATGGCGTCGCCCACGGTGGCGATCTGCTCGGCGTCTTCGTCGGGGATGGTGAGGTCGAATTCCTTTTCGAACTCCATGATCAGCTCGACCGTGTCGAGGGAGTCGGCCCCGAGGTCGTTGGTGAAGTTGGCGTCGCGCACGACGTCGGACTCGTCCACGCCGAGCTTGTCGGCGATGATGGCTTTGACTTTCTGGGCTGCTTCGGAGGCCATGGGCAGTACGGGTCGGTTGAGAGTGGGGGAGTCTAGGAGAACGGGGGGCGTCTGGGTGAAGACAGCTTCCAAACTACGGCA
>JBCDFO010000289.1:0-6367 GCA_039177895.1 Bacteroidota bacterium
CGGCGTCGCCGTCGGCACCCCGACCGTCGAAGGCGCGTCGGTGACCGCCGAGGTCCTCGACCACGTCAAGGGCGACAAGATCATCGTCTTCAAGAAGAAGCGCCGCAAGGGCTACCGCGTCAAGAACGGCCACCGCCAGCCTTACACGCGCATCGCCATCAAGGCACTCAGCCTCAATTAGGCCCGCTCGCTTGTCCTTAGCTCGGACGCTGGCCGTACGCCGCCGTCCGCCAACCCCAACCGAATCCTCTCATGGCACATAAGAAAGGCGTCGGCTCGACAAAGAACGGGCGCGACTCAAACCCGAAGATGCTCGGCGTGAAAGCCTACGGCGGCACGTTCGTCAAGGCTGGCTCGATCATCGTCCGCCAGCGCGGCACGAAGTTCCACCCCGGCGTCAACGTGGGCCGCGGCGGCGACGACACGCTCTTCGCCACCGAGACGGGCACGGTCCGCTTCGCGCGTTCGCGCGGCAACCGCAAGTTCGTCCACGTGGACCCGGTCGAGGCGTAGGCCCTCGCCTCCCCTGACTTCCAAGCAGGCTCCTCCATCACGGCGGGGCCTGCTTTTTTTGTGCGGCCGTGAACCGTTTTGCAGTGTCGCCGTGGGCTTGATGCGATACTACATGCACGGCAAGACGGCCCCACAGCAACACGGCTCCACTTCATCATGCTCCGCGACCACTTCGTCGTCCCGACCGGCCCCGACGGGCAGCCTGCCATCGAGTTGCGGGCGTTTACGCACGGGCTGATGCCCAAGAGCGTCCCAGCGATGATGCAGCGCTTCGCGGACGACTGGACGACGCGCGGCGTGGACGCGTGGAACGAGGTCCCCAACCACTGGGACCCCGCCGACCCGACGCCGGTGGGCTGGTGGACGCTCCCGACGTACCTCGGCGACCGCTTCGTGGCCCGGCTGCTCGGCGCGCCTGCCGGGACGTGCGTGATGCAGCCGAACGCGCACTGGTCGGTGCAGTGCCTGCTCTCGGCCCCAGAACCATTTGAGGACAGCCGCAACGAGGTCGTGATCTCGGCGACGGCCTTCCCGTCGGTGCAGCACTCGGCGCGGCAGTGGGCCGCCCTACGCGGCTTTGACTTGCGTGTGGTGCCGCCAAGCACCGACGGCTTCGTGGATCAGCAGGCCGTGTTCAATGCGATCGGGCCGACGACGGCGTGGGTGTTCCTGAGCCACGTCGGCTTCACGACGGGCGAGCGGCTGCCGGACGCCTTCCTCCAAGAGGTCGCGGCGACAGTCCACCAGCACGGCGGGCTGTGCGCACTCGACGGCTACCATGCCAACGCGACCATGCCCATCGACGTGCAGGCGCTCGGGGCGGACGTGTACGTCGGCGGGCTCCTCAAGGAAGCCTCGGGCTCGTCGGGCAACGGCATCCTCTACGTGCGCGACGGCCTCGCCCTCACGCCCGCGCTGACGGGCTGGTTTGGCGACGCGGCTCCGTTCGCCTTCAACGCCGCGCCGGAGCCGCACCCGGAGGTCCGCCGCCGCTTCCTCGGCGGCACGACGGCCGCCGCCTCGCTCTATCACGCTGTGGAGGGCATTCGAGCGTTGCTTGATGTCGGGCTCGACGCCGTCCGCGCCGATTCGCTCGCAAAGACCGCCCGCGCCATCGAGCGCGCCGAGGCGGTCGGGCTGCGGCTGCGGTCGCCGCGCGAGGTCGAGCGCCGCAGCGCGATGGTGATCGTGGCGGTCGAGGCCGCTGACCAACTGTGCGAGTACCTGAAGACACGCGGCGTGTACACCGACAGCCGCCAGGGCCGTTTTCTGCGCTTCGCGCCGTGGGTCTGGAACACGATGGACGAGGTGGAACGCGCCCTTGACGAAATCGCCGCCGCGATCCGCTCCGGCTCATACCGCGCTTTCGATGCGCCGATACCTGCTGGACCGGTGACGTGAGCCTTTCGACCGGCACACGCCGTAATTCTACCCTGCCGGTTTACGATTGGGAATAACCCAGTGCAGCCCGCTGCGCGCGCCCGTTGGTGGACGCCGTGCGAAGCCATGTGCTGCGTGTGTGCTTTGGCTGGTAAAGGTGGAACGCCAGAGTTACGCGATGCTCCATCGATGCGCGTCGGCTGAGGGTTTAGCGGGCGTGCCACTCTCGGCAAGGAGCGCGGTGTCCGGGGTTGTCTGACAGGGCCTCGGAGTCTGGCACGGCTTTGTCGTGAAGGGGGTCGAACGCAACCGACCCACCCCGATGCACGACTGGACCCTCCGTCTCCTTGCCTTTGCCGGGCTCCTCGTCCTCGCGACGCGTAGCCTGGCTGCCCTTCCTCTCATGGAAGGCCTCGGTATCGCGCTGCTGGGCTGCCTCGCCGTTGGCGGGGCCGTCCACGCGACCGACGCCCTGGCACGGGCGCTGCGCCATGCGCCCCCGCGCCACCCGCTTCCCGGCACCCCGCCTGTTCCGCACCCGGACGCCTGAGCCGTCCGCTCCCGGATTCCCCCTCCACTTGGCCTTCCGCCGGGCCGCGACCGTTTCCACCACCTGATGTCCCTCGATCTCCAGACCACTGCTGAGGCGTTTGCCCTCGACCCGAGCCCGCGCCACCGCCGCGCCGTCGCGGAAGCCGCGCTCCCGCTCGTCCGCTCGATGGTGAAGCGGGTCCCCCTCCCCGACCACCCCCTCGCCTCCTACGGCGACCTCGAAAACGCGGGCATGCTCGGCATGCTGCAGGCGCTCGATTCCTACGACCCTGCCCACGGCACCCCGTTCGCCTCGTTCGCCTACGGCCGCATCCGCGGCGCGCTCGTCGACTTCCTCCGCACCATCGACACGCTCAGCCGAGGCCGCCGCCGTAAGGTCGCCGAGGTCCTCCGCGTCACCGATGAGTTGGAGCAAGAGCACGGCGGCGCTGTCCACGACGGCATCGTGGCGGAGCGCCTCGGCGTCGAGATCGAAGATGTGCACCGCCTCCGCTCGGACGCGCAGCAGCGCTTCTCGCTCGCGCTCCACGACCAGGGCGGCTCCGACGACCACGCCTCCCCCATCGACACGCTCGCCCACCCAACCGCCGAGGCCGCCTTCGATGCCATCGAGCAGCGCTCGCTCTTCGACCACGTCTGCGCGCTCATCGAGCAACTCCCGCAGCGCGAACGCGAGATGGTGGCCCTCTACTACTTCGAAAATCTCACCCTCCGGCAGATTGCTGAGCAATACGACCTGACTGAGGCACGGATTTCGCAGATCCTCTCGAAGACGCTCCGAGGGCTGCGCGCCCGGCTCGAAACGACCCAGCAGGCCGCCTGACTCGCATCGTCCACACCAGTTTGCGGTCGCGCCGCCCCCCGGCCCGACCGCCCCAAGTCCTCACGAGAGAGGAAGAGAGAGCGCAGCGAGGGCGGGGAGCTTAGCTCCTCGCCTTCGTTGTTTTTTGGGCCGATTCGGGGGTAAGTAGGTCCAAACCGGGGCATAGAGGCTGAATCGGCGTTTTTGGTCATTGGTCCCTGGTTATCGGTGGAGGCCATCGAAGACGCTGTAGTACTGCAGGCCTTCGTGCTGAGCGCGGCCGACGAAGGACGAGGGCCCCATGACCGAGGGCCAACCCACAGCCATTTCACAGCGGCGGCGGGGCTCGCATCGTAGGTTTCCGGGCTATCCCCTTTTTCCGCAGATACCAACGGGGCGTGCCGTTCCGTTACGGGTCCGCTTCGTTTTCACCGACCACTCGCAGGCGACGCCCGCGCCTCCCCCACCCCGCGCGGCTCCTGGCCTGCCCAGCCCCCCGACTCTCATGGGCGTGATGAACAAAATGCGCGAGAGCACGAAGTACGTGCTCTGGATCCTCGTCATTTCGTTCGGCGGCCTCTGGATGCTCCAGGACTCCGGCGTCTTCGACACGATCGGCCTCGGCCCGCGTCACCTCGCCGTCGTCAATGGCGAGCCCATCGCCTTCGATGTCTACAACGGGGCCGTGCAGCGGCAGGTCGAGGCGTACGAGGCCCAGGGCCAGGAGGTCTCGCCGCAGCTGCGCGCCTTCATCGAGGAGCAGGTCTACGATGCCCTGATCGACAACGCCCTCCGCACGCAGGAGATGGACCGCCTCGGCGTGGCCGTCTCCGATGCAGAGGTCGCGGATCTGCTCTACGGCGACACGCCTGACATCCTCATCCGCCAGTACTTCCCCGACGGCCAGGGCGGCGTGGACCGCGCCACGCTCCGCCAGATCTCGGAGGACCCGCAGTACCGCGCCGACTTTATCGGCATCCAGGAGGACGTGCGCCTACGCCGTCGCCAGGCCAAGCTCGACGCGCTCATCGGCGCGACGGTCCGCGTCTCCGAAGCCGACGTGAACGCGGAGTACGTCCGCCGCAACCAGTCCGGGGCCGCGCGCTTCGTCGCCCTCCGCTACGCCGACATCCCCGACTCGGACGTGGAGGTCTCAGACCGCGACGTGGAAGCCTACTACCGCGAGATCCGCGACGACTTCCGCATCGACAAGACGTTCGACGTGACCTACGTCCCGATTGCCCTCGCGCCCTCCGCTGAGGACTCAGCCCGCGCCCTCGCCGACTTCCGCGAGATCGCGACCGACTTCGCCGGCACCTCGAACGACTCGATCTTCGCCGCCAACCTCTTCGCGGACAACATCCTCATCGCGGGGTACGCGCTCGACACGCTCTCGGCGACGGACCTCCCCGCTGACGCCGCGACGGCGCTCTTCCGCGACCTCGCGCCGGGCACCGTCGCCGGCCCCGTGATCGCCGACGGCGAGGTGCGGCTCTACAAGGTCACCGGCACCGCGCCTGCCGACGGCCCGATGGTCCGCGCCCGCCACATCCTCGTGGAAGAGGAAACCACGGCACAGAACCTCCTCGCGCAGCTCGAAGCCGGCGTCGCGTTCGCCACGCTCGCCGCGCAGCACTCGACGGACACCTCGAACAAGGACCGCGGCGGCGACCTCGGCTGGTTCGGCGAAGGCCGCATGGTGCCCGAGTTCCAGGAGGCCTCGTTCTCCGCGCCCGTGGGCGAAGTCGTAGGGCCCGTGCAGACGCAGTTCGGCTACCACCTCATCCGCGTGGAGGCCCGCGCGACGCAGAACGCCGTCGTGGTGCCGCTCCGCAACGAAGTCGTGGTCGACTTCAACGGCATCCAGGACCAGGCCGAGGACCTGCAGTTCTTCGCCGAGGACGCGGGCCGCTCGCTCGCCGAGCAGGCAGAGCAGGACGGCCTCACGAGCCGTACCGTCACCATCACCGAGGAGCAGACGACGATCCCCGGCCTCGACGCCGACGCGGACGCCGTCCGCTTCATCAAGCGCGGCATGGTGGACACGATTTCGCAGCCCTTCAACACCGGCGACGGCCTCGTGGTCGTGGAGGTGACAGGCGTGACCGAAGCCGGCTTCCGCCCGTTCGACGAAGTGCAGGAGCAGGTGCGCCGCCGCTACCTCACCGCGCAGAAGCAGGCGATGGCCGCCCGCCGCCTCGAAGCCGGGGCTGAGAGCGCCGCCAGCCTCGACGCGCTCGCCACGGCGGTCGGCGGCACGGTGCAGACCGCGCCGAGCGTGACCTACACCAACCCGACGATCCCGGGCCTCGGCCGCGAGCCGCAGTTCGTGGGGGCCGCGTTCGGCCTCGCCACGGGTAGCCGCTCGGGCGTGATCGAAGGCCAGACCGCCGCCTACGTGCTGGAGACTACCTCGATGAACGTCGCCGACCCGAGCGCGATGACCGCCGAGGAGCGCCAGCAGATCCGCGAGCAGCTCCTCAACCAGAAGCGCCAGCAGGTGCGCCAGCAGTGGATGGAGCGCCTCCGCGACGACGCGTCGATCACGGACAACCGCGGGCTGTTGCTGTAGGGCTCGGAGCTTTCGGCTGTCTGCCGTCGGCTATCGGCCGCGAACGTTTGAGCGGGGCTGCTTCTTCGGAGGCGGCCCCGCTGTGCGTAGACACGATCCCGCCGACGTAGATTGCGGCCCACCAACTACACGGCCATGCGCTTCGAACGTATCACCTTTGACCCAGCGGTCCTCGGGGGCCGTGCGTGCATTCGGGGACTGCGGATCAGCGTGGCGCTCGTGCTGAACCTCGTCGCCAACGGCATGGGCGCGGCGGACATCGTGGCGGCCTACCCCGACCTCGACGAGGCCGACGTAGCGGAGGCGCTGCGCTACGCAGCCTGGCTGGCGGATGAGCGGGTGGAGCCGCTCGACCTCGCTGCGTAGGCGATGGCTGCGTAAGCGATGCGGTTCCTCGCCGACATGGGCATCTCGCCTGCGACCGTGGCTTTTATCCGCAGCGCGGGGCACGACGCCCTTCACCTGCGCGAGCAGGGCCTCCAACGGCTCCCCGACGTGGCCATCATGGACAAGGCCCGGGCGGAATCCCGCATCGTACTCACACACGA
>JBCDFO010000290.1:0-6360 GCA_039177895.1 Bacteroidota bacterium
ACCTCGCCGACCTCGTCCACGCTCACGAACGGGCCCTGGATGCGCGTCACGCGGCTGCCGTTCATGTAGAGCATGTCGCCGTTGCCGACGAGCTGCTGCGCGCCGCCGCGGTCAAGAATGGTCCGGCTGTCGATGCGGCTCGCGACCTGGAAGGCGGCGCGGCTGGGGAAGTTGGCCTTGATGAGGCCCGTGATCACGTCCACGCTCGGTCGCTGCGTGGCGATGACGAGGTGGATGCCGACGGCGCGCGCCATCTGCGCCAGCCGCGCAATCGGTGGCTCGACCTCCTTGCCACTCGTCATCATGAGGTCGGCGAGCTCGTCGATCACCACGACGATGTAGGGCAGGTGGCGGTGCCCCGTCTCCGTCTCCAGCAGGCCCGACGCGACCTTCTTGTTGTAGTCCTGGATGCCGCGCACGCCCGCGTCGGCGAGGAGGTCGTAGCGCTGCTCCATCTCGCGCTCGCAGCTGCGCAGGACCGAGGCGGCCTTCAGGAAGTCGGTGATGATCGGCTCCTCAGCGTCCTCGGGCATCGCCAGGAAGTGATCGAGGAGGTCGGCGTACGTGTTGAGCTCGATCTTCTTTGGATCAACGAGGACGAACTTGAGATCGGCTGGGTGGCAGGCGTAGAGCAGGCCGACGATGAGCGTGTTGATGCCGACGGACTTGCCCGAACCGGTGGCGCCTGCGACGAGCAGGTGCGGCATCTTGGCGAGGTCCTGCAGGAACACCTCGCCCTCGATCGTCTTGCCGAGCGCGACCGGGAGTGCGAGGCCGCCGTCTGCGCTCGCGGCGTCGCGGAAGCGGGCCGTGGCTAGCATCGAGCGGAGGCGCACCATCTCGCGGTGGCGGTTCGGGATCTCGACGCCGACAGCGCTCTTGCCCGGGATTGGCGCGATGATGCGGATGCCGGGGGCCGCCATTGCCATCGCGAGGTCGTCCTCCAGCGAGGTGATCTTGCTGATCTTGATGCCCGGCGCGGGCGTGAGCTCGTAGCGCGTGACGGTCGGCCCGACGACAGCCTCGATGGCCGTGATCTCGATCTTGTACGTCTCCAGCTTGTCGAGCAGCACGCGCTTGTTCTCCTCGATCTCGGCGAGGTCCACGCTCTGGCGCGGGTCGTGCGCCGCCAGCAGTTCGATGGACGGGAAGTCGTAGGGCAGGTCGGCAGCATCGACGGTCACGATGCGCGCATCGAGGTCGGCGGTCGCTTCCTCCACGGGACCGCGCACGCGCACCTCGGGCTCGGGGGCAGGCGTGGAGGTCTTCGTTGCGGACGGGGCCGCCACAGGGGAGGGGGGAGGCGTGGACCGCGACGGCGTCGGCGCAGGCGGCATATCGAGCGCCGAAGGCGGGGGCAGATCGGGGCGCGCGGGCTTCGTTGAGGGCCGGACAGGGCCGGTCATCTGCTTGGCGCGCTCGGCGGCGGCGGCCTGCTTGGCAGCCTCGGCGGCGCGCTTCTCCTGAGCCTTCGTCTCCTTCTCCTTGGCCTTGCGCTCCGCGTCGCGCGTCTTGCGGCGCTCCTCGCGAACGGCAGCGCGCTCGGCCTTGCGGGTCCGCTGTCCGTCGCGGAAGCCCGACCACCACGCGATGAGGCCCTGGCGCATCGCGCCGACGCCGTCCTCCACGCGGTCGAGCGTGCGCTGAATGTCGCGGTCGATGAGCAGCAGCGCCGTCACGAGCGCCGCTACAACGAGCAGGATGATCGAGCCGACGCGCCCGACGACCTGCTGCATCCAACCTGCCACGCCTTGTCCTACGTCGCCGCTCCAACGCGCTAGGTCGGTGTCCGTCTGGAGGTCCACCCATCCGATCAGGCACGCCACGATGACTGTCGCGACGAGGCCGAGCACGCTCACGAGCGGCAGGAAAAGCGCGGTCTTCTGGCGGAAGAACACGTAGCCCCACGCGAACACGAGGCCCGTGAGCGCGAGCGTCGGGTAGCCCAGGAAGTTGGGCACGAGCGCGTAGGCGAGCGCGGCCCCGACGAGGCCGAGCGCGTTGGCGGCCTGGCTCGTGCGCGGGTCGAAGGCGTCGCGCCACGAGAAGTCGCGTGCGAGCAGGTCGTCGCTCGGCGTGTAGGTCACGAGCGCGAGCGCGACGAGCACGGCTACCGTCATCAGGATGAGCCCGAGGATCTCCTGCTTGCGGTGGCTCGGCACGCCTCCGCCCTTGGCAGCGGCTTTCTTGGAGGCGGTCTTCTTGGTCGTGCGACGCTTGGTCGTGCTCACGGCGGCGGCGGCGCTGGTGGGCGGGGTGATGCGCCGAAGATACGCGGACCTCGCACGGGATTCAGGCCGCGAAGTGCTTCTGAGAGCCAGAGAGACGGCGAGTCAAGGCGGCGGCGAATAGGCTTGACGCTCCGTCGCGAGCGCTGCACCTTTTCAGCCGTCAGCCCTACTCGCGCAGGACGCGCGCGATCACGTCTGGGTCGCCTTCGTGGGGGGCAGGCTCCAGTCCCATTGCTGCGGTGAGGAGGCCGTAGACGTCCACGGTTGAGAAGGCGGAGACGGTCGCGTCGGCGCGGAAGCTCGGGCCGCGCGCCACAAAGAGGCCGCCCATCGAGGCATAGGCGTTGTCGTAGCCGTGTGCTCCCCCATCGAGCCAGCCGGGGCGCTCGTCGACGAAGGCGCGGTTCGTGACGCTCCAGCCCTCGTCGGCGAACAGGACGACGTCCGGGATGCGGCGGTGGTCCCGGTAGTGCATCCGGTCCGGGATGGCATCGCGTCGGTAGACGGTGACGTGATCGAGGACGGCCAGGCTGTCGATCACGGCGTCGGGGTCGTCGGTCCAGATGCCGACGGGTTCGCCCCACATGATGCGGTGGGTGTCGAGCGTGAGCGCGTCGTCGAGGTAGACCGCGCGCTCGGTGCTGGTGGCCGTCATCCCGTGGTCGGCGACGACGACGAGGTCGGTCCCCTCAATCAGGCCGCGCTCCGCCAACCCGTCCAGGAGCGCAGCCAGGGCGGCGTCCACCTCCTCGATGGCAGCGGCGACCTCCGGCGCGTCCGGGCCGTGCCGGTGCCCCTGCGAATCGACGCTGCTGAAGTAGAGCGTCACGAAGCCTGGCCGCGTCGCAGCGGGACGGTCGAGCCAGTCGAGCGCCATCGCGACGCGGGTGTCGTAGGGAAGGTCGTGGTCGTAGGGCAGCCAGTCGCTAGGGCGCACGCCGCCGATCTCGGCCTCGGAGCCTGGCCAGAAGAGCGTCGCCGCCCGGACGCCCTGCCGCTCGGCCGTCACCCACAGCGGCTCGCCCCCCCACCAGCGCCCGTCCGCCACGGCCGCGCGGTTGCCCATCGAGAACGACGCCGGCGTGCCTTCGGCCTCGAACGCAGGGTCGATCATCGAATTGCCCACCACGCCGTGGGACTCCGTGTAGAGGCCCGTGACGAGGGTGTAGTGGTTGGGGAACGTCTTCGTCGGGACGACCGGGACAAGGCTTTCGGCGCGCACCCCCTCCGCGACGAGGCGCTGCAAGGTCGGAGCGGTCACGTCGCCGCGCTCGAGGTAGTCGTAGCGGAAGCCGTCCAGCGAGATCAGGATGAGTGCGGAGGCGGCGGGGCGCTCCGGCTCGGCCGCGGGCGGGCCCGAGCAGGCGGCCAGCAGCGCGCTGCCTACGATGAGCAGGCCGAGAGCAAGGTGTGAGAGGAGGCGACGCATCAATAGAGAGAGGGCCGGTGAGAAGCCAGACGAGCGAGAGGACCACCGCCACCCGCAAGCCCACAGATCCGTTCCCAGGCGTCGAGAGCCAGCGCTCGGGACGCGCAGAAAAGAGGAGCTCGTGAACGCCCAGTCTTCACTCAATCCCTGAAACGTCCGCAGGCTGCTTGTGTAGATTCGGTCCAAATAGACCCCCCCAACCGTGTTCACCATCCTGACACTCATGCGCGCGCTCTTTCTCACCGTGGCCGCCCTTGTGGCGCTGCCCCTCCTCTTCGTTGCCTGTGATTCCAGCGACGACGATCCCGCACCCGATCCCGTCGTCATGACGGATCCCGCGCTGGTCCTCGCGAACTACGCCGACATCGTCTTCGCGTCCTACGAGGACTCCTTCGACGCGGCCGTCGCACTCGACCAGGCCATCGACGCCTTCATCGCCAACCCGACGCAGGCCACCTTCGATGCGGCCAAGCAGGCCTGGCTCGACTCCAACGAGCCGTACGGCCAGACCGAGGCCTACCGCTTCGCCAACGGCCCCATCGACGACGATGACGGCCCCGAAGGCCTCCTCAACGCCTGGCCGCTCGACGAGGGCTACATCGACTATGTGGTCGACCCGAACGACGACAGCCAGGTCCTCCGCAACGGCATCGTGAATGACGCGATGACCTACCCGACCATCGATGCGCAGTTGCTCGTGGACCTCAACGAGGTGGGCAGCGAGAAGAATATCTCCACGGGCTACCACGCCATCGAGTTTCTCCTCTTCGGTCAGGACTTCAACAGCGCCACCACAGGCGACACCGGTGGCCAGCGCCCCTTCACGGACTACACGACCGAAGTCGACGCCGAGCGCCGTAAGCAGTACCTCGGCCTCGTCTCGGACCAGCTCCTCGCCAACCTCCAGGAGATGCTCGATGAGTGGAACCCGAACGGTGCCAACAACTACCGTGACACCTTCCTGGCGCTTGACACCGACGAGGCGCTCGCGAACGTCTTCACGGGCATCGGTACGCTCGCCAAGTCCGAGCTCGCCGTCGAGCGCATGTTCGTCGCGGTGGAGAACGCCGACCAGGAGGACGAGCACTCCTGCTTCTCGGACAACACCGACCGTGACATCGTCACGAACCAGCAGGGTGTGGCGAACGTCTACCGCGGGACCTACACCCGCACCGACGGCACCGTCGTGAGCGGCCCGTCGTTCGCCGACCTCGTCGAGGAGGCAGACGCAGCGGTGGCGGCGAATGTGGATGCCAGCGTGACGGCTGCGCTCGCGGCGGTGGCTGCGATCCCGGATCCGTTCGACCAGGCGCTCATCAACCAGTCGCAGGTCATCATCGATGCGGTGCAGGCGCTCCAGGCCCAGGGTGACAACTTCGTGGCCGCGGCGGCCGCGCTCGGCGTCACGATCAACAACGAGCTGCCCGACTAAACCCATTCGGCTCTTGTGCGTGCCTACACAGGCACCCATCGTTGGCCCGCCCTCGTCACCGTGAAGGTGGCGAGGGTGCGCCGCTTTTTCTCAGCATGAAAACGCTAGCTCTACGTCTCCTCGCCTGCGCGCTGATCCCGGTGTTCAGCTGGGGCTTCATCGCGTGCGATGGCGCGGAGGCCGACCTGGATGCCCTCGTCGCGGAGCCAGGGGAGGAACTGTCGGGCGGTGCCAACGGCACCATTTTCAACTCGGGCGCGAACGCGTTCGGAATCCCCTCGCCGGGTCTGGACAACCAGGAGGAGCTGTTCTTCGGCGTCGGCAACTCGTTCTTCAACCAGAGCTGGGTGTCGGCCCCGGCCTCCACGACCGCGCGGGACGGGCTCGGCCCGTTCTTCAATGCGAGAGCCTGCTCCAGCTGCCACTTCAAAGACGGGCGTGGCCGCCCGCCTGCGTTTGCGGGAGAGCGGCCGACTGGCTGGCTCGTCCGCACGAGCGTGGGCAGCCTCGACGCGCAAGGCAACCCCATCGGAGACGAGCGCTACGGCACGCAGATCCAGGACGCCGCCATCAACGGTTTCCCGGCGGAGGCCGCCCTCACGGTGACCTATGAAGAAATCCCAGGCCGGTTCGCCGACGGCACGCCGTACTCGCTGCGCCTCCCTACTATCTCGGTGAGCGACGAGGCGTTCGGGCCGCTAGGTGACCTCCCGCTCTCCGGGCGCACCGCGAACCACCTCTCGGGCATGGGCCTCCTCGAAGCCATCCCCGAGCAGACCATCCTCGCCCTCGCCGATCCGAATGACGCCGACGGCGATGGTATCTCCGGCCGTGCCAACATGGTCTGGAACATCCGCGAGGGGCGCAGCACGCTGGGCCGTTTTGGCTGGAAGGCCGAGCAGCCGACTGTCGAGCAGCAGGTGGCGAGCGCCTTTCACGGCGACATGGGGCTCACCACGACGCTCTTCCCCGACGAGAACTGCGCGCCTGCGTCGCCGGGCTGCACCGAGGCACCTACGGGCGGCTCGCCGGAGGTGGAGGACCGGGGCCTCGGCCACGTGACGCTCTACTCGGGTAGTCTCGCCGTCCCGGCCCGCCGCGACTGGGAGGAGCCCGCCGTCCTCCGGGGCAAGGCCCTCTTCGCCCAGATCGGCTGCGCGGGCTGCCACGTTCCGAAGTTCGAGACGGGGATAAGCACGATCTCCGCCTCGCACGAGAACCAGGTCATCCGCCCCTACACCGACCTCCTCCTCCACGACATGGGCGAG
>JBCDFO010000291.1:0-6332 GCA_039177895.1 Bacteroidota bacterium
CCGCTGCCGCTCGTTCCTCGGACACGCTCGGCCAGCATCGGGGCGCTCAACGGGCAGTGCTGGATGATCGAGGCGGACGCCTACCACGAGCACGAACCCCATCAGGTCCACCGCGACGAGATCCTGGAGGACGTACAGATCGGGCGTACGCTTAAGCGCCGAGGGCTCCGCCTTCACTTCGTCGACCTCAGCGATGTGCTCGCGGTGCGGATGTACGAGCGCTTCAGCGATGCCTGGCGCGGCTTCCGAAAGAACGCCTACCTGCTCGCTGGAGGCCGCATCGCAACGTTCGTTCCCCTGTGGGTGGGCTACGCGCTCACGTTTGTCGTCGCGCCGTGGCTGTCGCTGGGGCTACTCGCAACGACCTACGCGCTCAAAGGCGGCTGCGACCTCAGCCAGCGCCTGCCCCTGTGGCTGCCGCTCTTCGCGCCCGCCTCCCTCCTCCTGGCGAGCCTCCTCCAGCTCGATTCGGCGGTGAGCCACTGGACGGGCCGCGTCGCGTGGAAGGGGCGGTCCCTCTGACGCCCCTGGCTGTCGAGACATCGCCACTCACCGCGGCGGACACCGACGTGCAGGAGTCCTGCCTCGCGCCGCCGCGGTGAAGCTGGTGCCCGTTCACGCAGCGCTCAGCATCGGCTCTGCGATCTCGTCCGTCTCCGGCTCTGGGTCGATGATGAGGCGCGGGGTGCGGTCCCAGGTGAAGTAGGAGTACACCCACGAGAAGAACACGGCGAGTTGGTTGCGGAAGCCTGCCAGCTTGACCACGTGCACGAAGACCCAGGCACACCAGGCGATGAAGCCTTTCATCCCGTACCCGTTGGGCATTTCCAGGATCGCCTTGTTGCGGCCGATGGTCGCCATCATGCCGAGATCGTTGTACGCGAATGGCTCAGGGTCCAGGCCCCGATAGACGCGGACGGCGTTCGTGGCCGCCTGGATACCCTGCTGGATGGCGACCTGAGCAACCTGCGGGTACAAAACGCCCTCGGGGTCGGACGCGCCCGCGATGTCGCCCGCCACGAGGACGTTCGGATAGGCTGGGAGCCGTAGCGCCTCGTCGGTGACGAGCCGCCCGCCGCGCGTCTGCTCGACGCCGTCGTTCTCGGCGAGCACGTCCGCGAGCGGATTGGCCCGCACGCCCGCCGCCCAGACGAGCGTGTGCGCCTTGATGACCTCGCCGTTTTTGAGGTGCACGCGCGTCGGCTCGACTTTGGTCACGGCCGTTTCCAGCTCCACCTCGACGCCGATCTTCTCCAGCGCCTGCTTGGTGTAGTCCCGCAGCTCAGCCTTGTAGGGCCCCATCAGCGTCGGGCTCATCTCCAGGAGCAGGACCCGTACCCGGTCGATGTCGAGGCCGGGGTAGTCCTTGCGAAGCACCTCGTCGAAAAGCTCGCGGAAGCCGCCCGCCAACTCCACGCCTGTCGGCCCGCCGCCCACGATCACGAAGGTGAGGATGCCATCGGCGATGAGCGACGGGTTGCGGTTCGCCTCCTCGAACATGCGCAGCACGTGCGCACGCAGCTCAACGGCATCGGCGACGTTCTTGAGCGGGTGGCCGTGCTCCTCGGCCCCCTCGACGCCGTAGTAGGCCACCGAGGCCCCGGCTCCAACGATGAGGGTGTCGTAGTGGATAGCCGGGCCCTCCTTGACGTGCACCCACTGCTCGTCGAGGTCCACCCCGACGACCGTCGCGAGGCGGAAGTCGAAGTTGTCCTGGTCCTGAAAGATGTGCCGGACGGGCATACAGATGTGCCCGGTCTGGAGGCCCGACGTCGCGACCTGGTAGAGCAGCGGCTGGAACTTGTGGTAGTTATTGCGATCGACCATGAGCACGTCGACGGGTTCGCCGTCGAGCGCTTTGCAGGCTTCGAGGCCCGCGTGGCCGGAGCCGATCACCACGATGCGGGGGCGGTGGGTGAGCCCCTCGGCGCTCATCGTGCCGTCGGTGCTGCGGATCTGGGTGGTAGAGACAGCCATGGGTACCGTGGCGGCTGTGGGAAGGGGGGGTCGGATGTAGCGGGGTCGCGCGTCTAACGAGCCAGGATACGCTTGGTTGTGCGAGCCTCACGAAGACAGCGCTGCCATGCTCGCAACGTCGGGAGGCCGCAGCGGCGCAGATGAAGTTCCGCTGTGCTGAACGCGGCTCGGCATGGAGCTTGCCCGTGGAGAGGGGGCGTGTAGACCGGCCCTTTTCCCGGTCCTTCCGTTTCTGTTTACCACCGGCCGTTTCCCTTCTTCCTATGGGACGTCAGCAACTGCTCCTCATCGTTCTCGGCATCATCACGGTGCTGCTCGCCATCAACGTCGGCATGAACCTCTTCAGCCAGCTCGGCGAAAAGAACGCCTACGACTCGATGGCGCAGGAGGCTATCGATGTGGCGGCGAAGGCGTTTGCCTGGCGGGCCTCGCCCCGCGCCATGTCGGGCGGGCGCGAGTCCACCTACCTCGACGGCATCACCGCCGAGGCCCTCGGCTACGAACGCTTCGACGCGGGCACGCCCCTCGACTTCCACGACAGCGACGCGCAGCGCTGGATTCGCGGCGAAGACACCCGACGCCCCTACGTCCAGATCCGCTCCATCAGCTACCCGGACCTGATGGTGCAGTCGCACGTCTACGGCGCCGACGAGGCCTGTATGACGTTCCGCACGATTCGCAAGCTGGAAGGCTTCTGGGTCCCCGACGGCCCGATCCCGGACGAGCCGGCAGGCTGCCCCGGCTGGCGATAGCCACCCCTACCCCTCACTCGGGCTCGCCGCGTCAGCGTCGGGCCCGATTCTTTTTTGGCAGACTGCCCCATTCCTGGATCTGCATGGGCCTCGGCTGAACGCGTAGCTTGGCGGATTCCCGCTCACACACGCTGCCCATGCCACCCACGCACGTCGGCCTGCTCTACGGGGGCCGCTCGCCCGAGCACGACGTCTCGATTCGCTCTGCGCGCAACATCTACCGGGCGCTCAGCGACCGGCCCGACGCAGACCGCTACCGCGTCACGCCGCTCCGCATCGACCGCGCTGGGGGCTGGCACTGCGAATCCGACGTCGTCGATGGCGACACGACGGGCGCGATGCACAGAGCAGCCTCCGTGCTAGACCTGAACCTCGATGTGGTCGTGCCGATGCTGCACGGCACCAACGGCGAGGACGGCCGCGTGCAGGGCTTCCTCCAGACCCTCGGCATGCCCTACGTCGGTCCCGACGTGCTCGCCTCGGCCGCGTGCATGGACAAGGAGGTGACGAAGCGGCTCCTGCGCGACGCCGGGCTGCCCGTCGTGCCATTCCTGCTTGTGCGACGCGAGGCCCCGTTGTCGTACGCTGTCGCCCAGGCTGCCCTCGGGCCAATGCTATTCGTCAAGCCTGCCAACTCAGGATCCTCGGTTGGGACGAACAAAGCCACCGACGCCGCTACGTTCGAGGCGGCACTGGCCGACGCGCTTCAGTACGACCACAAAGTGCTCGTCGAGACCGCCATCACGGGCCGGGAGATCGAGGTGGCGGTGCTCGGCAACCTCCACGGCGCGGGCGCTCCGCTTCGCGCCTCCGTCCCCGGTGAGATTGTCTCGACGGCTACGTTCTACACGTACGAGGCGAAGTACCTCGACGCCGACGCGGCGCGGATGCAAGTTCCGGCTGCGCTGCCCGACGCCACCGCTGAGCAGGTCCGCGCGCTCGCCCTCGATGCCGCCCAGGCGCTCGGCTGCGAAGGCCTCGCCCGCGTGGACTGTTTTCTTGCGGAAGACGGCACCCTGTTCGTCAACGAGATCAACACGATACCGGGCTTCACGTCGCGCAGCATGTATCCCGTCATGTGGGAAGAAAGCGGCCTCCCCCTCCCCGCGCTCGTGGACACGCTCATCGACCTGGCCGTCCAGCGCCACAGCCGCGACCAAGCCCTGACCGTAGCGCGCTAGCCTCTGCTGCGACCATCCCCTCGTCTCGCTATGCCCTTCTCGACTGACACCCGCACCCTCCAGCCAGGCGACACCTTCGTGGCCATTCGCGGGGAGACGTACGACGGGCACGACTTCGTGACGCAGGCGGTGGCGAAGGGCGCCGCACGCGTGGTCGTTGAGCGAGTGGTGGAGGTGCCTGAGCGGATTGCGGTCACCGTGGTTGAGGACAGCGTGGCCTACCTCGTTGCCCAGGCGCGCGCGAAGATGGCCCAGCTACAACCAACAGTCGTTGCAATAACGGGCTCGATTGGCAAGACGACAACCCGGGCGGCCATCGCGGCAGCGCTCGCCGAGGCTTTCCCCGTCGTGGCCTCGGAGGGCAACAAGAACACCCCGCTCGGCCTCGCGCTGCTGCTTCTCAACCGCACGATCACGCCCGACACAAAGCTGGTGCTCGAAATGGGCGCACGCCTCCCCGGCGACCTCCGCGACCTCTGCACCTACTTCCCCCCCACCATCTCGGTGGTCACCAACGTACGCGGTGTACACGTCGAGACGCTGGGCAGCATTGAGGGCGTGCAGCGCGAGAAGTCGGAGCTCGTCCGCGCGCTCGACGCCTCGGGCACCGCGATCCTGAACGGCGACGACCCGCGCGTCAGGGCCATGGCCGATGTCAACGCGGGCCGGACGGTCCTCTATGGGCGCGGCGACGTCAACGACCTCCGCCCCGACCGGATCACCGAGCCCCTGCCGATGCTAGGCGAGCACGCGATCCTCGTCGCACTCGCGGCCTACGGCGTCGGTCACACACTCGGGATGACGCCCGGACAGATCCTAGCGGGGCTCGGGCGCACCACGCTCGAAAAGGGGCGCCTCAACCGCCTTCGCGGGCGGGGCGGCAGCGTCCTCATCGACGACACCTACAACGCCTCCCCGGACCCGGTCCGCGTCGCATTGCGCGTACTCCGCGACCTGGACGTGGAGGGCGCAGGCCGCCGCATCGCCTTTCTCGGCGACATGCTCGAACTCGGCACCGACGAGATCGCGCAGCACGCTGAGGTACTCACATACGCCGTGGAGCTTGCGGACGCCGTCCACACCGTCGGCCCGCGCATGACCGAAGCGGGGGCGCTGCTGCCCGATGAGCTGCGTGGACGCGTTGTCTCCTGGCCATCCTCACAGGCTGTGGCGGACGAAATCCGGGCATCGCGCATTGCCATCGAGCCCGGCGACGTTGCCCTGGTCAAGGGATCGCAGGGGATGCGCATGGAGCGCGTCTCTGAAGCTCTCCTCCACCCCGACCTCGACCCGGCCGACCACCTCCCTCGCCAGTCGACGAGTTGGAAGCAGATCGCGTAGGCGCGTCTTCGTGACGCGGTCCGCGGCCGCGCCATCCGGTCCACATCTGACGACGGCATCAGGCCACGGCAAAGAACTGCAGCGCCCCGGCCTCGCCTTCCAGCCGCGTCTCGCACACCGGCGATGGCGACGCCTCCGCCAAGCGACGGGCCTCGTCGAGGGCATGCTGGTAGCGCTCTCGCCGAACTCCCTCGGGCAAGGCGGTCGCGCGAGCCTGCGTGGCACGGGCAGCGTCTTCGATCCGATAGGTCGGGAGCGTGGTTGCGGCCGTCTTGTGGGACCACACACCCGTGTTGACGTCGAACTGGTAGTGCGGGAGGAAGCACGCGCCGTGCTCGGCGAGGAACGCGACCGCCGCGATCACGAAGTCGGCCTCGGCGTCGTCCATCGTGTAGTGAAAGCCGACGCGGCACCAGCCCGGCTTGATGCCGTGGAGGCCGTTGCGGATCGCGCCGCGGTAGCGCTCGCTCTCGTCCGCGCCGATGCCGAGGAGGCGATGCCCGTACGGCCCCGCGCACGAGCACCCGGCCCGGCTCTGGATGCCGAACAGGTCGTTGAGCAGCACCGTGACGAGCTTCGGGTGGAGGTAGCGTCGCCCGCCTGCAGGCGCGTCGTCCATGCGCCCTCGATCCATGCGGAGGTTGAACGAGACGATGCCGATGCGCTTCGCCGGGTCGGTCGGCCCGAGGACCTCGATGCGATCGTCCTGGGCCCAGCGGTTCAGAGCGCGGCAGAGCAGGTCGTGCTCACGGGCATGAATCGCCTCAATACCCTGCTTGCCGTCGTGGGCAGCGGCGTCTTTGAGGTCGAGCGCGAGGGCGGCGCGGAGCGTCTGGAAGAGCCCGGGCGTCCCGGCCTTCTCGCGCGCCTCCACGTCGGCGGTGAAGTCGTGCCCCTGCGGCCCGACGTAGTCCACGGTACCACCGCCGCCGACGCTGGGCGGGAGGTCGTGCGGGTAGAGCGCCTCATCGAACACGAGCACGCCCGCCGAGCCCGGGCCGCCGAGGAACTTGTGCGGCGAGAGGAAGACGGCGTCGAGCCGCGCGTCGGGGTCGCCCTCGGGGGCCATGTCGATGGGGAG
>JBCDFO010000292.1:0-6287 GCA_039177895.1 Bacteroidota bacterium
ACGGCGAGCGAGTCGCGGTCCGCGGTCGAGTAGACAACGACGGTCTTGAGGCCGATCTCGCGGCAGGTGCGAATGATTCGCAGCGCGATCTCTCCTCGGTTGGCAATCAGAACCTTTTCCATGTGCGCGCTACGCTGCGAAGGCTCCTAGCGCCTCCAAATCGAAAATCGAACGTCCCCTATCACGACTCCCTGCTCACCCAATCACGAACAGCGGCTGGTCGTACTCGACCGGCTCGGCGTTGTCGACGAGGATCTGCTTGACGGTGCCGCTCACCTCGGCCTCGATCTCGTTCATGAGCTTCATCGCCTCGATAATGCAAAGCGTGTCGCCCTTCTTGACGGCGCTGCCCACCGTCACGAAGTCGTCCGAATCGGGCGAAGGCGCGGCGTAGAAGGTGCCGACGATGGGCGCGCGGACGAGCGTGCCGTCAGCGGGCGCGTCGCTGGCCGCAGGCTTCGACTCGGCGGCGGGTGCTTGCGGCGCGGCCGGGGCAGCCGGGGTGGCGGGCGCCGCGGGAGGTACCCCGGTCGGTGGGACCTGCACCGGGTAGGCTGGCGGATAGCCCGTCGGGAACGGAAACGCCTGCGGGGCCTGCATCGCGCCGCTAGCCATCGGTGGGGGGGCCATCGGCTGCGGCATCATGTAGGGCATCGCGGGCGCGCCCATCGGCTGGTACGACACCTGCGTCGCATGCTTGCGCACGACGATGCGCACGCCGCCCTCCTCGACTTCGACTTCGGCGACGCCGCTCTCGTTGACGAGGCGGATCAGATCCTGGATGCGCGTCAGGTCCATCGGGGGCGGGGGTGAGATGAGCGAGGGGGAGAAAAGAGCGCAGGCGAGGGCCTGGGAGCGACCGGCTCAGGAGCCCGTGCTTACGCGTTCAATGTACGAGCCGTCGGTCGTATCCACGCGGATCACGTCGCCCTCGTTGAGGAAGAGGGGGACGTTGACGACGGCCCCGCTTTCGAGCGTCGCGGGCTTCGTCGCGCCGGTCGCCGTGTCGCCCTTGAGGCCGGGGTCGGTCTGTGTAATCGTGAGGTGGACGTGGCGCGGGATCTCGACCGAGAGGGGCTCGTCGGTGGCGGCGTTCACGAGCAGGTCGATCTCGCCGCCTTCCTTGATGAACTCGCGGCCCTCGACCTGGCTCGCGGGGAGCGAGGTCTGCTCGTACGTCTCGGTGTTCATGAGGTGGAGGCCGAGGTCGTCCTCGTAGAGGAACTGGTAGGAGCGGCGCTCCACCCGGGCCTCGTCCACTTTCTCGCCTGCGCGGAAGACGTTATCGACCACCTTACCGGAGCGGATGTTCTTGAGCTTGGTGCGCACGAACGCACCGCCCTTGCCCGGCTTGACGTGGAGAAACTCGACGATGCTCCAGATATCGCCATTCCAGAAAAAGGTGAAGCCGTTGCGGAAGTCCTGGGTGGAGGCCATGCGTTGCGTGTATGTGATGAGATGGGCGTATCGCTGAGGCGTGTCGTCTGCGTGGGCAACTCGCCTGCGCGCGCTACGGCAGGCTTAGACTGGACAATATATCCAGCCTGGGCCGGGGCATTCAACGATGCCTCCGCACCCGACTCCGGAACTCGGTTTGCGCCCACGTATACTTGACGCCTGATTTGGGGGGGTATTCTCCCCACCCGACGGCGTTGACCCCGCCTTTCCGTTCGACCAGGCCTCTGTTTACTATGCCCCGATTCCTACCTTCTTTATTGACAGCGCTCGCAGCGTTTGCTCTGCTCGCGTTGCCCGCCCAGCCCGTCGCGGCGCAGAACGACGGCACCGTCGCGCTGCGCGACGCCCCCCCGACCTCCCTCTCGGCGGCGCGTCAGCAGTCGCTAGCCAGCCAGGCCGCGTGGCAGGAGTTCCGCGACGACCACGGGTCGTGGTCGGCCCTTTGGAATGAGGCCACGGGGACGCCCCACCGCGCCTTTGGGCCGTCCGCAGGCATCCCCGGCGTAGGCCGCCTCTCCGCCAACAACGTCACGGCGGCTGCCGAGCTGTTCATCAGCACGAACCCGGCCCTCTTCGGCGCTCCGGTTGACGAGCTTCGCCAGGTGGGGGCTGTCGAGGCCGACCGCCGGTTCTACGTCTCCTACCTTCAGACCCACGAGGGCCTGGACGTGCTCCGTTCGGAGGTGGAGCTGCGCATCTTCGAGAACGGGCGCGTGATGGCCTTCGGGTCGACGACCTACCCGGACATCGAGGTAGACACGACGCCTGCGCTCTCCGCGGAAGCCGCGCGCCTCGCCGCCACGGACGGGCTCCTCTTCAACGCTGCCATAGACAACGCGGTCGTCGGCGACCTCGCCATCCTGCCGCTGGCGAGCGAGACGGAAGACCGCCGCTTCGACTACGTGCTCGTCTACCGCGTGGACGTGGAGACCACAGCCCCGGCAGGACGCTTCATCACCTACGTGGATGCGCGTGACGGCACGGTGCACTGGCGCCACAACCTCGTCGTGGACCACCACTACCACGACCACCATGCCCACCACGGCTCGCTGGAGCGCGCCGAGCCCGCCGGGGCTCCGCTGGCGACGGCGCCGCTCGCCTTCCCGTTCCTGCTCGACGCGGCCCCGGCTTCCACCGCCGCCGACGAGTTCACGGGCGCAGCCGTGGGCACCATCCAGCCCTACGATCCCTTCGACCCGTTCGAGGAGCAGCCGTTTGAGAAGCTGAACGTCAACATCGACGGCGTCGGCACGGTCACGACCGACGCAACGGGCGCGTTCACCTTCGACGTCAGCGCGCCGACGACCATCTCGGCGGAGCTGTCCGGGCCGTTCATCAACGCCAACAACCAGCAGGGAAGCGACGCCACGCTCTCGTTCCCCTTTGACCCGGCGCAGGACGATATCCCGACGGTGTCGTGGACGGACGACAACTCGACCCCAGCGGAGCGCATGGTGGTCTACCACACCAACTTCATCCACTCGTTCAACAAGGTGCTCGACCCCAACTTCGTGGGGCTGGACTACTCGATGCCGGCAGCAGTCAACATCAACGACACCTGCAACGCCTCGTGGAACGGTACCGGCATGAACTTCTTCCGCGCGGGCGGCGGCTGCCCGAACACGGGACAGATGCCATCGGTGATCTACCACGAGTACGGCCACGGCATCAACCAGACGCAGTACGACCAGGCCGACGACGGCGTGGTGAACGGCTCGACGGCGATGTTCAACCGCGCCCTCAACGAGGGCATGGCTGACGTGCAGTCGAACCTCATCGAGGACAACCCGGTCATCGGCTCGGGCTTCTTCGGCGAGGGCACCACGCTGCGCGACATGCGGGACAACTTCCGCTACCCGGACACCTACACGGGCGGCCTTCCTCCCGAGAACCTAGGTGGAGCGTACAGCGATAGCCAGATTCTCTCGGGTGCCTTCTGGGACACGCGCGTCGCCATCGGCGGCGAGGCGGGCATCGAGGTGCTGCGCCGGATCGCGCACTTCTCGCGCTACGGGCGTCCCGACGACCCCACGACCACCTTCATCGGCCTCGCTGAGTTCTTCCTCGAAGCCATCATCGCGGACGACGACGACGGCGACCTCGCCAACGGCACGCCCAACTTCGACGCGATCGTACAGGGTTTCACCGGGCGTGGCATCGGCCTGAACCTCTACGTCCCGGGCACCTTCGACCACGATCCGATCGAAGACACGCAGGAGTTCCAGGAGCCCTACACCGTGGAGTTCGAGGTCGACCCGATTGTGGGCGGTGCCGACAAGGTGCGTCTCCTCTACACGAAGGACAACTTTGCGACGATCCAGGAGGTCGTGCCCACCGAAGTCAGCCCGACCTCGTTCGAGGCGCTCATCCCGGCGCAGCCGCGCGGCACGCTCGTGCGCTACTACTTCAGCGTCGACTTCTTCACGGCGTCCGAGCCGCTACTCCTCCCGAGCGATGACCAGAGCCAGGCGTATGCCTTCGCGGTGGGCATGGACGAGGTACTCTTCGACGACGCTGAAGAGGACAACGGCTGGACGCTCGGCGCCCCCGACGACACGGCCACACGCGGCCTCTGGGCCCGGGGCGACCCGGACCGCACGCAGCGCAACGGCCTCGACGTGCAGCCGGCACGGGATAACACCCCGGGCAGCGGGCGCGACGCCTACGTCACCGACCCTGAAGGCGGTGCCTCGGCAGCCTCGGGCGACGTTGACGGCGGCAAGACGACGCTCCTGACGCCGATCTACGACCTCCGTGGCTACGGCGATCCCTTCATCCGCTACTGGAAGTACTACACCAACGACCGCGGTACGTCTCCCAACCTGGACATCTGGCAGGTCGATATCTCCGGCGACGGCGGCCAGACGTGGGCCAACGTCGAGCTCACGACCCGCTCGACCAACGCCTGGGAGGCCGTCCTCTTCCGCGTCTCGGACTACATCGACCCCTTCACCTCGCAGGCCCAACTCCGGTTCATCGCCTCGGATGAGTCGCCGGGCTCGCTTGTGGAGGCGCTCATCGATGACTTCGAGATCCTGAGCAACCCGGAGGCTGTCTCCAACGAGGAGGAGGCTGCGGGCGCGCCGCTCACGTTCGCACTGCGTGGCAACTTCCCGAACCCGTTCAGCGATGCGACGACGCTCGCGTTCGACCTGCCCGAGCGGGCCGACGTGACGCTGGTGGTCTACGACGTGATGGGCCGCGCCGTCCGCACGCTCGCCGACGCGCCCTATGCCGCTGGCAGCCACACAGTCGAGTTCAGCGCGGCAGGCCTCGCCGGGGGGACCTACTTCGCCCGCATCACGGCGGGCGACCAGGTCGCCACCCACAAGATGGTGTTGCTGAAGTAACCCCGTCGTCCCGACCGACGAATCGAGGCCGGATGCTCGCAGGAGCGTCCGGCCTCGCTGGTTTTGGGAACTGCCTTCGGTAGCGCCTGGCCTGCGGGCTACCGCCCGAAGAACTCGGCGAGCGTGAGACCCTGGAGCGACCCGGAGACGTGGGGGCGCTGGACTTCGCCGTAGCCATCCATGAACGCCTCGGCTTGGGGGCGAACCCGAGCCATGAGGGCAGCGAACGTGAGTCCCGAGTCAGGTGCTGCCGCGTAGGCTTCGAGGGCATCGAGGAGATAGTAGGTGAACACGCTCACGCTGGAGCCCCGGCCCGCTGACTCCGGCCAGCCAGTGAAGCTGTAGGATGAGTGGTCGCTTTCGGAGCCAGAGAGGAGCACGTAGGCTCCCCCGAGACCGTCGAGGCCGACCGCGACGCTCGCTTCGCCGCCAGACGCGTCCTCAGCTGTGCCTTCCGGGGCAGCGGTCTTGGGCGTGAGCCCGTAGGCCGCGAGGCTGGACTCGGAGAGGTAGGCGTCCGGGTCGGTGTAGGCTCCCTCTTGCCTCGTGTCGACCACGATACGATCCAGAGCCTTTGACACATAGCCGCCGCGTGCAGCCGTGCCCGAGTGGCAGGAGTCGAAGATGAGCAGCTTGCGGCGGGCTGGGAGCGCATCGAACACCAGACGGATCTCGTCGTCGAGGATGTCGGTGGTGCTGCCTTCCGGACTCCACACGCTCAGCGTCTCGTCGCGGCCGTCCGGCTCGACATCCAGCGGCGGCCCGATGGCCACGTTGCCGTTGGTGTAGCCCCCATGGCCCGAGTAGTAGAAGAGCACGGTGCCTTCGGGCCCCGCCTGACCGAGGTGGCGTCCGAGCGCCTGTAGGATGTGCTCGCGTGTCGCCTCCTCGTCGGTCAGCAGTACGATGTCGGCCGGGTCGTACGCCATCTGCTCGACGAGGAAGTCGCGTATGAGCCGCGCGTCGTAGACAGGGGCCGCAAGGTCCGTCGAGCCAGGCGGGTAGTCGCTGATGCCAACGAGGACGGCGTAGCGCCCGTCGGCAGCCCCACCACCGGGGTATAGTTCGGCATAGCTCGGCACTGCAGTAGCAGAGCCAGCGCCCGGCGCCGCGCCGCCTTCGCTAGCGAGGTCGAGGGTGTAGGCTCCAACGGCGGGGGTCGCGGTGTTTGCGAAGACGGTGTACGTGCCCGTCTCCGGCAGCACGACGCTGATCTGCGCCGTGCCGTCGCGCGTGCCCGGGGCATCGTCGTTCTCGGCGAGCTTGCGCGGGGCGCTCGGCGTCCCAGCGGCGAGGATGAGGTAGGGATCGACCTCGTCTGAACGCATCGTCACGCGCACCTCCGCGCCCGCGGCGCCTTCGAAGAGCCACGTCTGGTAGGCCGTCCCATCCGAGAAGGTGGGGTCGGCCTTGACGAGCTGTCCCGTCACCGGCGTCCCCGCATCGAGGAGGCGCGGCGTAGCGACCTTGGCCTCGACG
>JBCDFO010000293.1:0-6284 GCA_039177895.1 Bacteroidota bacterium
GAGCGTCCGGGCATGCGTAGCGCGCAGGCGGCGGGCGAGCACTACCGTGAGCACGGTGGCGTGCAGCGTCGCGAGGGCGAGCACCACCGAGGCGAGCGAGAAGACGGGCGCGGTCATGGCGGCTTGGCTGTAGGCGTGGGCGGCGAAGCTACTCGCGAACCCGGGGCTATGCCTGCGATCTCGACCAGACGTGGGAATGCGGGCCTGAACAGCCGCTGGCTACCGCGAATGGGGCCACCGCCCGCAGTACGTCCGCATCAACGAGCGTGCATCACCTGCCACTTCGCTCGCGCATCTCGCGCTGCCGCATCGGCATCGTGTCGATGCGGTTGAACACCTCGGCGGGCGTAGCAGGCAGATCGTAGCGCGCCTTCTCGGTGCCGTCCTTGCCAACGAGGACCACGACCCCGTCCTCGTCCGCAATGCCGTAGCGTGCGCGCAGCGCCGGACCCACATTCGGACGGAGCGGCCCAGAACCCATCCATCGGCCCGTGCCTACGTGCGGCAGCAGCAGCACGAGCCCGTCGCGCTCCTCCACCGCGACCATCTCCTCGCCAAAACGGGCCGCTGTCTTGGCGAACGCGTCATCCGTCTCGCTCGGGGCGAAGACATAGAGCAGCCGGTGCTGCCAGCGGTGGTCGGCCTCGCGGAAGTCAAGGTCGGGGTCCTGCGCGGCGGCTGACATCGTTCCCCAGATCGTGCCGGTGCAGAACGCGACGAGCAGGAGGCGGCGCATCGCTCAGAGGGCGTTGAGATTTCTGGGAGGACGGCGAGCGTGGAGGGCTGGAGTCGGTCCGCAAGGCATGGGAGGAGCCAGATGCCATAGCATCAGGCGATGAGCGTAACGAAGTGGACGGCTTCAGCAGCCGCGCGCAGCCCGTCACGGTGAAGCCTCAACGTCCTCTCAGGCCGTCTGGCGTACGCGCGGACTCAGTGCCGTTGGCTTGGGCGGCGTGCGGGCGGCGATCTCCTCGCGCCAGGCGCGGGTGAGGTAGGCGTAGTCCAGCGCCTCGGTCGCGTCGCCGAAGCGGCGATAGGCCTGGAAGCCAAGATCCACGGGCGAGAGGCTCGCGAGCGGCGCGCTGCTCAGGTCGAGGATGCGGGCGCGGGAGAGGCCCTGCCGGAACTCGCCGTGGAGCTGACCAAGGACGCAGGCGCGCCCGTCGGCCAGTTCAAGGGTCGTCGCGTCAAGGCGGCTCCACCAGCCCGGGTCCGCCCCGTCGAGGTAGGCCGCGCCGCGCGTCGCCCGGGCCCGGGCGTGCTCCCAGGTCACATCGGACGGCTGGCGGAAGCCGAAGAGCGCAGCGAAGAACGAAGCCATGGCCGGAGCGGGTGCGAGTGAGCAGGACGCTCCCTCTACTCCCCCGCCACGCTGTCGGTTCGCGCGGCCTCGTCGCCAGGCATCGTATCCGGCTCGGCCATCTCCGGCTCAGGCTCCGTGTCCGCAGGTGCGTCCTCTGCAGGCACCTCCTCATCCGGTAGTTCTTCGATGGGCGTCTCCTCGCTTGGCAAGGCAGGCGTGACCGGGGCCTGGGTGACGGGGTTAAGCGTTAACCGCTGCCCGTCGGGCACCGCGTCGGGCGAGGCCGGGCGCTCCAGGTCGAAGTAGCCGAACGCGCGCCACGTCTCGATGGCGTCGTCGTAGTGCGGGCTGAGCGGGTTGCCGGACTGGCCGCCCGGATACACGCCCCGGGCGATGGGACCACTGGGGCCGTACTCGACGACCATGCGCCAGGAGGCGGCGTGCGTCGTTGTGAGGCCCGTCCAGTCGCCGCGGAGGCTGCCGGTGCCCGGCGCGACGGTCCGGGCAAAGCCGGGATGCGCATACGGCCCGCGCCACAGCGAACGCAGCGCCTCGGACTGCGTGAGGTGCTGAAACTCGACGGTGTGATGGTCGCCCCACGTCCAGCCTTCGGGATCAGTCCCGAAGCGCGCCGCAAGCGTGTCGGTCGCCGCTTCGAGCGCGGCGCGCAGCAAGTCGTCTCGGTCTTCCAGGGCGAGCGTAGCCTGGATGTCCCACCACCGCGCCTCGGGCGCTTCGATGAGGCGGCGGTAAAGCGTGAGTTCACCGGGGGCCAGCCCGCGCCCGTCGAACTCGTCCCAGGCGAGCGCGCGGAGGCGCTGCATGAAGAGCGCCAGCGGCAGCGCCCCCCCAGCGTCGAGGTCGGCGACGCCGTCCCACTGACGGATGGCAGCGAGCGCGACCACGGCCTCGTCGGACAACCCGCCGAGGGTGTCGAGCAGCGGCACGAAGAGGCGGTGCTGGACGGCGAGCACGTCGCCGTGGTAGGCCGCGAGGTCATCGGGCGTGTGCGAGGTTTGCCCAGCGAGCAGTTCTTCGATCCGCAGCGCGCGGTAGCCCTCGCGCCAGTCGTGCCCGAAGTAGGTCGTGTCCTGCGGCCCGACAGGCGGCTGGTTGGCCGAGAACACGTAGCCCCTCACCGGATCGCGCACGTACGGCAGCGCCTCGAACGGGACCATCGCCACCCACTCCCCGGCGTCTGTGCTGCCGTCGAGGAGGCCCGCCCCGCTGCCGCCTTTGCGGATTGGGAACGCGCCCGACGACCGGATCGCGATGGAGCCGTCCGCGCTGGCGACGGTGACGTTTTGCATCGGGGCGTCCCAGAAACGCAGCGCCTCCTGGAAGCCGTCGAAGCTAGTCGCGTGCGCCATCTCCCAGAGCGCACGCAGCGTCCGGGCAGGCCGGTGCGCTGTCCACTGGATCGCCACCGGCTCGGGCTCCGCGCGCAGCGGTTCGGTGGAGAGGACCGGGCCCCAGTGCGTGAACGCGAGCGTGTCGAGCAGGGCGTCCTCGCCCTTCACCCGAACCGTGTCCGGCACGAGGTCGATGTCGAGGAGGCGGTCCCGGTAGCGGTACTGCGTGCCGTCCTCGGTGAGCGCGAGGCGGTAGTGGTCGATCTGGTCGCTGCCGGTGTTGGTGAAGCCCCAGGCGTTGTGCTCGGTGAACCCGGCTACGGGCAGTGGCGCGCCAGGGATCGTGACGCCGTAGACGTCCATCGTGGGCGTGGCGAGGCGCACCTCGTACCAGATCGCAGGCAGCGTCAGGCTGAGATGCATGTCGTTGGCGAGGATCGGGCGGCCCGTCGCCGAGCGGGTGCCGTTGACGGCCCACGCGTTCGAGCCCTTGCCCGGGATCTCGGCCCCGCGCCCGAGCACGCCGTGCTTCCGCAGCGCCTCCTGGACCTGTTGCCAGGTGTCCGGCCGCCCGGCAAACCCGTCGATCCCGCCCGTCGTGTCGGCCTCAACCGGGTCGAACGTGGTCGTGTCTACGGCTGCAGAGTCCACAGCTACAGAGTCCACCGCCATCGAGTCAGATGGCAAGGCATCCGGCATCGTCCGCAGCGTGTCTAGCGGAGTGGCGACCCTTTGCCCCGGCATCAAGTCTGCCGGGCGAAGTGCCCCCGTGCCGGGCACGATGGGCGTGTAGAGCGGCGCAGGCGTTGGAAATAGGCAGGCATATTCCTCCTCGCCCAGTTCGTCCTGAAGACGGGTGTAGTCCGGCTTGTCGGTCCACCACGAGAGGTCGTAGTTCATTGCCTGGAGGACGAGCAGCGTGTGCAGCGGCGTCCACAGCTCGGGCTCGAGGTCGAGGAGGTGGAACTCCAGCGGCAGGTCCTCCGGCGCGAGTGCCGTCGTGTAGGCGTTCACGCCGTCTGCGAAGGCGTTCAGCAGCGCCCACTCGATGCCGTCCTCCTCCCGGATGCGTTCGAGGTTGAGACGCGCGCCGTGCAGCATCCCCGTGCGGCGCAGAAACCGGTCCGTCTCCATCAGGTCGGGTCCGAAGGCTTCCGCGAGGCGCCCCGCTGGCATGCGCGGCGTGAGATTGAGCTGGAAGAGCCGGTCCTGCGCCACGACGTAGCCGAGTGCCCGCACCGCATCGAGGTCTGTCCGGGCGAAGATATGCGGCACGCCACGGGCGTCGCGAGCCACTTCGACCGGCGCATCGAGGCCGGGCAGGTCGAGCGTGCCCATGGGCGCAGCGTGGGCGGCCCGTGCGGTACGGTAGAGGCCGTCGTGCGGGTCGAGCCAGTGGCCGAGCGGCGGAAGTGCACCGAACGCGCCCGTGAGCACCACGACCAGCGTGCCGGTTGTCAGGGCAAGAAGAAGAGCGCGCATGGGTCAGGTCGGCTGTCGGCTGTCGGCTGTCGGCTGTCGGCTGTCGGCTGTCGGCTAGGAAGCAAGCCGACGGCGTCCTCCATGTCAAGTGGCTACGCCTTCTTCGTGCTTGGCCCCTCGCTGCGCACCCGTCAGACCCACTTCGAGCGCGCAGCGTCGATCTCTTCGTCGAGGCGCTCGACTTCGGACGCGGCTGCCTTCGCCTCGTTTTCCTCCGGCGTGGGCGTCGCGACCGGTGCGACCGGGGCTGGCGCTCCGAGCGAGGCTCCCTCGAAGACGTATTGGCGCAGTTCGTCGGCGGCGTTGGCGTAGTCGAGCGCGCCGCGCGAGGTGATGTCGCGGTCGAAGATGGTGGCTCCGCCCTCGGCGAACTCCGCAAGCTGCGCGGACGTGCGGATGACGGCGCTCAGGACGCGCTCACCGTAGCGCTCGCGGAGGTAGTGGGTGTAGGCCGCGTGGTCACGCTTGCGGGCATCGACCTGCGTGAGGAGAAAAAACGGGTCGCTGAGCCCCGGGTTGAGCTTCTGGCGGACCGTCTGCACCGTGCGGAAGGTCTGCTCAGCCCCGACGACGGGCTGGTATTCCGGCGTGACCGGGATAAGCGCATGGTCCGATGTCACGAGCGCGTTCATGCTGAAGACGCTCACCGCCGCCGCCGTGTCGAAGATGATGAGGTCGTAGGGGTGCCCGTGCTGGAGCGCCTCCTTGATCCAGAACACGTCGGTGGGCTTGTTGAGGCCGCGCTGGGCGCGCGTCATGCCCGTGGCTGCCGGGAGCAGGTCGAAGTTCTTGAGCCGCTGGATGCCCCCAAGCGCCCGCAGCGTCACCGCGGCGTCGAAGAGCGCCAGCGACGAGTCGGATGGCATCGGCCTTGGGATGCCGAGGGTCTTCGTGAGGAAGCCCTGCGGGTCGAGGTCCACGAGGAGCACCCGCTGGCCGGAGAGGCCGTAGGCAGCCGCGATGTGTAGGACGGAGGTGGTTTTGCCGGTCCCCCCCTTGTGGTTGACGACGGTGAGAATCGGCATGCGAGCGGGGGTGGGACCGCGGGGGTGAAGTGAGGACGCGGCGCACGCGACAGGGTGCGGCGGGCGGCCTGCTGGACTGGCCCGCTTCTTGCGCACGGGCGTAGCTCAGCACTCCCGCAAAATACGCGGCCGCGCGCACGTCTGCCACCGGACGACGGCCGCATCCGGCTCCTTTAGCCTCGCTTTTTTCTGCCGATACCCCTGATTCCAACGCGATTCGCGTGCTCTGCACATGCCCCTCCCCGCCCAGGCCGTAGCCAGCACCCCGCGCCGATTTACGGGATCGGTGTGGGTACTGCTTGCCGGGGTGCTGCTGGGCCTGAGCGTCCCACCGACCGGATTCTACCCGCTGGCGTGGGTAGCGCTCGTCCCCCTGATCGTGCGCTGGTCCCAGAGCCGCTCGGCTTGGGAGGTCTTCTGCGACGCCTACGGAGCCTTCCTGGCGATGTCGGTAGTGGCAGGCTACTGGACGCTGCTCCACCAGGAGATCCCGCGCGCCATGATTGCGGGTGGCCTGCTGCTGGCGTTGCCTGTGCTGCTAGCCTTGCCGTTCGTAGCGGGCCTGCTCGTACGGCAGCACACGAGCACCGTCGCGGGCTTCGCGACGCTCGTGGCGTCGTCGCTTCTCATTGAGCACGTCCTTGGGCAGCACGTGGTGCCGCTGCCGTGGATCCAGCTTGGGCATACGCAGCTGGAGTCGCTCGTGCTGATCCAGCTTGCGTCGCTGAGTGGCGTCTCGGCACTGTCGCTGTGGCTGTGGTTGGTGGGCGGCGTCGCCGCCTGGGCCTTGCGCGCACCGCACTACTTCCAGCCGGTGTTCACGAACCGCACCGTGGCGCTACTCATGCTCGGGCTCGTCTTCGCCTGCCCGTTCCTCTACGGAGCCTACGCCCTCGAACGCGATAAAGCCGGGCTCCGCTCGGTCCGCGTCGGACTCGTGCAACCCGCAATGACGCCGCAACAGTGGCTCTATTCGGACCCGGCCGACCGCATCGACCACCTCGCGTCGCTCTCGGAGTCGCTGATGGCGGAGCGACGCACCTCGTCGAGCGGCGACCGGCGGGCGCACGCGCTCGATGTGCTCGTCTGGCCGGAGTTGGCGCTGCCCGCCTACACGGAGAC
>JBCDFO010000294.1:0-6253 GCA_039177895.1 Bacteroidota bacterium
GAACTCGCGGGCGCGCGAGATCGCCATCTGGATGAGCATCGCCGCGATGGGGGCGAGGATGAGCATCAGCAAGGCTTGAAGCCCGCCGCCGCCGTTGTTGTCGCGCCCCATCGGGATGAAGATGGCGAAGCGCGCCAGCAGCGTGATCGCCGAGGCGACCGTTGCTGCGATGGTCGACGTCAGGATGTCGCGGTTCTTGATGTGGGCGAGCTCGTGCGCAATCACGCCTTCAAGCTCCTCCTTCGAGAGCATCCGCACGAGTCCGTTGGTGACGGCGACGGCGGCGTTGGCCGGGTTGCGGCCCGTGGCGAAGGCGTTGGGCTGGTCGCTGGGCGTGACGTAGACCTTCGGCATGGGGAGGTCGGCGCGCTGGCGCAGCCGGTCCACCATGTCGTAGAGCTCGGGGGCCTCGTCGCGGGTGACCTCGCGGCCCTTGTACATCTTCAGGACGATCTTGTCCGAGAACCAGTAGCTGAAGAAGTTCATCCCGACCGCGAAGACGAAGGCGAGGATGAGGCCCTGGCTCCCGCCGAGGGCCTGCCCGATCAGGGCGAAGAGCGTGATGAGGGCAGCCATCAGGGCCGCCGTGCGGAACGCATTGCTGGTCATGGCCGGTCTGCCGGAATGGCAGCGGTTGGTGGGGAAGAGTTGGGTACCCGGTATACGCCAAACCCCATACCCGGGTGCACCGGTGGCAGTCCCAGGTCTCCGGCTTCACGCCGCCTGCACGAAGAGACGGGAAACCGGAGAGACAGAGAGCCAGCAAACCGGCTTGACGCAGGGAGGCGAGCGCCACACCTTTCAGCCGACCGCCGACCGCCGACCGCCGACCGCCGACCGCCCTACGGAACCTGCCGGATCTCGACGCGCCCCGTCCCGTCTGGGTCGATGCCCAGCGCCTCGGCAGCCTGCCGCGAAAGTTCCATCACGAACTGTGCGCTCACTGGTCCTTGGTCAACGATGCGGACGAACGTGCTGCGCTGCGTCGCCGTGTTGGTCACGAGCACGACGCTCCCGAACGGCAGATCGCGGTGGCTCGCGAGGTAAGCATCCGGGTCGTAGGCGACGCCGCTCGCGGTGGCCTGGCCGGCGAGGCCGTCGGGGTAGACGAGCACCGCGCCTGTTTCCAGCGGCGGCGGCAGGCTGGCCTGGATCGTGCGGTGGTACTGCATCGTCCCGACGCTATCGGGGAGGTGCAGCATCTGGCCTGCCACCAGTGGCGCAGTCGTGAGGTCCGGGTTCGCGTCCACGAGCGTCTGCGTTGCGACCTGGTAGCGCGCTGCGACGGCGTAGAGCGTCTCGCCGCGCCGCACGAGATGCACCTCATCGGCGGGAACCGTCGTGTCGGTCATGACAAACTGCGACGGGGTTGCCGCGAGCTGCACGGCCTCGGCAGGTTGCAGGGCACGCGGGGGCGGCAGGGCAGGTACGGGCGTGACAGGCACAGAGGCAGAGGGTGGAGCCTCCCCGTCCTCGTCCGCGAGGTCGGCGTCTGACAATCCGCCGGTGCTTAGAGGTGGCGCTGCAGGCGCGGCTGCGGCGTCTGGCGCATCGCCCGTAGTTGGGGGCGACGCGCTGGGTATGGTCCCGCCCGTGCCGTCGCCTATCTCGGGCGAGTCGGCGGCGGTCGGCGGCGGCGCTGGGAGCGATGGGGCAGGGGCCGAGGTCGGCGCTTCCGAAGCTGGAGACGGCGTAGCCGCGGCCACCGGCTCCGGCGTCGCCGAGGCGAGGCGTACGACGACCTCCTGGCCGACCAGCAGCGTGTTGCTCGTCAGCCCGTTCCACGCGCGCAGTTGGTCCAGCGTGACGTCGTACCACACCGTCAGCCGGTAAAGCGTCTCGCCAGGCCGGATCGTGTGGACGAGGGCCCCTGCGTCGTTGGCGACCGCCGGTACCGGAGGTGCATCGGCGAGCAGCGACGTGGGTGGGCTCGGCGGCGGTGGCGGCGTGGGACCTGGGATACGCAGCGTCTGCCCGATCTGGATCTGGTTGTTGAGCAGGGCGTTGGCCGCGCGTAGGTCGGCAAGGTCGATGCCGTAGGTCTGGGCAATCCCGAAGAGCGTCTCGCCGCGCTGGACGACGTGCGTCGCGGGCCGCTCCTGCGCCCAACTATCGGGGACCAGCCCCGACGCCGCCAGCAGCAGCGCCAGCAGGGCAAGGCGGCAAGCACGAAGAAGAGGCAGGATCGTCCCAGTCATCGTCTCGTCCTAGTCATCGTCGAAGCCGAGGCCTTCTGCCTCGAGGAGGGCGCTCTGAAGCTCGGCGCGGGCGTGGAGGTCGCCGAGGCGCTGCGCCGTCTGGATGCCTGCCTGGTAGGTGGCGATGGCGTCGGGCGTGCGGCCGAGGTCCTCGAAGAGCTTGCCGAGGTGGTAGTAGGTCCCGACGTAGTTCGGGTGGTCCGTGGTGAGGCCCTCGAACAGGGCGAGCGCGTCGCCGTCCTGGCCGCGCTTGCGGTACTCGGTGGCGAGGGCGTAGCGCGTAAACGGGTCCTCGGGGTCGTCCTGGTAGTAGGCAAGGAGCGTCTGCAGTCGGTCCATGCGCGCGGCGGTCATAGGCGGTGGGAGAGCGAAAGATACACGCGTGTGCTCAGGCCCCCTGCGCTACGAGCGCTTGCCGCAGCGCCGATGGGTAGCTCCGCCTTGGAATATGGTTTGCAAAGGCCTTGCGGCGGGCCGTGTATGCGAAAAACCGGTTCCATCCTCCCCGTTTCCACCGCACCCCGGTCTTGTTCTACCGGGGTCCCCAGCCTCCTTCACCCAGAGCGCCATGGGCCAGCAACAACTTCTCCTCCTCGTCCTCGGCATCGTGATCGTCGGGCTCGCCGTCGCCTCGGGCATCCAGGCCTTCCAGGAAAACCGGTTTCGGACCGAACAAGACATGATGTCCGAGATGGCCACCCGCGTCTTCGGCGACATCGCGGCCTGGAAGAAGAAGCCCGTCTCGATGGGCGGCGGCCAGGAGGCCAGCGGGCTCAACGGGCTCACGCTGATGCAACTCGGCTACGAGGAGACGTCGCTCCTCCAGCACGGCCAGTACGCCGTCCGCCACCCCGGCATCGACTACATGACCATCAACGATGTCAACACCGACGAGCCCTTCCTCTTCATCCGCGGCGTCTCGAACAGCAGCTTCACCCGCAACGTGATCGCGCGCTACTACTTCTTCGGTCCGAGCGCGGCCTGCATCGGCGTCCGGAAAGGCTTCGTCCGCAGCGCCGGACGCGGCCGGGCGCAGTGGTTCTGGCAGGACAACAAGCCCGAGCGCCCGGACGGGTGCAGTTGGTAGGGACGTATCGCCGTGCTCAGTTTCGCCGTGCAGCCGTGTATGAGCCCTCCCACGGCAACACGGCGATACAGCTAAACGGCATCACTCGCTACTCAAACGGAAACAGGTCGCCGGACTTGAGCGGCGGTTGGTAGTCGAAGTGGTCGTAGGCGCGGCGGGCGGCGACGCGGCCGCGCGGGGTGCGCGCCATGAAGCCCTCCTGGATGAGGTACGGCTCGTAGACCTCCTCGATGGTGCCGGGGTCCTCACCCACGGCCACGGCTAGCGTCGAGACGCCGACGGGACCGCCTTCGAACTTCTCCAAGAGCGCGAGCAGGATCCGCGTGTCCATGTCGTCGAGGCCAGCCTCGTCCACGTCGAGGGCGTTGAGGGCGCGGTCGGCGAGCGCGATCGTGATGACGCCGTCGCCGTCCACCTCGGCGAAGTCGCGGGCGCGGCGCAGCAGGCGGTTGGCGATGCGCGGCGTGCCGCGGCTGCGGCGGGCGATCTCGTGCGCGCCCTGCTCCTCGATCTCGACGCCGAGCACGTCCGCGGAGCGGAGGACGATGCGGCGGAGCACGTCGGCGGTGTAGTAGTCGTAGCGGAAGTCGATGCCGAAGCGGGCGCGCAGCGGGGCGGTGAGCAGGCCCTTGCGCGTCGTCGCGCCGACAAGCGTGAAGGGCGGCAGCGCGAGCCGCACGCTCCGCGCACTCGGGCCGGAGTCGATCAGGATGTCGATAGCCCCGTCCTCCATCGCCGAGTAGAGGTACTCCTCGATGACCGGGCTGAGCCGGTGGATCTCGTCGATGAAGAGCACGTCGCCCTCTTCAAGGTTGGTCAGCAGCCCTGCAATGGAAGCAGGCTTGTCGAGCGCCGGGCCGGACGTCGTCTTGACGGCCGCGCCCATCTCCTCGGCGATGATGATGGCGAGCGTGGTTTTCCCGAGGCCGGGCGGCCCGGAGAGCAGCACGTGGTCGAGCGTCTCACCGCGCTGGAGGGCGGCGGTCATGAAGACGCGCAGGTTGGTCTTGATCTTGTCCTGCCCGATGAACTCGTCGAGCGAGCGGGGGCGAAGCTGCCGTTCGAGGTCAGCGTCGCGGGTATCGGGCTGGGCGGCGAGCGGGCCGCGGGCAGGGGTCGTCATGGCAGTGTCTCTCGGTGTCGGCGCGTGGGCGAGGGCGCGCGGGTAGAACCTGGAGAAGGCGGGCGAGAGCTACAAGCTACGCGTAGCCAGTGTCAGCCTCGTGTCATGGGTCGCGGCCAGGAATTGGACCATTTTGCCCACAAGGTTTGGCGAAAATATCTGTCGATTTTGCGCGCCATTCGCGGCTGTTGGCGAAAAATGCGACGCAAAACCAGGAGGTTATTGACACCGCTCCGTGAACCCTCTAGGTTGTGGGTACGATGTTTGCTGTAGACCACGTACTCGTGTCTGACGCGGTGCTCGACGCACCCTTCGCCTGCCACCTCGGCCGCTGTCTCGGCGGCTGCTGTGTCCACGGCGACCGGGGTGCGCCGCTCGACCCGGACGAACGCCAGGAGCTCGAACGCGCGCTCCCCGTCGTCCGGGACCGCCTTCGCCCCGAGGCCCTCGCCGTCATCGACCGCGACGGCGTCTGGGAGGAGGACGAGCCGGGGCACTACGCCACGACCACCGTCAACGACCGCGAGTGCGTCTTCGTCGTCTACGACCGCGCTGTCGCCAAGTGCGCCCTGCAACAGGCGTACCACGTCGGCCGCCTCGCCTTCGAGAAGCCGATCTCCTGCCACCTCTTCCCGATCCGCATCACGACCTACCCGACGGATGAAGGCCCCGACACGGACGTGCTCAACTACGAACAGATCGACCTCTGCCGCCCCGCGATCAAACATGGCACCCGCACAAATACCCAGCTTGCCGACTTCCTTGAAACGCCGCTGACGCGCAAGTACGGCGCGGACTGGTACCGGCGCTTCCGCGCCGCCGTCCGCGACCGCATCGCCACGCTCAACGACGCGATGCGCCGCTAGCCCTCACGGGCCCCCCGCTTTCCCTCCCTCCATCGTCACCCCGGCGGTCCAGCCGCACCCCCGCCATGCTCAACCTCCAACAGAAGCAAAGCCTCCAGCAGAAGCTGTCGCCGCAGCAGATCCAGTACATCAAGCTGCTGCAACTGCCGACGCTCGCGCTCGAACAGCGCATCAAGGCCGAGCTGGAGAGCAACCCCGTCCTCGAAGAGGGCATGGAGGAGGAGGACGAGATCATCCAGACCGAGCCCGACGAGTCGCCGACGGCGGACGCGGTGGATGACCGCCCCGACGCCGACCAGCGTGACACCGAGGCCAACTCGGAGGACGACTTCGACTGGGACGAGTACCTCAACAACGGCGACGACCTCTACGGCTACAAGGCGCAGGTCGACCACTCGGCGCTCGAAGAGGACCGTGAGATCCCGATGCCCGCGCGCACGACGCTCGCCGAGAACCTCCTCGACCAGATCGGGCTCCTGAGCCTCAACGACCACGAGACGGTCATCGCCGAGCAGATCATCGGCTCCATCGACGAGGACGGCTACCTCCGCCGCCCCATCACGTCGATCATCGACGACATTATGTTCAACCAGGGCCTGATGCTCACCGAGGACGACGTGGAGGCGGTCCTCACGCGCATCCAGCGCCTCGAACCGGCCGGCATCGCCGCGCGCGACCTCAAGGAGTGCTTGCTCGTCCAACTCGACGTGATGCCGTCCGACACACCCGGTCGCACGCATGCCCGCCAGATGCTCACGACCGCCTACAAGGCGTTCACGATGAAGCACTTCGGGACGATCATGCGCAAGCTCTCCATCGACGAGGAGGAGCTGAAGGAGGCCTACGACCTGATCCGCTCGCTCAACCCCAAGCCCGGCGAGGGCGAGTTCTCGGCGCAGATCAACTACATCACGCCCGACTTCACCGTGAAGGAGGTCGACGGCGAGTTCATCATCACGCTCAACGGCCGCAACGCGCC
>JBCDFO010000295.1:0-6242 GCA_039177895.1 Bacteroidota bacterium
CACGCCGTCCCCGCTCAGGTCCGGGATGAACTGCACGGTCTCGTTGGGTGGCCCGTAGCGGATGTAGGTTCGTCCGGGCTCGGTCTCCCAGCCGCGCCGCCCGCCGTAGTTGGGTCCGCCGTAGACGACGTCGGCGAAGGCGACGCGCGCGTAGTGTTCGAGGCGGCGTTCGTTCAGGGAAGAGAGGCGGCGCGGGTCGAGCGCGGCCCAGGTCGCCTCCGCGTAGGCCGAGTCGCTGAGCATCCGCGCCGAAGCCTCGTCCGCTACGACGAGCGCAGGCGAGCGCAGTAGGCGTTGGGACGTAGTATCCGTGCGGTGAAGCGCTTCCTCAAAGGCTGCCGATGCCCCAGCTAAGTCCCGTCCGTTGTACAGGAGGTGCCCGCGAATCCACCAGGGCGTCGGATCTTCTGGGCGTTGCGACGCCAGCAGCGTCAGAAGCGAGTCGCTGGGTGAGTGTTGGTCGCGGACGAGGCGGTTGGCGAGCAACAGGCGCACAGGCTCCAGGTCGCTCCCGTCGATCCGAAGCGCGGCCCCGAGGTAGCGCTCGGCTTCCGCCTGAGCCGACTCCGCGCGGCCCTCGTAGCTCACGATGGCGATACCCTGGCTTTCGAGGAGGTCGAGGTCGAACTGCCAGAGGAAGTCCTCTCTCTGCGTATCGTCAAGGATCTCGACGGAGCGAGCCGCGGTCTCGTCGAAACGGGTACCGAAGTTCGCCGGAGTGGCGTACATCCCCCGCCCGAGCTTGACCCCGTTGTGGAACCGCTCCGCCTCCTGCGCGGCCTGGACCCCTAGCTCGACGTGGGCCGTGTGGTTGTCCGGGTCGAGACGCAGCACCTTGCGGGCGAGGTCTTGCTTGGCGAAACGCCACTCGGCGGGCGGCCAGGAGCGCGGCTTATGGGCACGGAGGATGCGTAGGCGGGTGTGCTGAGCGTCGACGTGCTCATCGTGGCGCAGCACGACCCGGTCCACCTCCGCGAGCGCGGCGGGGTAGTCAGGCTCCTCTAGCGCGATGAGGGCTTGCGCAAGGAGCACCCGCGCCTCGATGTCGCGCCGGTTGGCCGCGAGCCGCTCTCGTGCTAGCCGCGCCGCCACACTCACCTCTCCGTCGCGCAGCGCTGCGCGGATCGATCCGAGCGGATCGGCGGCGACCGACAGATCGGACGAAGTAGCGTCGTGCTGCGCGTGAGACTGATCCGCGCTACTGCCCACGAGAACGGCGAAGAGCACGAAGAACGAAGCAGCGAGGCGCATAGACGGGGTAGTGGGAGAGGTGTACCGCTAACCTACTAGAATCCACGCTTCCGCCGAAAGGCGTTTCGCTCCCCCTCGACATCCTACACGCGTAGACGCGCAGGGAGCGACAAGGCTGCACCAGTTGAACCGGTGACGAGGCGCACGAGGCAAAGCCGCCACCTGCGTCAACATGCAACCTGGCTGACGCGCTGAGGCTACGCGCTCATTGGCTCAACGAGCGGGCGTAGAACAACGTGTCGAGCCCTTCCATCTCAGCGCGGTGTGTGAAGACGAATTCGAGGCGTTCAAGGAGTCGCCGTGATGCCTCATTGGGCGCATCGGTACTCGCCAGCACCTCAGTCATGCCGATCACGTCACGGGCATAGGTTAGGAGTGCGCTCCCTGCCTGCGTCGCTAGGCCACGCCCGTGCCACGCGGGACTGAGGCTAAGGAGAAGTTCAAGACGCGGCGGGTCATGGAATGGCCAGAAGCCACCGCAGCCGATGAACTGGGCACCTTGGAGACCAGCATCCTCGCGCAAGCAGATCGCCCAGAGGCCATGCTGGTGTTTCCTGAAACGCATCGCGCTCTCCTCTACGAGCGAGGCCACCTGCGTTACAGGGATGTGCTCGTCATCCCAGAGAAACCGGCGCACGATGGGGTCGGTCCAGTGCGCGTGTAGCGCTGCTGTGTCCGCAGGCCGGACCGAGCGGAGGACGAGCGTGTCCGTCTCGATTCTCGTTTTGCGTTGCTCTGCTTCCATCTTGCCTCTACATCCGGTCCTTGCGCTCCAGGTAGAGCGAGCGGAAGAGCATGTAGGCCGTCTTCGCGGTCTGCTCGGTGAACCAGTAGTTCACGCCCGCGCCAACGGCGGCCCCGGCGATGGGGATGAGCTGCCCCAGCTTGCGGCCGGCGAGGTTCTTCGCGATCTCGCGCGGGAGGTGGCCGATCTGATCGCGGAACGTCGAGGAGGCGCGGCGGCCGCGATAGCCGCCCCCATGCGCGAACGCGGCGGCTGCTACCGAGAGCTCACGCATCGCGGTAGCCTTGGCGTCTTTCGTTCCGGCAGCCGCGACGTTGAAGATCGCCAGGAGGAGCGGCTTGAACGCCTCGTCCTTCAGCTCGAAGCCGTAGCTCGCGCCGATCTGCTGGATCAGCCGGAAGTTGATCGTGAACAGGATCGGCACGTCGGCGGCGATGAGGAGCGGGCCGCCGAGGCCCGTGCCCCCACCCGAGAGCGCGGCCAGGATCGTGTTCTGCGAGAAGAACGACCGGGCGAGCTCGTCGAGCCGGTCGAGCGGCTGCTCACGGAGCGCCTCGATGGTGCTCACCTCTAGGTCGAACTGCTCGGCCGCGTCGAGGATATCCTGGGTCTCGAAGGTGAATTCGGACGCGTTGTTGAGCGCGCCGAGCGCCTCGTTGAGCGCGTCCGAGATCTGGTCCACCACGTCGTCGGGGATGGCCTTCTTGAAGAGCCAGTCGACAGGGGAGAGGGTCACGTTGATCGCTTTCTGGAGCGGCGATTCGTCGCGCTGCCAGGTATCGATCTCGCGCTGGGCGGCTTTTTCGTAGTCGGTGAGGCGCATGGGGGGACGGTCGTGGGTCGAGGGTCCTGGGTCGGGTAACCCAGCGGGGAAACCTACGCAGAACGAAAACGACGAGGGTTTGGGGAGCGCAGGCCGCACGACCGCGCTCCCCAGACCCTTGACTCGGGACACACGACCCTCGACCTAGTCCGTGTTGATCTCGTACTTCTTCAGGAGCCGGTACATCGTCGCCCGGCCGATGCCGAGCTCGACAGCGGCGCGGTCCACGTTGCCTTCGCAGGCATGGTAGGCTTGCTCGACGGCGCGGCGCTTGAGGTCTTCGAGCGGCACGATCTCGTCGGGCGTCGTGGCGGCGGCCAGGATCGGCTCCGGGGCGTCTATACCGTCGCCTGCCGACGCGGGTTGCGCCTCAGCGTGGGCCTCCGCCACGGGCACCTTCGGCACGGGCGGCGCGACGAATCGGCTCGACGAGTCGCCTCCGGCATCGGGCTCGCGCACGGCCTTCGGAGCTGGGGCGGCATGCACCCGCTCGTTCCACGGCACGAGCGCCGCGTTGGTGTCGAGCATCAGGTCGGACGGCTGGATGAGCTCGTTGTCGGCGATCAGCACCGCGCGCTCGACGACGTTCTTGAGCTCGCGGACGTTGCCCGGCCAGTTGTAGCCCGCAATCGCGCGCGTGGCCTCGGAGGAGAACAGCTTGTCCTTGAACTGCGGGTACTCCTCTTTGTACGACGTGAGGAAGTGGTGAGCCAGCACGAGCACGTCCTGCTGGCGGTCGCGCAGCGGCGGGAGGACGACCGGGAACTGGAAGAGGCGGTAGTAGAGGTCCTCGCGGAACGTCCCCTGGCGGATCATGCCCAGGATGTCCTTGTTCGTCGCCGAGATCACGCGGGCGTCGAACTTGATGAGGCCGGAGCCGCCGACGCGGGTGATCTCGCGGTTCTGGAGCGCACGCAGGAGCTTCGCCTGGAGGCCGAGGTCGAGCTCGCCGATCTCGTCGAGGAAGATGGTGCCGCCGTCGGCCTCCTCGAACTTGCCGATCTTGCGGGCATGCGCGCCGGTGAACGAGCCCTTCTCGTGGCCGAAGAACTCCGACTCCATCAACTCGGACGGGATCGCGGCGCAGTTGACGACCACGAACGGCCCCGCCCCGCGGTCGGAGTTGAAGTGGATCGCGCGGGCGACGAGCTCTTTGCCGGTCCCGCTCTCGCCCTGGATGGCGACGGTGAGGTTGCCGCGCAGCGTCTTGCGGATCGTGCGGTAGAGGTCCTCCATAGCCGGGCTGTCGCCCACGATCTCGTCGAGGCCGTACTTCTCCGCGACCTCGCCGCGCAGGCTCTCCACCTCGCGCTGGAGGGCCACCTTCTCCTTCACGTTCTTGACGACGACATCGAGCTTGACGAGGTCGTCCTGGCCCTTCGTGATGTAGTCGAGCGCGCCGCCCTTCATCGCCTGCACGGCCACCTCGACGGTGCCCTGTGCGGAGATCATCACCACGGGGAGGTCGGGGTCGCGCTTGCGGAGGCGCTGGAGCGTTTCCAGTCCGCCGATGCCCGGCATCATGATGTCGAGCAGGATGAGGTCGGGGCGTTCGTCGAGCGCGTCGAGGGCATCCTCGCCGGAGTGGAAGACGCGGACTTCGTGCTGCTTGTCTTTGTCGAGGCGATAAGAGAGGAGGCGGGCGTAGTGGCGGTCGTCGTCGACGACGAAGAAGCGGTAGGTCATCGGGGGGTGGGCGATACGAGGGAGAGCGGCCAGACAGCCGCGCGGAAGGTCTCCCGTGGTATCGGAGCCGTCTCAATTCGATAAACCGAGCCCGCCGTTCACGCAGGAAAACGAGCGCAATTCCGCGATTAGAGTCACGCCTTTGGTGCAGGCGCGTGACAGCGGGCAGGCTGCAGAATCGGGCGCCCGTCCTGACGTAGTGCTACGCCTTGGCAGGGGGGCTGCCGCTCGCCCCATAGCCGGAGGCTCTGTCGCCGAGCATTTCGCGGAGGTCGATGCCGCCATTCGGCCCGAAGTCGAGCGTGCGGATCGGGAACGGGATCGTCACGCCGCTGTCGTCGAAGGCCGTCTTGAGCCGCTTGATGCCCTCGCTCTGCGCAGTGAGGAAGTCGGCTTGGCCCTGGAAGTCCACCCAATAGCTCGCCACGAAGTTGACCGACGAATCGCCGAACTCGGTCCAGAAGAGCGTCACATCGCGGTCCGCATCGCGCGTCGAGACCGCCGAGAGTGCCTCCTTGGCGACATCCTCAGCGTACTGGAGGTTGTCGCCGTAGCCCACGCCGCATCCCAGGTCGATACGCCGGGAGCCCACATGGGTGTAGTTGACGAGCGGGTTCTGGTAGACCTGGCTGTTCGGGATGATGACCTCCTGGCCCTGGAACGTGCGCACGTGCGTGGCGCGAAGGTTGATGTCGGAGATCGTACCCGTGTGGCCGTTCGTCTGGACGAGGTCGCCGAGGTCAAACGGGGAGCGCACGGCGATCAGGACGCCCGCGATGAAGTTGGCTGCGATGTCCTGGAACGCGAAGCCAAGGGCGAGGCCGAGGACACCGGCACCGGCGAGGAGCGTGGTCACGGCGCGGTCCAGCCCGATCAGCCCCAGCGCGATGAAGATCCCGGCAGCCAGCACCGCCGTGTAGGCGAGCGTGCCCATCAGCGAGGCCACACTGGCAGACGCGCCGTCCACGCGCCCGCTGATCTTGCCCATCAGGGTACGTACGACCGACCGCGCCCCCCGCGCAAGCAGTACAGCGACCAGCACGACCAGTACCGCGACCACGAGCTCGGGGAGGAGGAGCACGAAGCCCTCCACCCAGCCCACCAGCTTATCGATGAGGTTGCCGACGAGGTCGTTGACGCTGAGCGCCTCCGCCGATTCATTGGCTTCGGAGACAACTTGAGCGAGGGAGGAGTCAGCGGCGGCTTGTTGCATAGAGAGGCGTTCAGAGGTAGACCGAGATGAGGGAAGAGAAGACTAGAACTAGAGGCGAGCAGGATGGGGTTCCGAGTACGCGCGCAAGGGCTCGCTGCCGAAAGGGAAACCTCCAAACGCAGGCCGCCCCGGCGCTGCGAGAGCACCGGGGCGGCGAGGGTCCGCCAGAAAGGGAACGCTAGTGGGCGACCGTGACGCGCACCGTGTCCGAGAACTCGGCGCCCTGGGCACGGATCACGTAGAGGCCGCTCGGGAGGTTGCGCCCGTTGAGCTCGAACTCGTGGACTTCGCCAGCCGCGAGCGTTTCGTTCGCGAGGGTGGCGACCCGCTGGCCGAGCAGGTTGTAGACCGCGATGTCCACGTCCTGGGAGCGGGCGACTTCGAGGTTCAGCGAAGCCTGGTCGGTGAACGGGTTGGGGTAGACCGCCGAGATCCGGTGGCTGCCCGTGAGCGCCTCGTCGGCCTCGTTGGAGACGCCCGTCGCACCCGCGACGATGCCCTCCTCCGGAGTCAACTCGACCGCG
>JBCDFO010000296.1:0-6222 GCA_039177895.1 Bacteroidota bacterium
AACGTACCGGAGGGCGTCACCCTCAATGGCGGGGCACCCATCGAGGCGACGCGCCTCATCACGGATGCCACTGGCTTCGAAGACATCAACGGCAAGGAGAACCCGGATCGCAACTGGGACATCAACGGTAACCTGAACTTCCGTCCCTCGGATCAACTCAACGTTCGGCTCGGTGGTGCCTACTCCGACAGCCGAGGCGAGACCTACAGCTGGACGAACTCCTGGTTCAACCGGGACGTGAACCCTGACATTGATGTCGACAAGAGCGCCCGTGGATTCCTCACGCTCCGTCAGAACTTCTCCAACACCACATTCCTGCAGGTCCAGGGCGAGTACACCCAGCGATGGGGCGTGACGCACCCGAACGGGTTCGCGCCGGAGGTAGAGGAGATGCTGTTCTACGGTGACGTCGACGCAGAGCAGAACGCCGTCGCGGCGCGCTACCGCTCGCTGGTCGGCGATGAGTACGTGCAGCGCTTCGCCGATGGAGCAATCAGCCCGGGTAGTGCCTATGGGGCCTTCACGAACCCAGGCGCGGCCAACGGCGGATTCAGCAAGTACAAATTCGAGCGGCTGCGCTTCTCCGGCTCGCTTCAGTCGCAGATCGGCGTGCACCAACTCGAGATCGGTGGTGAGTGGGAGAAGCGGACCAACCGCGCCTTCGTAGGAGGGACTGGCTTCTCGCTCGCGCTCGCCCGCTTCTTCGACGATGGTAACGTTGAGCGTGGCGCTGAGAACGCGGTCACGGCCTACGACCAACTCGACTTCGAGCTTGCCAACTTCCTCAACGGGACGAGCTACTACGGCTACAACTACCTCGGCACCGAGGAGGTGGACAGCGAGAACGTGAATGACTTCGCGAGCCGCGAGAACACCAACATCGCGCCGCACGAGCCGGTCTACTTCGCGGGCTACATCCGTGACAAGATCGAATTCCGTGACCTCGTCATCGACCTCGGCCTGCGCGTCGACGTCTTTGACAACGGCACGCAAGTGCTGACCGATCCGTTCTCGCTCATTGATCTCTACCGCGTGAGTGACTTCGGCGGTGGCAACATCGTGAACGACAACGGCGACCTGATTGCCACGCTCCCTGAGGGCGGGATCCCTGGTAGCATCGGTGGTGATTTCGCGATCTACACCAACACAGCCGGCGATGTTGTGGGCTACCGTGATACCGACGGGCAGTTCTACAACGCTCAGGGTGGCCCGATCATCGATCCGAGCGAGATCACCCTTCAGCTGGGAGGTACGCCTGAGCAGCGCGACGGCCTTAACGACCGGGTCCTCGAAGACTACGAGGCGCAGGTGACGGTCATGCCGCGCATCGGCGTCTCCTTCCCCGTGACGGACCGTGCGCTCTTCTTCGCGAGCTACAACGTGGTGTCCCAGCGCCCGTCCGAGAACGCGCTTGCGACGCTTCAGGACTACGCCGGGGCCAACTCGGGCCAGTCCCGCATCAACAATGCGAACCTGGAGCCGGAGATCACGACCTCGTACGAGATTGGCTTCCGCCAGCGCCTGGGGCAACGGGCTGCGTTCACGGTGACGGGCTTCTACCGCACCCAGGAGAACAAGATCACGCTCCGCAATGTGGAGAACGGGTTCCCGTCCGAGTACACCACGTTCCAGAGCGACGACTTCACCACCACCAAGGGGGCGGAGTTTGAGTTCGAGCTGCGGCGGACCAACAACGTCCAGTTCCGTGCCAACTACACCCTCTCCTTCGCGGAGGGAACAGGCTCGGACTCCAACACGGCGACCATCATCGCGTGGCGCGGGGTCCTCTTCCCCAACACGCTCGACCCGCTCGCCTTCGACCAGCGACACACCATCAACACGACGCTCGACTACCGTCTCGAAGAGGGCGAAGGCCCCATGATTGGTGGGGTGCATCCGCTCGGCGGCTTCGGCTTCAACCTGCTGGGCCAGTTTGGCAGCGGTACGCCCTACACGCAGCTCACGGCCGACGGCTTCACGCCCATCGGCGTGTCGACGAACGGTGGGGCTGAGGGCGAGATCAACTCCGTCTACACTGGGTGGACCACGCGCCTCGACCTCCGCGTCGACCGTGACTTCGACCTGGGGCCTGCAACTCTCAAGGCCTACCTCTGGGTGCAGAACCTGCTCAACACGGACAATGTGTTCGGTGTCTACCGCACGACTGGGCTTCCTGGGGATGACGGCTTCCTTGCCTCGCCGGACGGCCAGCAAATTCTCAACGATGCCGGTGCGCCTGGCGACCCGGAGCGTGAGTCCTACGAGTTCATCTACAGCAGCTACGTGGATGCTCCCGTTCAGCTGAGCGGGTTCAAGACCAACAATGCTGGGCAGATCTACGGCTTGCCTCGCCGTGTCCGCCTCGGCCTGCTGTTCAGCTTCTAGCACGGCTTGCTTCGCGGGAGCTTGAGGTTCCGACCCCAGGCTCCCGCGAGCCCTCTCACCTACCCCGTTTGGAGATCCAACGACAGAACTATGTCTAGAAACCTAGTGCTCCTTGCCCTGATGTTTGCCTTCGGGTGGACCTCGGTGGCGCTTGCCGATGAGCGCGAGCCCAAGAAGAACCGGACCGGTTCGGAGCAGAACCCTCAGGCTCGCTCAGGCGTCGCGGCGTGCCTCTCCGGCACGGCCACGGCCGACCTCGACATCAACAACGTGCGGGCTCGCCTGTACAACAACGGCGGCCTCTTCTGGCGCGGCGGTGATCCCGTCTACGAGGTGCCCAAAGGATCGGGCGTTCAGGCCATCTTCGCCTCAGGCATCTGGATTGGTGGCCAGGTCGGCGGCGAACTCCGCTTCGCAGGCGCCGACTACAGCGACTGGGAGTTCTGGCCCGGCCCACTTGACGACGCAGGCAACGCACCCGCCGACTGCACGCCGTTCGATCGCTTCTGGAACGTGCGCATTGCAGGCACAGAGCGTCTCACCTTCGTCGTGGACGGCGTTGAGGAGCAGCGGGACATTCCGATCTACGAGGGCGACGTGAGCGACTGGCCCGTCGACCTCGGTGCCCCCTTCTTTGATCTCAACGGGAACGGCATCTACGAGCCCAACCCCGATGGTACAGGGGACCGACCTGCTTACATCTCCACGGCCGTAGAGACCTCCACGAGTGACATCACTCAGGCGGCCTTCCCCGACCAGCAGATCTGGTGGGTAATGAACGACAAGGGCAACGCCCACAACTGGAGCAACGCCCAGCCCATTGGCCTGGAGGTACGCGCCCAAGCCTTCGCCTTCGCGACAGCCGACGCCATCGGTAACACGACCTTCTATAAGTACCAGCTCATCTACAAGGGGGACGCGCCGCTGCAAGACACCTTCCTGGGGCTCTGGTCAGACCCGGATTTGGGCGACTTCAATGACGACTACGTGGGCAGCGACCCTGATCTCGGACTGGGCTTCGTCTACAACGGCGATACCAACGACGAGGGCAACTACGGCACGCTGCCGCCGGCGCTTGGCTATGACTTCTTCCAAGGGCCCCTTGTTGACAAAGATGGCATTGACAACAACGGTAACGGTGTTGCAGATGAGCCTGGCGAGCGCATCGCCATGGAACGCTTCGTCTACTACAACAACGACACCGAGCCCAACGGCAACCCCTCCGATGGTGACGATGCTTACGGCTACCTGAGCGGTTTCTGGCGCGACGAGACGCCGATCACGTTCGGTGGCGACGGATACAACCCGACCGACACGAACGCGGAGCCTGCTAGCTTCATGTTCCCGGCCGACCCGCCCCAGTTCTGGAGCGAGTACAACACGGACGGCATCGGCTCTACAAACCAGCCGGCTGACCGTCGCTTCCTCATGAGCGCGGGGCCCTTCACGCTCGAAGCCACGCCCGACGGGGCGCTGGTGGAGGGGCTCAACCTCCAAAACATCGTGTTCGGGATTCAATGGTCCCGCAACTCGTCCACGGCGGCACGCCAGCCCCAGATCGCCTCGCAGCGTCTGCTGGAGTTCGAGAACGTGCTCGTGCAGGGGGCCTTCAACGCCAACTTCAACATCCCACGTCCTCCAGCCCCACCGCAGCTGACGGCGACGGGACTCGACGGGAAGGTGGTGCTGAGTTGGTCCAACCCACGTGAGAGCAACAACTTCCAGGAGTCGTTCTCGATCGTATCGCCCTTTGCCTCCCTCGGTGCCTCTGACGACACCTATGACTTCGAGGGCTACCGCATCCTGCGCTATGACTTCCTCGGCGACCAGAATCCGGAGGAGGTGGTGGTGTTCGATGTCGTCAACGGCACTGGGCCGATCATTGACCAGACCATCGACGCGGAGACCGGTGAGGTCATTAGCGGCGTTCAGGTGGCCGGTGGGGACACCGGCGTGCAGAACTACTTCGTCGTGAACAACCTCGTCAATGCGCAGGAGTACTTCTTCGCGGTCCAGGCGTATGCCTTCAACGACGCATCGGCTCCGCTGAAGGTGTTCGCTAGCCCGATTCAGCTGGGCGTCAACCTGCAGCGCGTCATTCCAGAACAGTCGGGATCGTTCCGCTCCACCACGACGCTAGAGGGCGAACTCATCCCCTTCACGGTCGAAGGCTTCCCTGCTACGACCGCCGACTTTGCGGCCAGCGTGATTGATCCTGGGAGCATCACCGGGGATACCTACCGGGTCGAGTTCTTCTACAACTCGACGGCTACCTTTGGTGAAGGGGAGAACGCTCCGACCTTCTTTGAGGCGGGTGGAGACTCCCTGGCCTTCCGCATCGTCAATGCGACTGACGGGAACGTGCTCTTCGACTCCGTCGAGAAGTTCGTGCTTACTGGTACCTACACCGGCTACTCGGACTTGAGCGACGGCATTGACTCGGATGACTTCCCGGTCTTTGCAGAGGGCTTAGAGCTCTTCGTCGAAGCCCGCCAGCCGGGCAGCGGCATCGCAGGCGACGGAGCGGGCGTCGTGGAAATCAGCTACGGTGGGACCGCCCGATGTGCCTCGGAGGAAGACTCAGAGGCCTGTGCGCTCTACGGAGGACAGACGGTCTGGCAGACGCCGAGTGCCAACAACGACTACTATGTCACGGCCGACGGTGGCGCAGGCACCATCGACCGTATCGAGTTCGTCGGGGCCCTCGTCGCGGAGCCGTTCGACTACGAGATGCGCTTCACCGACGCGTGCGCCAGCGGCGGATGCTGGGGCGTCTACACGCTCCTGGGTGGTCTGCGAAGCGACGGCGTCGCTGTGGAGGTGCCCTTCGAACTATGGCAGGTACGTGAGGAGCAGGACGGCTCGGTCACGGATGTGCAGCGCTTGATCCCGCTCCTCGACGCGGTCGGCGAAGAACCAGGCAGCTCTTGGCCCTACTCCGTGGCTGAGGGCGACTGGGATGGTACCGGTGGTGGCACCGGCGATCCTGCGGCGCTCGTATCCGACATCCTCTTCTGGATGTTCCCGGACCGACCCGATGGCTACGACCGGCTTGCTGCCGATGCCTCTGCGGCGGGCGGTGGCAACATGATCACGGACTCTGATGATCAGGAGGACGTAGATCCCACGTCGGGCAGTGCCTGCCGTAACCAGGGCTTCTACATCGACTTCTGCTACCGCAACGACGAGATCAGTGGTCTCTCCTCCTCGGGCCGAGCCTTCATTCCCATCTTCGGACGGATGCAGCTTGCCGACCAGGCCGGTGATGGCACGGTGCCCCCGGCTGGCACGGTGATTCGCATCTACACGGAGAAGCCTACCACGCCTTCCAACGCGCTGGTCTTCGATACCGGCATGTTCACAAGCGTAGTCGAGGAGACGGACCAGGCCGAGAGCGCACTGGACCTGATCCAGATCGTTCCCAACCCTTACCGAGGGTACTCGGCCTACGAGCGAGGCAACGTGGACAAGATCGCCCGCTTCACCAACCTCCCAGACGAGGCCACCATCCGCATCTTCACGCTCGGTGGTACGCTCGTGCGCACGCTCGAGAAGGTGCCGGGCACCGATACCATCCTCAACTGGGACCTCAACAACGAGGCAGGCCTGCCCGTCGCAAGCGGCATGTACCTGATCCACATTGAGGTGCCAGGCGTCGGCGAGCGGGTGCTCAAGTTCGGTCTTGTCCAGCGCCGACTCCAGCTCGACACGTTCTAGTCCTCCTCTGCTCACCCAATCGACCAACCCAACCATGAAACGACTCATTGCGATCATGGCCCTGGCCCTGCTGCTCGCGGCTCCGCGCGTGCAGGCTCAGGGTGACAGTGCGGCGGGGAC
>JBCDFO010000297.1:0-6214 GCA_039177895.1 Bacteroidota bacterium
CGCGGTCGTCGGCGCGGGGGCGGCCCATCTTTTTAGGAGGCGGCAAGTGGGGCCGAATAGCCTCCCACTGCGCCTCGGAGAGTCGGACGGTGTTCATGCCCCGAAGCTATCACGTCCGCCCACTTTTGCAATAGCCTCTAGAGGACCGCTGCGAGGACTACGGCCAGGTCGCGTTCTACCGCGGCGGCCTCGCTGAGCAGCCGCACGCGTTCCTGCTGGACGACCACCACCTCTTCGAGAAAGACCGTCCGATGCTCGTCTGCGGCAACTCCGCCGCGATGGTGCAGGAGACGCGCTACGGCCGCTACTTCGACGTCCTCGGCGACCGCAGCACGCACTTCGGCCTCTTCGACTGCGCCCCGGCTCAGGCTAGCGCCGACGGCGAGGCCAGCGGGGCGTGCTGCTGAGGAGTCATACCATCTGCGACTACTCGCTGTGTGTGCGCCGAGCTTTGACCGGCTCCCCCCGTTCTCGTTTCACTCGAACTGTCCCCCTCGCGTACGAGGGGGACAGCTTTGACCGCCGTTCAGGCGCGTCGAAGCGGGGGGAGTTGAGGAGTCCTATGCCCTGCTCTTTGTCGGAAACGGTATCAGAGCCCTTCGCGAGGCGGCTCCGGCATCGTGTCTGCCTTCTTGTAGATCGCGCCCGCGCGGGCTTTTTTCTTGGCGGCACCCCACTTCGCCTTCCAAGCGGGCCCAAAGCCATAGCTCGGTGCCACGATGCGGCGTGGACGTGCCGGAGCGGGTCCGCGTTTCTCGCGGTGCTCCCGCATCCAGGCGCGCCGCCTGTCGTCCGACCAGCGGTCTGCGCAGGGAACGACTACCCATGCGGCCAAGGCACCAAGAGCAACGAGGAGGCCGATCCACATGGAGACCGCAAGGAGTATGCAAAGGAGGTCGAGCGACGCGCGGGCGTACGTAGGGCAAGGCCCAGCGGTTACGCCCTGACACAGCACGGCCCGCCCCAGCCGAAGCCAGGACGGGCCGCCCAGATCAGGTGTTGCCGTTCCGTCGTGGCCCCGTGTTGCCGTGAGTGCTACACGGAGAAACGGCTTCACTGCCACACGGCAACACTTCTTACTTCACGAACAGCATCTCGCGGTAGGTGGGCAGGGGCCAGAGGTCGTAGGGGAGCTCGCCCTCCAGGTCGTCGCAGGCGGCGCGGACCTTCGCCATCGCCGGGACCACCTTCGTGACCATGTAGCGCGACTCGTCCTTCGCCCTGTGCGCGCCCGCAATGGCCTTCTTCAGCGCCGCGGCGGCCTTCTGGAGCGCGTTGACGGACGTGTTTACGTCCTTCGCGATGGCCGCCATGCCGTCGAGCTTGAGGCCGTCGCCCGCCTCGTCCATCGTCTCCACGATGTCCTTCAGATAGGTGATCGCCGCCGGAAGCACCATCGTCTTCGCGATGGAGAGCGTCGTCGCCGCCTCGATGTTGAGCGTGATGGCGTACTGCTCCGAGAACACCTCGTGGCGGGAGCCCAGTTCGGCCTCCGAGAGCACGTCGTACTTCTCGAACACCGCGACATTCTTCTCGCCCATCATCTGGTCGAGGGCGTCGGGCGTGGTGCGGAGGTTGAGCAGGCCGCGCTCCTCCTCGGCTTCGGTGTGCCACTCGTCGGAGTAGCCGTCGCCGTTGAAGATGATCGGCATGTGCTCGGCGATGGACTCCGCGATGACCGCCTGGAGGGCGGCTTCGAGGGCCTTCTTGCTCTTCTTCTTGCCGAGCGCGTCCTTGAGCTTCGTCGCGAGGTCCTCGATGGCCTCAGCCACGATGGTGTTGAGGACGGTCAGCGGGAAGCTGATCGACTGGCTCGAGCCCACGGCGCGGAACTCGAACTTGTTGCCGGTGAAGGCGAACGGCGAGGTGCGGTTGCGGTCGCCGGCGTGGCGCGGGAGCTGCGGCAGCACCGGCGTTCCGAGGCCGAGGAAGCCCGACTGCTTGCTCTCGGTCGCCTTGCCGCTCTCGGCGATCTGCTCGTAGACGTCGGTGAGCTGGTCGCCGAGGAAGATCGAGATGATTGCGGGCGGCGCTTCGTTGGCGCCGAGGCGGTGGTCGTTGGCCGCCGTCGCAATCGAGATGCGGAGGAGGTCCTGGTGTTTGTGCACAGCCTGGATGACGGCGGTGCAGAAGAACAGGAAGATGGCGTTGTCGTGCGGCGTGTCGCCCGGCTCCAGGAGGTTGAGGCCGGTGTCGGTCGCCATCGAGAAGTTGCAGTGCTTGCCGGAGCCGTTGAGGCCCGCGAACGGCTTCTCGTGGAGGAGGCACGCCATGCCCATGCGCTTGGCGGTGCTCTGCAGCGTCATCATCATGAGCTGCTGGTGGTCGGCGGCGACGTTCGTGTCCTCGAAGATCGGCGCGATCTCGTACTGCCCCGGCGCGACCTCGTTGTGGCGCGTCTTGACGGGCACGCCGAGGCGGTAGAGCTCCTCCTCGACGGCGTTCATGAACGTCATGACGCGCTCCGGGATCGAGCCGAAGTAGTGGTCGTCGAGCTCCTGGCCGCGCGGCGGCTTCGCGCCCACGAGCGTGCGGCCCGACGTGACGAGGTCGGGGCGGTCGTGGAAGTAGTGCTCGTCGATGAGGAAGTACTCCTGCTCCGAGCCGCAGGTCGAGTAGACGCGGCCTGCTTTCTCGCCGAGGATGCCGAGGGCGCGCGTCGCCTGCTTGTTGAGCGCCTCCATCGAGCGGAGGAGCGGGATCTTGTGGTCGAGCGCCTCGCCGGTCCACGACGTGAAGGCCGTCGGGATGCAGAGCGTGCCGACGCCGTTGTGCTCCACGATGAAGGCGAAGCTGGTCGGGTCGTAGGCGGTGTAGCCGCGCGCCTCGAAGGTGGCGCGGAGGCCGCCCGAGGGGAACGACGACGCGTCGGGCTCGCCCTGGAACAGCTCCTTGCCCGAGAACTCGGCGATGGCGCCGCCGCCCTGGTTGGGCGTCACGAACGAGTCGTGCTTCTCCGCCGTGCGGCCGGTGAGCGGCTGGAACCAGTGCGTGTAGTGCGTCGCGCCGTGCTCGACGGCCCACTCCTTCATGGCGAGCGCGATGGCGTCGGCGACGGTGGCGTCGAGGGTCTCGCCCTTCTCGACGGTCGCGACGACGCGCTTGTAGACCGACTTGGGCAGGCGGGCCTTCATCTGCTTGAGGCCGAAGGAGCGCTCCCCGAAGATTGAGGGGATGTCGAGGGCGGCTTTGCCGTTTTTCGAGACGGCGGGGGAAATGGCGGGCATGAGCTAACGTGTGAACGTGGGCAGGTATGAACGTGTGGACGTGGGGGTCGTCTGGACGTAGAGGTCGTCAGTGAGACTGGACGTGGGCGATGCACTTGCATGCATGCACACGTCTACGTCTCCCTACCTCATTCGCCGTTTTGGTAGAGGATCATCGGCTCGACGTGGAGCTGGCTGGTCTCCTTGAGCGACGAGAGGACGATGGAGGTCTGGGTGCCGCGTACACCGGGGATGCGCTGCAGGCGTGCAAGCAGCTTCTCCAGCGTGGACGTGTTGCGGGTGCGAATCTTGACGATGTGCGAGCCTTCGCCCGTGATCGAGTGGAGTTCGAGCACCTCGCTCATCTCGCTCACGCGCTCGATGAAGGCGGCGTAGTGCTTCGAGCCGTCCACGGAGACGCGGATGAACGCGGTGATATCGAGGTGGAGCCGCTTGGGCGTGAGGACGGCGTGGTAGCCGGAGATCACGCCGCGCTCCTCGAGCTTGCGCATGCGCTCGGAGACGGATGGCACCGATAGCCCGACATGCTCGGCAATCTGGTTGCGTTTGATGCGCCCGCTCGCCTGGAGGAGCGACAGAATCTGGGCGTCGATCTCGTCGATTTTCTCTACGGACATGCGGGCCAAACGTGGGACTAGACAGAGGTTGCGAAAGGAGGAGCCATACGTCATCAGCCTTCGTAGTGCCCGACGTATGAGAGAAGCTACGGGGCTCCCGAAAGAACCTCCTACGCTCCGCCTAAAAAACAAAGGCTCTCCACGAGAGGTTCACGAACAGTGAATCGGCACGGTGCGGTCTCGTGCATTGGAAGCGCTACCGGCGTTGGCGCGCTGCTGGCGGCGGTGCCCTCGGTCGCTCGGCTGTGGTGCGCTGCGGTTACATATCGGCGGCTTGAACGGCTCAGAGGCCCTGCTGCGACCCAGCGGGCTTCGGTAAGGCCCCGAGCAGGCGATACCTGGGGCCACACTCTCCCGCGTGTACCACCGCGCCGCCACCATGTCCACTCCCACCACCAAGACGCTGTCCGCGGCGTCTCCCGCCCCTGTGCCCCCGCTGCCTTCCGTGCTCCCCCGTCGCCCCGGCCAGTTGGCCGGGCAGCTTCGCGCGCCCGTGCTGGGCGGCGAGGCAGCAGGTGAGATCCGGTCGGCCGCCTTTCGCGAGGCGCTCCCCGAGGCCACCACCTCGCTCGCGTCCTGGCTCCGCCGCAAGGTCAAGCGCGCGCTCGACATTGTGCTCGCGGGCGGCGCGCTGCTCGTGCTCAGCCCGATTCTGCTGCTCGTCGCAGCGGCGATCCGGATCGAGTCGCCGGGCCCCGTGCTCTATGCCTCGAAGCGCGTCGGCAACCGCTACCGCGTCTTCCAGGTCTACAAGTTTCGCTCGATGTACCAGGACGCTGACCAGCGGCTCAAGGACCTGCTGCATCTCAACCAGTACACGGCGGAGGACGGCGAGGGCCATACGCCGGTCTCGCTCGACACCTGCGCTGCGTGCGAGCAGGGGGGACAGCCGTGCTCCCCGCAGATGATCGACAAGGACGGCACGCCGATCTGCGAACGGCTCCTCCTCGCGCGCAAGAAGCAGCAGGCGAGTAATGTCTTCGTGAAGCTCCAGAACGACCCGCGCGTCACCCGCGTCGGCCGCTTCATCCGCAACACCTCGCTCGACGAGTTGCCGCAGCTCCTCAACGTTGTCCGGGGCGACATGAGCCTCGTCGGCAACCGCCCGCTGCCGCTCTACGAGGCCGAGCAGCTCACCGCCGACCCAAGCGTCCTCCGCTTCGACGCCCCTGCCGGGCTCACCGGTCTCTGGCAGGTCTCGAAGCGTGGCAAGGCCGACATGTCGCCCGAGGAGCGCATCGAGCTCGACAACAGCTACGCCCAGGAGCACACGCTGGGCGGTGACCTGAAGATCATGTTCCGCACCATCCCCGCCATGCTGCAGAAGGAGGACGTGTAGGCGAGGCTGTTGGCTGTCAGCTATTGGCTGTTGGTCTTGCTCGGACCCGTGCGGCCCGTCTGCTGCAGCGTCGGCGACACACGTTACACATTTGCCACGCCGTCCCACGATTGGTAATCGTGCGGACGGCGGCGGCGTGTTCGTGCAGGAGCGCGTCCTTACTGCGTCTGAGGCGTTTTCTGGCGCGGAAACGGCATCGGCTGTCGCACTTTCGGTAGCGCCTGCGTGAATCTGACACGGCGCTCGTCCTCCGTCTCGAGGATCGGCACAGGGGCACGGGCACGGAATAGGGTTTGCCCTTCCTGAGGTCCACCAACCTCGCTCTCCCCGTGTTTGCTCTCCCCAACTGGCTGCGCCCGCCGCTTCGAGGCGGCCTGCTCGCCGTGCTCCTCGTGAGCGTGGCGGGGGTTCGTGCCCAGCCGACGCCGCCGAGCGTGGTCGTCGCTGAGGCGGACGTGCAGCCGCTCCCCCCGCTCGACGTGGTGCTTGCCGCCGCCCGGCAGTACTCGCCGCGCCTGCGCATCGAAGCCGCTGCGGTGCAGCGCTCCACGGCGGCACTCCGGGGCCTGCGGGCGTCGTGGCTCCAGAACCTTACCGTCGGCGTCTCGACCAACTACGGCTCGACAGGCAACAGCACCCTCGACGCCGTCACGCTCGGCACGCAGGCTACGGCGGGCGTGCGCCTCTCGCTCTACGACCTCTTCGGGCGCCGCCACGACATCCGGGCGCAGGAGGCGATGATCACGCAGGCGCGCGAGCAAGAGGCCCTGACTCAGATCGACGAAGACCGGCTGGTGACGCAGCTGTACCACGAGGTCGCGCTGGCCGAGCGGCTCGTCGGCGTGCGCAGCGAGGCGCTGCAGGCGGCGCGCAGCCACTACGCCGTCGCTGAGCGGGGCTTCTCGCAGGGGCACCTCACCGTCGTGGCCCTGGCGGAGGTCACCGAGGCCCGCGCCTCGGCCGAGGCCACCTACGAGTCCGCCAGCGCCCAGTACCGCAACGCCTACGCGCAGCTCGAACTCGTCGTCGGC
>JBCDFO010000298.1:0-6175 GCA_039177895.1 Bacteroidota bacterium
ATCGGGCGGGCGCTCGTGACGACGGACAACGGCGGCTACTATAACACCAGTCCTGCCATCAGCCCGCAGGGCGACCGCGTCGCGTTTCTCACGGCGAAAGATGGGCTCTTCGATGTCTACGTGGTCGAGGCGAAGCGCAACGCGCGGCCGACGAAGCTGATCGACGGGCAGACGAACCCGCAGTTCGAGAGCCTGCGCATCCTCACGCCTGGCATCGCCTGGAACCCGGGCGGGACGCACCTCGCCGTGGCGGTGTCGAGCGGGCCCGACGAGGCCGTCGCGCTCGTGGAGGTCGCGACAGGTCGGGCCCGGCACTACCGCCTCGATGGCATCGACGCGGTCCTGAACGTGGCCTGGCATCCGAACGGCGACGTGCTCGCGCTGACCGCGACGCGCGGGCCGCAGTCGGACCTCTACGTGCTCGACCTGGAGACGGAGGCGCTCACCAACCTCACCGACGACCTCTGGACCGAGCACGAGCCTGCGTGGGTACCCGACGGCAGCGGCCTCGTCTTCCACTCCGAGCGGGGTCCGCACACGCGGGTTGGGCAGGCGCTCCCCGACACGTTCGCCATCCGCGACCACGCCTACGGGCAGTACGACCTCTTCCTGCTGCCGCGCGACACGGTCTCGGGAGCGTGGGCGCAGGAGGCCGAGCGCCTCACCGATGACACGCTGTGGGACGAGACGAGCCCTACGTTCGCCGACGACCCGGACGAGGTGCTGTTCATCTCCGATAGCAACGGCATCCCCAACCTGTACGTCCTTACGCGCTCGACGGGCATAGTACGGCCCGTCACCGACCTCGCCGTGGGCGTCACGCAGGTATCGGCGGCAGCCAACGGGACGCGCGCGGTGGTCAACGCGCTCAAGGAGGGCGTGCCGTCGCTCTACCTCCTCGCGCGGCCCTTCGAGCGGACGCTGGAGCGCGACACGCTCGCCCCGAACGTGTGGGCGCAGCGCATGCAGCCCGACCGCCAGGCCCCGACGCTCGCCATCGCCGCCGCCTCGACCGTCGAGGGCAACCCGCTCCTCCGCGACGCCGCCGACGGGCGCCCCTTCGATGCGCGGCCACACGAGGGCGGCCTGCTGCCGGAGCCTACACAATCCGAGTCCGGTCTGCTGGCTAACGCAGACACGACCAGATTGCTGTCGGACTTCACCTTTGCCTTCGAGAACGAGGTCGAGACGGGGACGAACGGGGACGGCTTCGAGGTCGAGCGAGCCGGCGCGCGTACCCCCGACCGCACGGATTCGACGGCCACAGACGCGTTGACGGTGGACTTCCGCAGCTACACCTTCGGCGCGGCCTTCGACGAGGCCAACGCCCGCGAGCGGGAGGTCATCGCCGAGGAGCAGTTCGCCCCGCAGGACAACGTAGACGAGGACGGCGACTACAAGCCGCGCCGCTACAAGCTCCGATTCTCGCCCGACCTCGTTTACGGAAACGTCGGCTACGACACCGTCTTCGGCGTCCAGAGCGTCACGCAGATGTTGTTCTCGGACGTGCTCGGCAACCACCAAATCGCGCTCGCGACGAACCTCCTCGTCGACCTCCGCAACTCGGACTACCTGCTCAGCTACCGCTACCGCCCCGGCCGCACCGACTGGAGCTTCCAGGCGTTTCACCTCGCCCGCGAACTCCCCGACTTCAACACCCGCCGCGTCTTCCGCTACCGCAACTACGGCGCGACGCTCGGGGCGCAGTATCCCTTCTCAAAGTTCAGCCGCCTCGACGCCTCGATGTCCGTGCTCGGCGTGCAACTCACCGACCTGACCGACCTCGGCGCGCGCAGCCGGACGCGGACGTTCCTCTTTCCGAGCGTCACCTACACCAACGACACGACGGTGCCGGGCTTCCTCTTCCCGCAGTCCGGGCGGCGCTATGCCGTGAGTCTCGCGGGCAGTCCGGGCCTCTCGGTCACGTTTGCCACCGTGCTGGCCGACGCGCGGCAGTACGTCGGGCTCGGCTTCGGCTACGGCTTCGCGTTCCGGCTCTCGGGCGGCGCGTCCCTGGGCCCCAACCCGCAGCGGTTCTACGCGGCTGGCGTCCAGAACTGGATCAACCCGCAGTTCTTCCAGATCCCCATCGAGGACGAGGACGACTTCGTGTTCGGGACGCCGGTGCTACCGCTGCGCGGCTACGGCTTCAACGAGGGGAACGGCCCCGACGGCGGCTCTGGCAACCGCTTCGCGCTGGCCAACGCCGAGTTCCGCTTCCCCCTCTTCGCTGCCATCCTGCCCGGTCCGCTGCCGGTCTTCCCGCTCTACAACCTCCAGGGCGTGGGCTTCGTGGACGCCGGGGCCATCGTCAACGACTCCTACTCTGCCTTCCGCACCAACGCCGACGGCCAGCGCGTCTTCGACGACCTCCTCGTGGGCGCGGGCGTCGGGCTGCGGACGATCTTCCTCGGCTACCCAATCCGCCTCGACTGGGCCTGGCCGTACGACGGCCGCTCGTTCGGCGACCGCACGCTCTATTTCTCCATCGGCCTCGATTTTTGAGCGCTCCCCATTGGACCGCCGCGTCGATCCCCATACAGCCTGACACGCGCATGAGAATGCTAGCCTCCCCCGTACGTTTGATGCTTCTCCTCGTCCTGTGTAGCAGCGGTTGCTCCGCGTTCGAGGACGAAGGAGACGACCGTTCCATACCCGTGGTTGGGTTCCAGGTCGAGGCCCAGACCAGTCAGTCCGTGCGTTTCCTCGTTACGGGGACCTGGACGGATACCTGCGGCACGTTTTCGCGCTTCGAGACGAGCCGCAGCGATCGGGCATACGTGGTCACGATGTACGGAGCGCGGCCGGCTGAGGCCAGGGTGTGCGGTGACGCGATAACGACTATCTCAGCAACGTGGAGCACGGAGGTGCCGAGCGCTGGGTCCTACACGTTCCAGTTTCGTCGGGAAGGCGCCGCGCCGCTCGATACGACGCTTGTGTTCGAAGGCGGGTAGAGGCTAAGGATAGATCCAGCTCAACCAGGCGTGATGCGGTTCGAGCAGGGCTGGCCCTGCACGCGCTACCAGCGCAGCAGGGCGAGATCGTCGGCGAGGTCACGCCACGTGGGGTTCGAGGCGCGGATGAGGTCGAGCTTCCAGGCGCGATTCCAGCGCTTCAACCGCCGCTCGCGCTCAATAGCATCCGGGATGCTGTCGAACGGTTCGAGGTAGACGAGCCGATGGACGCCATACCGCTTCGTGAAGCCTTCCACCGCGCCATCGCGGTGCTCCTGCATCCGCTACATCAAGTTGCTCGTCACGCCGACGTAGAGCGTCCCGTTCGGCTTACTGGCGAGGATGTAGACGAAGCCTGAACGGGGCACTGTTCGGGAGGCTGGCAAGACTTCACCAACGTACGTCATCCCCGACGTGATCGGGGATCTATACGGTACATCGAGCCTGATGCTGAAGCCGCATAGATGCCCAATCAGGTTAGGCATGGCTCACTCTGTGGAGAAGAGGTAGATGGGAAGCTTGTGCCGTTGCGCATCCTTGCAGAGGTCAATGGCCGCCTGCAAGTCGCTATGCATCTTGGAGTAAGTCTGATCTGACTTGGCATAGTCCGCGCAGTATCGCTCGAGTCCGCTAGCGATTGACTCCAGCGCTTCACAGATTGGCAGGGGGTCACGAGGCGTAACAGGAAGAGCTGCGTCTGGACCATCGACATATTCCCATCGCTCGATGCTCTTGCACTGCTTGTCAGTCAACTCGACATATCCGTTTTGAGACAGCTTGAGCACGCTGAATCTCCAGGATCCATGCACCCAAATTCTTGCTCGTCGGCGCTTGCGTGAGGTCGAGATTACGTAGTACCAACCCATCGCATACTGTCTTGGTGAGGTATGAGGCGACAGCACGACTCAATCCCGCCTAACGTACTTCGTCACCGATGTGATCGGGGATCCATACAGGACATCGAGCTTGTTGCTGGCGCTGCATGCCCGATCAGGTCGGGCATGACAAGGACTACCAGCGTAGCAGGGCAAGGTCGGCGGCGAAGGCGGGACCCATGGCGAGGAGGACGCCCGTGTCGCCTGCGCCGTGGTCGCACTGGCGCAGCACGCGGTCGAGGATGAGCAGCACCGACACCGACGACACGTTGCCCACACGGCGGAGCACGTCACGGCTCATCGCGAGCGCCGCGTCGTCCAGGCCGAGGCCGCTCTCGATGGCCCCGATCACCTTCGGGCCGCCCGGATGGCAGAGCCAGCGGTCCACGTCGGTCAGCGTGAGGTCGTGCTCGGCGAGGAGCCCGGTCACGTGCGGCGGGACGGCCTCGGCAGCCACGTCGGGCACGTCGGCGGAGAGGACGATCCGCATGCCCATGTCGGTCACGTCCCAGCCCATCGTGCGTTCGCTCTCGGGGAAGAACACCGAGCGCGTGGCGAGCACCTGCGGCCCGCGCGCATCCGGACGCGGTTGCGCGCTTGGTATCGCACCGTCGCCCTCTGGCTGTTCGAGGTCGATCTGCGTAGGCAGGCCCGCCACGGTGTTTTTGCCCGCCAGCGGGTGCTCGTCGCCGACCATCAGGACGGCGGCGGAGGCGTCGCCGAAGAGGCCGCACGCGATCAGGTTGGCGACCGTCGTGTCCTGCTTCTGGATGGTGAGCGAGCAGAATTCCTGGCACAGCAGCACGGCGGCCTCGGTCGGGTGGCCGCGGAGGTAGTCCACCACACGCGCGAGCCCGGCGGCTCCGGCGGCGCAGCCGAGCCCATAGGCAGGCACCCGCTTGAGGTCCGTGCGGAACGGGACGCGGTTCATGATCCGTGCGTCGATGGTCGGGACGGCGATGCCCGTCGTGCAGGCCGAGAACAGCATCGACACCTCGCTGGCGTGGATGCCGGCCTGCTCGAACAGTCGCGTGAGCACCTGCGCGCCGAGTTCGACGCCCACCTCGGCGTAGGTGGCGTTGGCATCCTTCCATCCGCTCATCGTGTGGTAGTCGGCCTTCGGGACGGCGATGTAGCGCCCCTCGACGGTCGTGTTGGCGTGCAGCCGCGCGACGCGGTTGAGGTTGATCCCGGTGTCGGCCCAGATGTCCTGGAGGTCGGCGAGGATCGAGTCCTGCGGATAGTAGTGTGGCGGGAAGCCCGTCGCGGTGGCGGCGATGTATGGCATGGGGTCAGAAATGGTGGCAGAGAGGAGGCAGAATGCAGAAACCCCCGGCGGGGTCCGATTTTCTGACCGACGGAAGAGGAAATGCCCTGGCTCTCCGTTTCTTCGTCTCCCGCTCCTGCTTCACGCGCCTGCTCGCTCCCGCTGCATGAACCGCTTCCTGCCCCCACTCCTGGCCGTCGCGCTCTCCGTCGCGTTTCTCGGCTGCCCGCCCCCGCCTGAACTGCACTTCACGGCCGCCGAGATGTCCGGCTTTGAGGCGACCACGACCTACGATGCGGCGATGGCCTACCTCGAGTCGCAGCGGGACTTTGCCTTCTCATCGAGCCAGATGCACCTGACGACCTTCGGGGAGTCGGTTGAGGGCCGTCCGCTGCCGCTCGTCGTCATCGGCGCTGATTCGTCGTCGGCGGAGGCCGTGCTGGCCACAGGCAAACCGCGCCTGTTCCTGTTTGCCAACATCCACGCGGGCGAGGTGGCAGGGAAGGAGGCGCTGCTCGAATTCGTGCGCGACCACTGGAAGTTGGTCTACGGCCGGGAGGACATCGTCATGCTGATCGCGCCGATCTACAACGCTGACGGCAACGAGCGCGTCGCCCTCGACAACCGGCCCTACCAACTCGGGCCCATCGAGGGCATGGGGCAGCGCGCCAACGCGCAGGGCCTCGACCTCAACCGCGACTTCGTGAAGGTCGCCGCGCCCGAGACGCGCGCCCTGCTGCAACTCTTCGAGGCCTACGACCCGCACGTGATCGTCGATCTGCACACGACCAACGGCACGCAGCACGCCTACCACCTCACCTACAGCCCGCCGCTTTCGCCCAACACGGCGCCCGCGCTCGACGAACTGGTCCGCCAGCAGATCCTGCCCGTTGTTCAAGACACGGTCCGCGCCCGGACGGGCTTCGAGATCTTCGACTACGGCAACGTCCCCGGCGCGTTCGGCGAGCCCGCGACGCGTCCGCGCGGGTGGTACACCTTCGACGGCCGCCCGCGCTTCTCGACGAACTACGTCGGCCTCCGCAACCGCATCGGGATTCTGAGCGAGGCCTACAGCTACG
>JBCDFO010000299.1:0-6171 GCA_039177895.1 Bacteroidota bacterium
ATACCCCGCCGGGCGAACCGGCGGGGCATGAAAATCCAACCGCGGCGGGGAAAGAGGAACCCTCTCATCAACATGATGGGGGCCGCCCACGCCCTCTCTGCTTCCACGGTCCCGGCAGGCGAGCCTGCGCGGGTGAACGCGCCGGAGCGCGCGCGTGGCCTGCTGGTTAGGCGTGAAGGAAGGCTCCCGAGAGGATCATTGTCAGGGTTCTCATTCGGGGCCGCAGTCGGGTGCCCAGTCTAGCGCAAGCGCCGTGCCGGACGGCCACGTATAGTGCGATCCGTGTGCGCGGTTCCGTTTGCATAGGGCTCCGCTCCATGGAGCTTTTGCAAAGCTCGGGAGTCGTTAGGGTTGGGGCTCGCCGCCTCCCAGGACCGCATCGAGGTTAGCGAGCAGGGCGTCCGTCTCTGCGCTCACGTTTGCCCGCAGCGCTTCGATCTCGGCGTCCTTTCGCGCGGCGTCTTCCGCGAGGCGCATCGCGGCCAGCACGGCCAGCGTGAGGTCGGGCTGGTGGGGAATCTGCTTCTTGAGCGCGCTCAGTTGCGCGTGCAGGCTCTCAGCGAGCTTGCGCGTAGACGCCTCGTCCTCGGGGCGCACCTTCAGCGGATACTCGCGGTCGAGGATCCGTACCCGGATCGGGAGTAGCTCGGTGGGGTGGAGGTCTTCCATGACGGGCTATGCGTCGTCGGAAGCAGGACCTGGGGGCGTGGGCTGCGCCAGGAGCGCGTCCACCGTCGCGAGGAAGCGCTGGACCTGCGAGCGCATGGCCGCGCGGTCCCCTTCGAGCGGAAGCGCTGGGCGCTCAGACTCGGCGACTTCCAACTCAGCGATGCGCTCGGCCAGCCGCTCGTTCTCCTCCCGCAACCGCTCGATCTCACGGACCGCCTCGGCTACGCGGGCGCGCAGCCGGGTCAGGCCCACGAGGTGGGGTGCGCGGTCGGTTGTCGGAGGCACGTCAGAGGCCATCAGCGCAGCGGGTTCAAGTAACACATAAAGTACGGCGTCGATTCCGCGAAGGAAACGGGGAGCAGAACGAGCTGGGGAGAGGACGAAAAGACTTGACGCATAGAGACGAGCACTGCACCTTTTCGACCCTCGACCCTCGACCCTCGACCCTCGACCCTCGACCCTCGACTATCCTCGTAGCGTCGCGCTGTGCTCGCGCGTGAGTTGCTTCAGGATGCCCTTCATCTGCTTGTCGACCTGCTTGTCGGTGAGCGTGCGGTCGGCTCCGAATCGCAGCGCGAAGGCCACGGACTTCAGTCCGGCCTCGATGCGCTCGCCTTCGTAGAGGTCGAACACGCGGGCGTCCTGGAGGAGCTTGCCGCCTGCCTTGCGCACGGTCTGCAGCATCGGCCCGACGGGCTCGCCGGACGCGACGGCCACGGCGAGGTCGCGCTCGACGATGGGGAAGCGGCTGATCGGCTCGTAGCCGCCACCGAGGCGCTTCGCGGCGCGCTGCACGAGGGCATCCCAGTCGAGCTCGGCGAAGAAGACGGGTTGCTGGAGCGCGTACTGCTCCATGAGCGCGTCCGATACTCGCGCGATGGTGCCGACGACTACGCCGCCGCCGCGCCCGGGCAGCTTCAGGTCGAGGCGGTACGCGAGGAGGTCATCGCCGGTCGTGACCGCCTCGGTGAACACGCTCGTGCTGTCGAGCGGCAACCCGAGGCTGTCGAGGATGTGCGCGGCGACGCCCTTCACGTCGTAGAAGTCAACGGCGCGAGCCGCGTGGTCCCACCCGGCGTCCTGAACGCGCCCGCTCATGCCGACGATGAGGTTCGTGCGCTCGCGGTAGCCCTCCACCGGTGACTCTGCGGTGCGTGCAGCATCGGCGGTGCGGCCGTAGACGTGACCGAACTCAGCAAGGCGGAGCGCGCCTGCGCCGCGGTTTTGGTTGTACGCCATCGCCGTGAGGAGGCCCGGCAGCAGGCTCGGGCGCAGCACGGCCATCTCCTCCGACTGCGGATTCAGCGTCGCCGCGACGGCCCACGGCTCGCCCACGAGCGACTCGGCGGCGAATTGCTCCGCGACGACGTTCGGCAGCAGCGAGTTGGAGTAGACCTCGCGGAAGCCGAGCCCGACGAGGTGCTGGAGCGTGCGATGGCGCAGCGCGAGGCTCGGCGCGAGGGCCTGCGGACGCAGCGGCACCGTTGTGCGGCCCGGCTGCGGGATGTTGTCGTAGCCATAGAGCCGCGCGACTTCCTCGATGAGGTCGATCTCGCGCTCGATGTCGGGGCGGAACGTCGGGACGGTACAGCGAAGTGCCGCGTCGTCTGCCGACTCGGCGGCTTCTTCCGCGGACTCGCCCTGCATCACGCCCTCGGCGAACGCTGCGAGCGCGGTGCCTGCGTCGTCGTCCACCTCAATACCGATGGCGGTCAGCAGTCGCACGATCTCATTCGTATCGATCTCCACGCCGAGTACCTGAGCGACACGTGCCGGGCGCAGCGCAATCGCCTTCGGCGCGATGGGCGCGGGGTGGGCGTCCACGATGCCCGAGACGATCTCGCCTCCAGCCAGCTCGGCGATCAACGCAGCCGCACGCGCAGCCGCACGGACGACGCCATTGGGGTCCACACCGCGCTCGAAGCGGTACGACGCGTTCGTCTGGAGCCCGAGGCCCTTGGCTGCGCGGCGGATGGTGATCGGGTCGAAGTAGGCGCTCTCCAGCAGCACGTTCGTTGTGCCCTCCGACACCTCGGAGTTCTGCCCGCCCATGATGCCCGCGATGGCGACCGGGCGCTCGGCGTCGCAGATCATCAGCGTGTGCTCCGGGAGCTTCCGCTCGACATCGTCGAGGGTGGTGAACGACTCGCCTGGCTCCGACATCCGCACGACGATGCTCGATTCCTTGCTACCGGTTCCGGCGAGGAGATCGGCGTCGAAGGCATGGAGCGGCTGGCCGAGCTCGAAGAGGACGTAATTCGTCACGTCCACGACGTTGTTGATCGGGCGCTCGCCGATGGCTTCGAGGCGGCGCTTGAGCCATGCGGGCGACTCGCCCACGGTGACGCCGCGAATGAGCATCGCCGTGTAGCGCGGGCACGCCGCTGCGTCTTCGATCTCAACGCCGACATGCTCCGCGACAGCCCCACCAGCATCGGGCTCGTCCACGATGGGCAGCGCAAGCTGCTGGTTGGTCACGGCTGCCACGTCGCGCGCCACGCCGAGGTGGCTCGTCGCGTCGGGGCGGTTGGGCGTGATCGCGATCTCGATGACCGTGTCGCGCTCGGCGAGGCCCTGCGCTTCGAGGTAGTCGGCGAACGGCGTCCCAACCTCGGCGCTCTCGTCCAGCACGAGGATGCCGTCGTGGTCGTCGCCCAGGCCGAGCTCGTCCTCGGCGCAGATCATCCCGAACGAGACCTGGCCGCGGATCTTGCCCTTCTTGATCTGGACGGGCTCCTTGGTGTGCGGGTCCTTGCGCGACGGCAGCATCAGCGTCGTCCCGACGGTCGCGACGGGCACCCTCTGCCCTGCGGCTACGTTGGGCGCGCCGCAGACGATCTGCACCGGCTCGCCGTCTACGTTCAGCGCCCCAAGATCGACGGTGCACAGCGTGAGCCGGTCCGCGTCGGGGTGCGGGCGCGTGTCGAGGACGTGCCCTACCACGACGCCGTCCACCTCGGGCCCGACGTGCGTCACCTCCTCGACTTCGAGGCCGAGCATCGTGAGCGTGTCCGCGAGGTCGTCCGTCGCGAGGCCGTGGGCGACGTACTCGCCGAGCCAGTTGGTTGAGATGTTCATGGGGATTCGTCCGTTGTCAGTAGTCCTTTGTTACTGGTGGAAACAAAGGGCGGCTAGATAGGAAGGAGCGCAGGGACGGTCAAAGGGCGTGGATCTCTTCCGGTCGAAAGCAGGCGACGGTGTAGTCGTTGTACGGGTCTACCCCTGTGAGATTGATAGCCCATTGCCAGTCAGTTGCAGGAGCTGAAGACAGACATAGCAGCGTCGCTTCATTCTCAAAATGAATCACGAGGGTACCATCTGGCGATAAGTCCACGCTTCTGACACGCCGGTGTCGGTTCCTGAGCACAGCTACAGCAATGGGGATGTCCTCAGGGTCAATGCCGTCGAGAAGCATGTGAGGGGAAGTCTCAAGGTGAGAGCGAAGGTCTGCCTCCTCGGGCACCGTCAGGCGTTGGGCGACTAGCCAAATACTGTCGTTAAACGCGAGCCGCCACCAGTCTCCGATCTCAACCATCGCGTACCAGCGACCAACGAGGTGCTCTTCCAGGATGGCTTTAGCGACGTCCGTAGTGACGACTGCCACAACAAATGACCAAGGACAAGTGACCAGGGACCCGTTCGCTAGAACTGGCTCAGGAAACGCACATCGTTCTCGTAGAACAGCCGGATGTCGGCGATGCCGTGCTTGAGCATGCACATCCGCTCGATGCCCATGCCGAAGGCGTAGCCGGTGAAGCGCTCCGCGTCGACGCCGACGTTGTCGAGCACGTTGGGGTCGACCATGCCGCAGCCGAGGATCTCCATCCAGCGGCCGCCGCCGGGGAGGCTGTCGTCGGCCCACCAGATGTCGACCTCCGCGCTCGGCTCGGTGAACGGGAAGAAGCTCGGCCGGAAGCGCATGCGCACGCCCGCGCCGAAGAGCGCCTCGGCGAAGCGCACGAGGATCTCCTTCAGGTCGGCGAAGGTCACGCCCTCGTCGATCACGAGACCCTCGACCTGGTGGAAGAGGCAGTACGACTTGTAGGTGATGCGCTCGTTGCGGAAGACGCGGCCGGGCGCGATCACGCGGATCGGCGGCCCGGTGCCCTCGGCGATGGCTTTTTCCATGACGCGCACCTGCACGGGCGAGGTGTGCGTGCGGAGGACCGTCCCCGGCCCGTCGGGCGGCGGCGGGTCGAGGAAGAACGTGTCCTGCATGTCCCGCGCCGGGTGCTCGGGGCCAAAGTTGAGCGCGGTGAAGTTGTGCCAGTCGCCCTCGATCTCGGGGCCCTCGGCAACGCCGAAGCCGAAGCCCGCGAAGATCGCCTCGATCTCCATGCGCGTCTGCGTAAGCGGGTGGACCGAGCCATGCGGCGCAGGCGTGCGGCCCGGCAGCGTCAGGTCGAGGTCGACCCCGGCAGCTTGTGCGGTGGCTTTGAGTGCGTCCTGCGCGGCGGCGAGCTTGGCCTCGGCGGCCTGCTTGAGCGCGTTGAGCTGCTGCCCGAACGCCCGTCGGTCCTCCGGCGCGACGTCCTTCATGCGTCCGAAGAGCGCCGTCACGCGCCCGTTCTTGCGCCCCAGCCAGTCGATGCGCGCGGCTTCGATGGCGTCGGCGTCGGATAGGTTGGCGGCGGCGATCTCGTCGTGGAGCGCCGCGATCAGCGCGTCAGGCGAAGTGTCGAGGTCGGTGGACATGGCAGGAGTTGGGGAGACGGCGAGGGGATGAGACGGCAGGCCAGTAGGGCACCGCGGAGATGCTGAATCCAGTTCAGCATGACAAGGTGGGAAGATGGAGGCGAGTCGAAAAGATCGGAAGCAGTAGGGGATTCAACGCCGAAGATTGCTCGCGTCTCTGGCTCATGTCATTCTGAGGGAGGGGAGCGAGTCGAAGAGCTTGCCCTCGCGGACGCGGGGGATTTGCGAGCCAGCTTTCAGGTCCGACTCGAAGCACCGAGGTAGACCTAGATCCTTCGACTTCGCCGTTCCGGCTTCGCTCAGGATGACACAGAGGCGAAAGCGGAGTCGGCAGAGCAGAATTCGGCATGGCAGAACGAGAAACGCCCGCGCCGCGATGCGTGAGGGCATCGCAGGGCGGGCGTTCTCGTCGAGCAACGAGGGCGTGCCTAGGCGGCGGCCTTCGCTTGCTCGACGACGGACGTAAAGGCTTCCGCGTCGTGGACGGCGAGGTCAGCGAGCACTTTACGGTTGAGAGGCACGTTGGCCTTCTTCAACCCACTGATAAGGCGCGAGTAGCTCATGCCATTCTGCCGGGCCGCCGCGTTGATACGCGTGATCCACAGCTTTCGGAACTGCCGCTTGCGTTGGCGGCGGTCGCGGTAGGCGAACTGCATCGCCCTATCAACGGAGTGCATGGCAACGGTGCGAACGTTGCTACGGCGACCCCAGTAGCCTTTCGCCTGCAAGAGCATCTTGCGGCGACGGCGACGGGAAGCCACGAGGTTACGAGCGCGTGGCATTTGATTCTCCGGGTAGGGGGATTAA